>DUOB01000043.1 GCA_012839035.1 Propionibacterium sp.
CAGCGATTCATCGCTGGCGCGCTTTCGTGTCGCCCTGCGCAGCGGCGTTCACTTGGCTTTCGCCGTGTTCCGTCTGGCGCTCCGCTCAATTAATCAAGCGAACTCCGACTGCTAGCCTAACGGGCAGTTAAATCGCAAAACTGCTTGATGTTAGCAGCACCACTGCTGCACAGCAGGACTTTCCAAAACTCTCGTTCAACCCTGAGGAGCCGAACTCTATGAAGACCGCGGACTACGTGCGCATCCTGCGCAGGTCTTGGGTGTGGCTGGTCATCGGGACGCTGCTCGGCGTGGGCGCCGCCGGCCTGATCACTTCCAGGATCACCCCGCTCTATGCGGCCACGAGCGGCGCAGTGGTGTCGATCGACCGAGGCGGCACCCTCAATGAGCTGACTCAGGGCAACACCTTCACCGAGCGGCGCGTGGCCACTTATGCTCGCTTGGCAGTTCAGCCCATGGTGACCCAGCCCGTCATCGAGGATTTCGGGCTCAACCTCACGCCGGGCCAGTTCGAGTCGAAGCTCAAGGTGACGGTCCCGGTCGACACCAGCATGATCGAGATCACCGTTCAGGACCCGTCGCCCGCCCAAGCCTCCAGCTTGGCGAATGCGATGCTCGCCAGTCTGCGCGAGACCGTTGACGACATCGAGACCCCGACGGTGGTCGGCACCGCACCCGGTTCTGACGAACTGGCCAGCACCCCGATCAAGATCACCCAGGTGCGCTTCGCTGAAGTGCCCGCCAATCCGGTGAGCCCGAATACCCCGCTGTTCATCATCATCGGTTTGGTGCTCGGACTCGGGCTGAGCGCACTGGCAGCCATCCTGCGGGATCTTCTTGACACTCGACTCGGTGGCGTTGAGGAACTCGAAACCTTGACCCCGGCGCCGATTGTGGGCCTGATTCCTCGGCTCCCGAAGGGCCGAGCGGCGGATCTGACCCCCGGCCCTGCCGGCAACACGTTCGATGAATCGTTCCGCATTCTGCGGACCAACCTCCAGTTCCTCGACATGGGCACCCCCACGTCGTTCCTCATCACCTCCCCGCGTGGCGGCGAAGGCAAGACGACTCTCACGTCCCACTTGGCCCTGGCACTCGCTGCGACCGGCGCGAGCGTGCTTGTCGTGGACGCCCACCTTCGTCATCCGGAGCTTCATGAGCACTTCGGTGTTGATGGGTCCGTGGGCCTCACCGACATTCTGATCGGCAGGGCTGACTTCGATTCCGTGGTGCAGCACTGGGATCAGTCACCGCTGATCCATGTGTTGAGCGCCGGGAATGTCCCGCCCAACCCGAGTGAGTTGCTGGGCTCCCAGCGGATGAAGAATCTGGCCACGTTCCTCGGCAACAGCCACTATGACTTCGTCCTCTATGACACGGCTCCGGTCCTCGGTGTCCCGGACGCCACGATTCTTTCCCGCCTCGTCAGTGGGGTGTTGCTGGTGACCTCGGTCGAACACTCGAAGCGCGACGATGTCCGGTCGGCTGTTCATGCCGTCGAGAAGACCCAGGGCCGTCTCGCCGGCGTCATCGGGAACCGTCTCCGCCTGCGCCGCGGTGTCTCCCGCCGAGGTGGGAGCCAGCGGGCGTCTGCGCCCGAGCAGATGCTGGGCCACCAGCAGGTTCCGGAGCAGAACCAGACGGTGCTGACCCCTCGACGAGCTGCGAACACCCAGCGCAACGACGAGGGCCAATCGGCCGCCGACACGCACGTCCTCCCCCGCGTTGAGGCACAGCCCGGTGACTATGGCTACCACCAGCCAAGCCACACTGATCACGGCCACAACAACTATGACCACGGCCACCAGGCCACGGGCACGGATGGGCAGGTCGCTCCCAGCTATTGGCAAAACCAAGGCAGCTATCGCCAACACTGAGCCCGCACAGGCAATGCCGTGATGCTGATCCCCAAGCAGGGGTCGGCATCACGGCTTTTTGCGTACGCGGCCGGTCAGGCGAGCGAGATCAGCTCCGCATAGTCGTCGCTCCACAGATCCTCGTCCCCGTCGGGCAGGATCAGCACCCGGTCAGGATCGAGCGCCTCGGCGGCCCCGTCGTCGTGGGTGACCAACACGACCGCGCCGGCGTACGTCCGAATCGCCTCCAGCACCTCCGCCCGCGAGGCCGGATCGAGGTTGTTGGTCGGCTCGTCCAGCAGGAGCACGTTGGCGCCGGACACGACGAGCATGGCCAGCGACAGGCGCGTCTTCTCGCCACCGGAGAGCACCCGGGCGGGCTTGTCGACGTCGTCACCGGTGAACAGGAACGAGCCGAGAATTTTGCGCACGTCGGTGTCGTTGAGGTTCGGCGACGCGGAGACCATGTTCTCCAGGACGGTCCGGTCGGTATCGATCGTGTCGTGCTCCTGCGCGAAATATCCGATCCGCAAGCCGTGGCCGGCGATCACCTCGCCCGTGTCCGGCTGTTCGACCCCCGCCAGAATCCGCAGCAGCGTGGTCTTGCCGGCGCCGTTGAGCCCGATCACGATCACCTTGGAGCCCTTGTCGATCGCGAGATCGACCGCCGTGAACACCTCCAGTGAGCCATAGGATTTCGAGAGATCCGCGGCCGTCAGGGGGGTCTTGCCGCAGGCGTACGGTTCCGGGAACCGGATCCGCGCCACCCGGTCCTGAGCGCGCTCCCCCTCGACCCCGGCCAGCAGCCTCTCGGCTCGGCGGGCCATGTTGTGCGCGGCGGCCGCCTTGGTCGCCTTCGCGCCCATCCTGGCGGCCTGGGTGAGGAGCTGTTCGGCCTTGCGCTCGGCGTTCACACGTTCGCGCTTGCGACGCTTCTCGTCGGTCTCACGCTGTTGGAGATAGCGTTTCCAGCCCATCGAATAGACGTCCAGCTCCGCGCGGTTGGCGTCGAGATGGAAGACCTTGTTGACGGTCTCCTCGAGCAGGCCGGTGTCGTGGGAGATCATCACCACCGCGCCGGGATAGGTCTGCAGGAACCCGCGCAGCCAGACGATCGAGTCCGCGTCGAGGTGGTTGGTGGGTTCGTCGAGGAGCAGGGAGTCCGCGTCGGAGAACAGGATGCGCGCAAGCTCGACCCGGCGGCGCTGCCCTCCGGAGAGCGTGTGCAGGGGCTGACCGAGCACCCGGTCCGGGAGGCCCAGGTTGGCGGCGATCCGGGCGGCTTCGGACTCCGCGGCATAACCGCCGGCGGCGATGAGCTCGGCCTCGGCCCGCGCGTACGACGCCATCGCCCTGTCGTGCGTCTCCGCGTCTGCCATCTGCGCGGAATAGGTCTCCAACCGTCGCAGGATCCCGTCGAGCCCGCGGGCCGACAGGATACGGTCGCGCGCGAGTTGGTCGAGGTCGCCCGTCCTGGTGTCCTGCGGGAGATAGCCGATCTTTCCGGTACGCGTCACGTGCCCGCCGGCCGGCTGCCCTTCCCCCGCAAGAATGCGCGTCATCGTGGTCTTGCCCGCACCGTTGCGACCGACGAGACCAACTTTGTCGCCGGGAGAAACCTGGAACGACACCGGGGACAGCAACAGCCGCGCTCCCGCGCGTACTTCCAGCTCACGGACACTCAACACTCGGCCCATGTTCCCGCACGCCTCGGGCACCGCAAAATCCTGATCCGTACGCTGCCCTGATCTCGTGCGCCCGGGAGGTGCTGTGATCACGACACCCAAGGGGCTCACGAGTCGTCGGGACTCCACCGGGCCCGACACACGGAGGCCGAGGTCACCTGGCTGAGTCCTGCTCCGCCGGCCCGTCGGCCGGGGCATCCGTCACTGCCTCGGGCGAGCGGACGACCTCCCGGACCGCCCGCGCCAGCCGCACGAGGGTCCACAGCAAGCCGACGGTGAGCACGACGATGGCGATCCTGGTCGCCCACCGCCACGCGGCTGTGCCGGGCGCGGCAGGCACCGCGCGGGCCTCGGCGAGGTCCGCGCGCAACTGCTCGGTGTTGTCGCCGACCGACTCCGCGGGGCTGGCCGGCAGCACCCGGCGGGCGTCGACGAGCAACCGGTGGGAGTTCACCGGGATCGGTGTGCAGGTCAACAGGGTCAGCGTGTCCTGGCCGTCGACTGCGGCGAGCTTTTCCCACTCGGTGGGCAGGATGACCTCGGAGTCATAGACCTCATAGACCAACAGCGCGCCTTGCGCGACGACATAGATGCGGTCGCCCGGCTGCAGCCGGTCGATGAACAGGAGGTAGTGGTTGGAATAGCCTCCGTTGTGGCCGGCGATGACGCTGCGGGAGCCGATGCCGCCGACCGGCAGGCTTGTCCCGTCGACCTGGGCCACCCCCCGGCTCAGATGTTCGTTGGTCGCGCCGAGATAGAGGGGCAGGTTGACGTCAATGCTCGGGATCACCAGATAGCCGTAGACGTCGCTGAGTGGCTTCACATCGCTCGGGCCGAAGTCGACCTCGGTGTCGAACGGGTCGCGGGTCCCCTCCCCCGTCTGTTCGAAGGACTCGTTGAACTCCTCGGCCTGACGGCGTTCCGCAGCCAGGTCGGCGGGGTCGGCGCGTTCGAGGTCGTTCAGATAGGCCTGCAGGCGGCGTTGCCCGCTCAACGCCTGGTATTCGTGGGCGCTCAGCGGGACCAGGCAGAACAGCAGTCCGGCGATGATGAGCAGGAGGCCGACGATCCTACGCGCCACGGCGAGGGGCTTTCTCCGCCCGACGTTTCTTTGCCACAGCGACGATTCTGACCCCCAATGCGCCCATCAGCAAGGCGGCGAGTGCGGCCGGCAGAACGACGTCCCAGGGGACGACGGCGCCGGCGTCGGGCAGGGGGCCCTCGGGCATCGGGATCCTGATCCCCCGCACGAGCAGGCGGTGGGAGTTGATCATGTAGGGCGTGCAGGTGAGCAGGGTCATGTAGTCCTGCCCCGGCTGCACCAGCACGGGATCGAAGTCGTGGGGTTCCACGGTGAGGATCTGATCGACCTGATAGGCGAGGACTCCGCCCGCGTTGTGCATATAGAACGTGTCACCGATCTCCATCTTGTCGAGGTCGGTGAACAGTCGGGCGGTCGGCAGGCCACGGTGTGCGGTGACGACGGAATGGGTGTCGATGCCCCCGACCGGCAGGCTGGTTCCTTCGAGGTGGCCGGCGCCCTTGTTGAGGACGGTGTCGTTGGTGCCGGCGTACACGGGAATGTCCTGGCCGATCCGCGGCACCTCGACGTGCCCGAGGAGTTCGTTGACCTCCAGCATGCGCGCATATTCCGCGCGCCCCTCCTGCTCCCGGGGGCTGTAGGGGTCGGTGAGCCGCCCGGGATCGAGAGTGTCGTTGTACGCCCGCGCGAGCTCCATGCGCCGGGCGATCTCGGCCTCGTCCAGTGCCTCCCTGGCGGTGTCGAAGTCGGTGACCGTCTGCCGGATGTCGTTGGAGTAGTACCACTGCGAAACGAACGGATACATCAGCACCGCGAACCCGACCACGAAGATCACGATGCCGACCCAGTGCTTCCGCGGGCTGAAGCGCGGGATCGCACGTCGGGCCGTGGTGTCAGCTCGGCGCATCTGCATCCTCCTGCGGTGTCTCCGCGTCTCCCGTCACGTCCCGCGTCCTGCTTCGCTCCCCCGACAATGCCTCGACCCGGGCCGCGAGCCGGCGTCGCTGGCGGGCGTTGCGGATGAGCAGGATGATCGCAATCACCAGCAATCCGGCTGCGATGAAGAACGCCAAGCGGAAATAGTACGCTGCCTCGTTCGCCGCCATCTGCGGCTCCTCGACGGCCGCCACGTAGTCGATGCGGTGTCCCCGGACGATGAGGCGGTGGGAGTTGATCATGTAGGGCGTGCAGGTGAGCAGGGTCGCATAGTCGTGCCCGGGGGCGACGAGCAGATCGCTGAAGTCGTTGGGCTCGATGACTTTGACCTGGTCGACCTGATAGGCGAGCGTGCCCCCGACGTTGTCGATATAGAACTTGTCGCCGACGACCAGTTGGTCGAGTTCGGTGAACAGGCGCGCCGTCGGCAGGCCGCGATGGGCCGTGAGCACGGTGTGCGTGTTGTTGCCGCCCACCGGCAGGCTGGTCCCCTCCATGTGTCCCACGCCCTTCTGCAGCACCACTTCGCTGGTGCCGGCATAGACGGGCAGGTTCAGGGCGAGTTTGGGGATGGTGACCCGGCCCATGAGCTCGTTGAGCTCGAGCATGCGCGCATATTCGGCGACGCCGGCCTGCTCTTCCTCGCCATAGGGGTCACTGAGGCGTCCGGCCTCGAGAGCGTCGTTGTACGCATGCGCGAGGCCGAGTCGCCGCTCGATCTCCTCCGGGCTGAGTTGGGACCGGGCATCGTCGAAGCCCGCGGTGACCTTCGCTGCCTCGTTCTCATAGTAGAGATGGGTGACCACCGGATAGGACAGGATCGCGAGCCCGACAATGAAGATGATGACAAAGGGCCACTTGCTCCGTTTGCCGGAGGTTTGCTGGGCGGCGCGCCGTGCCTTTCGACTCATTTGGTGGCTGGCCGCCGCTGCCTGGACAGGTGCATTCCCATGCCGATGAGGATAGCGCCGGCTGTCAGCGACAGGATCAGGCTCAGGTCACCGGTCTTGGGGATCGTCCCGGGCGGTTTGGGCAGGTTCACGATCTGCAGCACGACGCCGTCGTCATAGCTGGTGGCGTTGACCGTGAACTCGACCGGCGTGCTGAGCAACTGATAGCCCGCCGGTGCGGTGGCCTCGACCAGGTAGTAGGTGCCGTGCGGGACCCCGACCACCGAGAGATTGCCGGAGTTGTCCGAGTGTGCGACCAGGCGTCGACCGTTCATTGTCACGGGCTCAAGCTCTCCGTTGTCGCCACGCTGCACGACGTTGAAGATGGCCCCGGCCAGCGGCTGACCGTCGCGGGAGATCTTCTGGAACCGTTCGCCACCGGTCGGTGTGGTTCCCGGGGTGGGCGGCTGGGGCACGACTCCCGGGACCGGCAGTCCGGGCGTACCCGGCTCAGGGGTGCCGGGCACAGGCTGGCCCGGTTCGGGCTTCCCGGGCTCGGGCTCGCCGGGCTCAGGCGTCCCGGGAGCACCCGGTTCCGGCGTTGCCGGAGTGCCCGGTTCCGGCGGCTCGGGCGTGAAGAACTGCTTCGGGTGCACGACGACGTCGCGGGTGACGGTGCCGTCCGCCTCGATCTGCGGCACGTCGACGATCAGGGGCGCGATGATGCTGGTCGTGCTGGTGTCGTCGGCGTGGGTGGCGCGCACGTAATAGCGGCCGTCCGGCAGGTCGGTGAAGTGGCCGTTGCCGAGGTCGTCCACGGGTGACGAACGGAAGTTGTCGGGGTGTGCTGCGGCAAGGTCGTTGTCGGACATGCCTGCGAGCCTGGGCAGCAGGGTGGCTGCCGGGGTGGTGGTGTCGGTGAGTCGCCAGGCCTCGTACGCGTACGGGGCCCGGTGACCTTCACTGACGTGCAGGGTGAGCGTGTTGGTGCCCACGGCCTGCGCGAGAGAGGTGAAGAGGGTGGACAGGAACGCCACCAGCACAACAATCAGGCTGGCCCGCAAGGCTCCTCGGACTGTGTTCATGTCCACACCTCCTTCGTTCGTGGGTTGATTAGGACTGGGTGCTCGGGAGGGCGGGGAGCTCCACCCTCCCGAGCGGTGTTCTATCTAGTCAGTCACGCCTTGACCGTGCGACGGCGCATGCCGTACGCCGCGCCACCCATGAGGGCGAGGCCAGCCAGGGTGAAGACGATCGTGCCGATGCCACCGGTCTCAGGGATGGTGACTCGCTTGTTCTCGACTTCCTGCGGGGCAGCCGCGGTCAGGGCCACCGGGTCGGACCAGTAGCTGGTCTTGGTGACCGTGAACGGGATCGGGTTCGGCAGCATTGCGTAGCCGGCCGGGGCCGCGACCTCAACGAGCTGATAGGTGCCCGGATGGCTGATCGTGTTGATCTTGTCGTCGACCGTCGCCGGGTCTCCGGACGTAGGCTCATAGCCCTGCAGGCCAGCGATCTCGAAGCTGCCGTCAGCAGCGGAGATGACATAGATCGGCTGTCCAACAACCGGAGCGGTGGTGGCGGTATAGGTGCCGTCGCCGTTGTCGGCGGCGAACTTGCCGGCGGTGATCGCGGCCTGGTTCATGGCGATCAGGTCAGCGGTCCACACGACCGGGGTGGCGGTGGTGCCGTCCAGCTCCTCGACGCGGAACACGGCACCGGCCAGCTTGTCGGTCGTGCCCTCGACAACCTTCTCGAACCGCTTGCCACCGGTCCAGACCTCGGGCTGCTCTTCCTCGGGAACAGTCGCCGGCTCGCCGGTGACGTCGTGTCCGTTGGTGTATTCCAGCGTCACATCGTTCGGGATCGGCAGGCCGACCACGGCGGTGTCGTTGATGCTGGTCAGGAAGCGAATCTCCAGATTGGTGCCCGGGGTCAGCTTGGCGATGCCCGTGGCGGTGAACTCGACGACGAGCTGCCCGCCCGCCGCGCCCACGGCAGGCTCGGTGACGGTGTAATCAGTGCCCTCGAGCATCGCGACACTGCCGTTGAGAACCCGGAGGCGGTTCTGGTAGTCGAGCGCCGGATCGATGTCGTCGGTGAACTTCAGCATCTTGTAGGTGGCGATGTCCTCAGGCAGGGTCGGCAGAATGATCCACTCGACGTTGTCCCCGACGTTCGCGGAATCGGAGTCGTTGCCGACCTCGGTAACGTCCTTGTCGACAGTGGGCTCATTGCCCACCGTGTTCTTCGGGTAGACGTGGACGTCGGTCCGGGCCTCATTGGTGGCCGGATCGATCATCGGGAGCACCAGACCGAAGGGAACGGCCTCAGAACCCGAGATCATGCCCTCGCCACTGTAGCCGCTCTCGACGAACCAGTAGTAGCCCTCGCCCAGGGTCAGCGCCGGGGTGGCGCCGCCGGTGCCGGTGGTGGTGGTCTGGCCCGCCGTGCCCAGATAGGCCTCGACCTCGGCAGCGGTGTCATAGCTGGCCTGGGCGGCCATCATGACCTCGTACTGGGCCTGCGCTTCTGCGCTCGACACCCATTGCTGAATCCTTCGCTCGGCTGGAACGCAGCACCCTGCTGCACCTGTTACCGGAACTAACACAATTTTAAGGAAACGTGTAATCGGACGATGATTAAATCTCAGCACCAAGAAGCGTGACGTCGCTCACAGCTCTTTTCGGAACGTTCCCCACCGTTCTATGCCCTCAATCTTTAGGGCATGATGCGAGAACGGGTTGAACCTTCACTTATATTCGAAGAATCCCGTGTGCAAGAGTCGCTTCACCGCGCCACCCTCACCGACCGAGCCAGGCAGGCGCGTGCCGCTGATCCTCTATGATGTTTGCCCTCTCGGCGCTCCCGGGAGGTTCCGACCGCGCCGGGGACCTCAGCGGACCAATCACGCAACCCCCGTTTTGACCCATGCCTCCCACCCCAAAAGATCGACACAACAGGAATCCGCAACGCGACGAAATCCGCAATTCGGAAGTTTCCGGAGTTGATTTGGACCAACTTTCCTCAAGCTTGACCGAGTGTGACAATCATCATGTTGACCTCAAGCTACTGGCGGGTGTCTACTTAGAAAGTTTCAGCATTTCCAGCGTTGCGCCCATCGTCACAAGGATGGCCCCGGCTCCGACCAGGAATCCGGGCACAGCCTGCGGCACGCCCAGATGCACGGTGAGCCCGAGGATCCGGGACAGCCCCAAGGGCAGCAGCGCGAGCTCGTCGTTGAGCACCGTGAGACTGCGCTCCAGCCCCGCCCACCCGAGCGCGGTGCCGGTCGCGGCCAGGGGAACCCCGAGACCGAGCAGCACAGCGCCGACGCCCTGGCGTACGCGAACCCCATAGCATCCCGCCATCGCCACCACGATCGCCGCCAGCCACCACAACAGCAGGCCGGTCGCGGCCGAGAGATACCAGGTCCGGGCGGTGGGGTCGGTCCAGAAGCGGAACCAGTACGCCCCCGGTCCCCGCGGCACCATCGCGCCGAGGAAGAGCATCGCTCCCAGCAGCCACCCACCACCCATCGCGCCCCACAGGGACGCAGCATCAACACCGGGGCGCAGCCACGCCAGCGCACCCCGCAGCGTCAGGGCGAACAGCCCGAGGAAGCCGAGGCTGAGGACGAGATACCAGGGCGCTCGACCGGCGCTGAAAAGGATCTGACTGCCGATGGCCACGGCCGCCGGCAGGGCGACAGTGAGCCAATCCCTCCGAGACGGGCCTCCGGCCCCCATCCGGGGTTTCCGCCACGGAGTGAACGCCCCCCGCCGGAGGTCCGGGACGAATGCGAGACCCAGCAACGCCAACAGCAACAGCGCGCCCGCAGCGAGACGGATGGCGTCGACGCGCTCGGCGTACGCCATCCCCGCCTCCGCGGCGAAGAAGTTGAACGGCGGCAGATCGAGGTTCCCCGTCCACTTCCGCTCATGCTCCGCGACCGCCGCCTGCCACGCGGGCAGCGCCGCCCGCCAGGCCCGCTCGGCGTCGGGAGATCCCGTGTCGAGCCACTCGTAGTGTTTGAGCACGAGCACGCGATAGGCCTGCAACGTCCGCAGCAGATCGACCTCATGGTCGACCGACTCAACGAGCCGGTCATAGTCCTCCGGATCGACGAACGCGGCCCGGTCCACCCCGTCCAGCCGAGCGCGCATGCGCTCCGCGGCCCCGACCGCTCGCTCCCCCGCCGCGATCGCCTCGTCGACGCGCCCGCGCGTGGCGACGTACACCGCGGACAGGGCCGCGGAGTCCCCGGAGACGATGTCCCACTTGAAGATCCACATCATCGGCGGCGGTTCGAGTCCGAGGGCGAAGACCTGCTGCTCGGCGTACGGGCCGATGTAGAGCCCGTCCAGCACCGCCGCGCGCGACTCGGCGAGCACCGCCCCGACCGTTGCGACGACGCCCGGGTCCCGCGAATAGGTGCGCCGGATCCAGTCCCCGTTCACCCGATCGAGGTCGGCGTCCGGGTCCCACGCCAGCCGGGCCCCGGCATAGACGTTGAGGTCATACAGCTTCCAGTTCCCCGTCTTGAGATACAGGGACATGGGTCCCGCGCGCCACGGGCCGCCATCCTGTGTCCACAGCCACACCCCGTCGAGCTGCGGGTTGTCCCGCTGCAGGGTTTGCAGCGCTGTCTGGTGCAGCGGGCCCACATCGTTCGGGATCGAGCTGAACGCCTCGAATTCGCGCCGGCCCTGCACCTCGACCAGCCGGCGCTGGGAGCCCGTCCTCAGCGTCGGGTTCAGCGGCAGCCACGAGTCGAAGTCGCCCATGACGAACTTGGTGGACACGACCAGGTTCTCACGATGGAAATCCCCCAACAGACGCTCGTACGTCTCCGGGTTCGTGTGCATGTCCCCCACATCGCCGACCCCGACGGACCAGGTGCGGAAATAGATCCTCGCGTCGTGCTCGGCGGCGACGGCGGTGGTGACGTCGAGCATGGTGCGTACGCCCTCGGCATCGGTCACTTTGAGCGCCGAGAAATAGTCCCAGCCCCGGTGGTTGTAGATCGACCCGCCCTCCCCGATCCGGATCATGAACCCGTCGACCCAGTCGAAGTCAGTGAAGAACTCGTCGAAGCCCGCGCGATAGACCTCCCAGAGCCGCGGGTCGGTCGGGTCGAGGTTCGTCTGTTGCTGGAGATAGGCCTCCAGCGGCCCGGTGAGCGCGAGCATGTCCGACTTGAACACGACCTTGAGCCCCAGGTCATGGGCATAGCGCCACATCGCGCCGACCTCGCGCTTCATCGCCTCATGCCGCGCCCGATAGGGGCTGTCGGCGGGATAGACCTCGAACCCGTCGCCGAGGTGGTCGAAGTTCACGTATTCGAGGAAGCCGTTGATGATCACGCCGTTGTACCCATAGGCGGCCACATGATCCACATAGTCCCGCCACTCCGCGGCGACGCGCTCGAGTGGGACCGGGTCGACGTAGGGGGCGTCCGCCAGGACCACATCCTCCAGCGCCCCCGAGGAATGCTGATAGTCGTCCTGCGCACGATAGGCGTCGGGGTCGGGGCGTACCCCCACCGCCCCCGTCTCCACAAACCTCTCCCCCAGCGCCGGCCGTACTTCGCCGTCGGTGCCGAGGGCCGCCCAGTCGTGCCCCGCCTTGAGCTGGTCGGCAACGCGGAACAGGCCGTTCGTCGCACCGAGCGCGGAGGCGGCTCTGATCGTCACGGTCGGTGTGCTGATGGTCGAGTCGGTGACGTCGATGCTGTACGCCTCGTCCCCGCCCGGGTGGATCTGCTGTTGGTCCGGGTCCTCGACGTGGAGGTCGATGCTGACCGGCGGAGCCGAGGCGTCGGGCTCGCGCTCGGTCACAGCCTCCCTGAGGAGGCGCTCGGCAAGCTGCGTCCGGGGGTGATCACGCAGGTGGGGCGGTGCTTGGATGTCGCCCAGGGGTGCCAGTGGGGTGATGTCGAGGTGATCGGCGTTCGCCGGTTCCTCCGGGGGGACGGACTTGTTCTCGAAGCGAATGGCCAAGGCGTTGCTGAGTTGTCCCGCAAGGGCCGCGCCGGCGACGAGCCCCAGGACCGTGACAACCGCAGCACCCAACCCCAGCCCATGACCGTGCAACAGGCGGCGCATGGGGCCACTCTGACACGGAGGGTTCTGGCACGGAGGGTCGGGGCGTCTGCATCAGCCCCTGTTCACCCGTGCTTTCGCCCGCTTTTATCGGGCCGTCAACCCACCGGCCTGGTCATCGTCCCCTCCCCGGTCCAAAGCCATCGTCCCCGCTGGTGTGCCACTTGGGTGCTGCTACGACCACACCAGAAGGGCACATCAGAACCAGCCCCGCCAACCTCCCCGGTGGTGTGCCACTTCGGTGCTGCTATGACCACACCAGAGGGGCACACCAGAACCAGCCCGCCAACCTCCCCGGTGGTGTGCCACTTCGGTGTTGCCATAACCACACCAAGGAGGCACACCAGCACTCAAGGAGCGCCTTGTCCGGCTCGACAGGTCCCCGCTCGACAGGTCCCGGCTCGACAGGTCCCGGCTCGACGGGTCCCGACGGTGCCGGTTCTCAGGCGGAACGCCGGAGGTGCCGGTGGGCCGCACATGCGGCGCCGCAGTCCTTGAGCTCTCCTCGGTACCCGCGGGCGCACAGCGTGGCGAAGATGTCGGCGGCGAGCTGGCAGGCGCCGTTGTATACATCCACCCATTCAGCGCGGAGCGTGATTTTGCCCTGCCCCGCGGAGGCTCGATCCCGGCGGATGTCTGCGCCCCGCAGGTCCTGGTGCGCCAGCCGACCGTCCACTTCGACCACAACCCCGTGCTCCTCGTCCACGAAGTCCCGCCGGATGGCCCGACCGGCGGCTTGGTCGGGAACGGCCATGCGCATCATCGGCAGGCCGTGCGCCTTCAGGACCCGTCCCACGAAGTCGACCTCCAGGACGCTTTCCGCGCCGTCTGCGATGACGCCGAGGGACAGCGACAGAGCCTGACGGTGCTGGTGGGTGCGCCGAGCTGCCAAGGCTGCGGCCAGCTCAACGGCGGTGGTTTTGCCCCGCTGAACGGCTCGCGCCGCAATCGCGATCGCGTCCTCCCTCGACGAGAGGGGATCATCCCCGATGTCCAGCACGGTGCAGACGACATCGGTGACCGTCAGCCGTTTCCGCTTCAGGGTGCGCATCGGGCTCCGGCGTCGACGCACGCGGATGCCGGGGCGGGGCTTCTTCTTGAGGCCCATCGGAACATGCACATGCAACACGGCCGGTTCCTTCTTGTCGAGACCCAGAACAAAGGCAGCGGAGTGCATCGCCAGTGCGGCGTCATCGCCGTAGTGCAGCAGCGCCGCACTCGCCCGCCCCCACCAGTCGAGCTTCCCGGTATGCGTCTGATACACACCGGGGTGCACCGGCTTCCAGATCCCCCGTTCCAGCCGCCAGCGCACAGCCGCCAAGGACAACCCCGCCTCGCGTGCCTGTGCCCGAGTGATCACTCCCCGTTGGGTGCGAGACAACCCATCCAGATCCATCCCGCCACCGTGGCGGATCCCACGTACCGTCGGGACGGTTATCCACAGGCCCCGTGCCCGAATACAGGCGTCACGGACCTCGTGTGCCGGACAGGTGTCGTTAAAGCCGCACTCAAGCGGCACACCAACGGCCCAAGCCCAGCGTCAGACGTTGAACCCCAGCGCGCGGAGCTGTTCCTTGCCGTCGTCGGTGATCTTCT
The DNA here is from genome assembly GCA_012839035.1 of Propionibacterium sp. Taxonomy (GTDB): domain Bacteria; phylum Actinomycetota; class Actinomycetes; order Propionibacteriales; family Propionibacteriaceae; genus Enemella. The sequence continues at coordinate 14,110 of DUOB01000043.1, forward strand.
CCGGAGTCCACGGCGGCATCCAGACCCAGTTGATCGTGGTCCTGGTGGAGAGACCCTCGAGGGCCGCATCGGTCTGGGCCTCGATGACATCGGTGAGCGGGCACGCGGCGGAGGTCAGGGTCATGTCCACGGTCACGGCGGAGTCGTCATCGACGTGGACGCCATAGACGAGGCCGAGATCCACGATGTTGATCCCGAGCTCGGGGTCGACCACGTCCTTGAGCGCCTCGAGGAGCTGCTCCTTGTCGGCCGCGTCGCCGTTGGACGCTGCGCCGAGTTCCTCACCCGCACCGGGGAGGTCATCGTCCACGAGGTCGGAGGGCCGGGCCTCGGTCTGGTTCACCGCGCCGGACTCCATGTTCGCGGCCGCAGGATCGGGCCGCGAGGCCACCTGTTCGGGAGCACCCTTCGGCGCGTCGCTGGCCGCCCCTGCACCGGGGATGTTCGGCTCGTCGGTCTCAGTGAAGTCGGTCATCGTTTTCTCCGTTCAGTTTTCCTGGGCGCTGGACCGCAGGGCAGCGTCGCGGAACGCCTCCCACCCGAGCAGCGCGCACTTGATCCGGGCAGGGAATCGGGCGACCCCCACAAAGGCGATCGCGTCCTCGAACAGGTCCTCGTCCGGGTCGTACTTGCCGCGGCTGTCCATCATCACGTGGAACTCGTCGGACAATGCGAACGCCTCGTCGAGGGTCTTGCCGATCACGAGGTCGGTCATGATCGAGGTGGACGCCTGGGAGATGGAGCACCCCTCCCCCGCATAGGACACGTCCACGACCTTGTCCCCGTCGAGCTCCACGCGCAGCGTCAGCTCGTCGCCGCACGACGGGTTCACATGATGCACCTCCGCGCCGTAGGGCTCGCGCAGCCCGCTGTGATGCTTCGCGCGATAGTGGTCGAGGATGATCTCCTGATAGAGCTCTTCCACATCCATGTCAGCGCCCCCTGAAGAACGAGATCGTGTGTTCGAGACCGTCGATGAGCGCATCGATGTCGGCCCGCGTCGTATACAGATAGAAGCTCGCCCGCGTCGACGACTGGATGCCCATCCGCTCGTGGAGCGGCCGCGCGCAGTGATGCCCGCCACGCACCGCGATGAGCCGTGAGTCCATGAGCTGGGACACGTCGTGGGGGTGGATGTCGTCGAGCTTGAACGAGATCGCGCCCCCGCGGTCGATGGGTTCGGTCGGGCCGAGGATCGTCAGGCCGGGCAGGGTTTTGAGTCCCTCGAGGGCGTACGCCGTGATCTCCCGCTCGTGCCGGGCCAGGGAGCCCATGCCGATGCGTGCGAGATAGTCCACCGCGGCACCCAAGCCGGCCGCTTGGGCGATGGGCGGCGTACCCGCCTCGAACCGGTGCGGCGGAGGCGCATAGGTCGACCCGGTCATCCGGACGATCTCGATCATCTCGCCGCCACCCAGGAAGGGCGGCATGTCGGCGAGCAGGTCATAGCGTCCCCACAGCACGCCGATCCCGGTCGGGCCGGCCATCTTGTGACCGGTGAACGCCATCAGGTCAACGCCCAGATCCTTGACGCGCGTGAGCATCTGCGGCACACCCTGCGACCCGTCGAGGACGACGATCGCCCCATGGGCGTGCGCCCATTCCGCGATCTTGCGGACCGGGTTGACCGTGCCGAGGACGTTGGACACCCAGGTCACCGAGACGATCTTGGTCTTCTCGTTGATCAGGCCTTCCCGCTTGGCGGCCGCGATGTCGAGCCGGCCCTCCTCGGTGATGTCGAACCAGCGCAGCACGGCGCCGGTCCGCTCACAGAGCATCTGCCACGGCACGATGTTGGAGTGGTGCTCCATCACCGAGACGACGATCTCGTCCCCGGGCCCGAGGCGGGCGCCGAGCGAGTGCGCGCACAGGTTCAGCGCCTCGGAGGCGTTCTTGGTGAAGACGACCTCCTCCGAGCGTGACGCGCCGATGAACGCGGCCACCTTGGCCCGCGCCCCCTCGAACGCCTCGGTCGCCTCCGCGCCGAGCACGTGCATCGCCCGCGCCACGTTCGCGTTGTGCGTCCGATAGTGCTGGGCGATCTTGTCGATGACCGCGTACGGCTTCTGCGACGTGTTCGCCGAGTCCAGATAGATGATCGGCGCGCCGTCGATCTCGCGGCTCAGGATCGGGAAATCGGCCCGCACCATCTCAGGGTTGATGGGATAGGGCAACGGCAGTTGCGCCTCCGAGATCGGCTCGACCTCGGGGATCTCGTCGTTCGCCCGCGACCGCGCCGCCCAGGAGAGCTGGGCGGGCGGGGCCGTGTCAGGCTTGGTGTCGGCTTGGGTCATCAGACGTTCGCCACCCGCAGGTACTTGTCGTAGCCCTCCGCCTCCAGTTCATTCGCCAGTTCGGCACCGCCGCGCGTGGCGACGCGGCCGTCGACGAACACGTGGACGTGGTCGGGCTTGATGTAGTTGAGGATCCGCGAATAGTGCGTGATCAGCAGCAGGCCGCGATCGCCCTGGCCGGTGAACCGGTTGACGCCGTCCGCGGCGACGCGCAGGGCGTCGATGTCGAGACCGGAGTCGAGCTCGTCGAGGATCGCGAACTGCGGGTTGAGCAGTTCGAGCTGGGCTATCTCGTGGCGCTTCTTCTCACCACCGGAGAAACCCTCGTTGACCGAACGCTGCGCGAACGACTTGTCGAGGTTGACGCGCTCCATCGTCTCGTTGACGGCCTTGACCCAGTGCCGCAGCTTGGGGGCCTCGCCGTCGATGGCGGTCTTCGCGGTGCGGAGGAAGTTGGAGACCGACACGCCCGGCACCTCGACGGGATATTGCATCCCGAGGAACAGGCCGGCCCGCGCGCGCTCGTCCACGGACATCGCGAGCAGGTCCTCCCCGTCCAGGGTGACGGTGCCGCCGGTCACCTTGTATTTCGGGTGTCCCGCCACCGAATAGGCCAGCGTTGACTTTCCGGAGCCGTTGGGGCCCATGATCGCGTGGACCTCACCGGAGTTGATGACCATGTCGACGCCCTTGAGGATCTCCTTGGGCCCCGATTCGGTCTCGACGGAGACGTGCAGGTCGGTGATGGCAAGAGTGCTCATGAGTGTCAGGAATCCTTCTGGGTGTCATTGATCAGGGGTTCGGTGTTCTCGGGTACGCCCACATGGGCGGCCAGTTCCTCTTCGATGGCCTCCAGCAGGCGTTCCTCGACCTCGGGGACGCCGATGCGGCGGATGATGTCGGCGAAGAAGCCGTGGACCACCAGGCGGCGGGCCTCTGCCTCGTCGATGCCGCGCGAGCGCAGATAGAACAGTTGCTCGTCGTCGAAGCGACCGGTCGTCGAGGCATGACCCGCACCCTCGATCTCGCCGGTTTCGATCTCCAGGTTCGGCACCGAGTCGGCCTTGCAGCCATCGGTCAACAGCAGGTTCTTGTTGGACTCATAGGTTTCGATGCCCTCGGCGACCTTGCGGATCAGCACGTCGCCGACCCACACGGTGTGGGCGCCCTTGCCCTGCAGGGCACCGCGATAATCGACGTTCGACCGGGTGTGCGGGGCGTTGTGGTCGACGAACAGCCGGTGCTCGATGTGCTGGCCGGCATCGGCGAAATAGAGACCGTATTGGTCGATCGCGCCGCCCGGGCCGGCGTACTCCGTCGTCTCCGCAATCCGCACCAGGTCGCCGCCCAGCGACACGGCCACGCTCCGCACGTGCGCGTCGCGGCCCACGGTGAACGAGGTCTGGCCCGTGTGGACCGCGTCGTCCGCCCAGTCGGCGATCGAGACGAACGAGATGTCCGCGCCGTCCCCGACGATGACCTGGATGAGCGCGGCGTACGTTGCCGACCCCCGGTGCCGGAGCACGATCCGCGCGCGGGCGTGGTGCCCGATCCGGAACACGAAGTGGTCGTGGACCAGGGACTCCACGGAGTCGCCGCTGAGGTCCAGGATCAACGGCTCGTCGATCTCCATGTTGGCGGGCACGTCGAAGAGCACCGCTCCCCCGGCGTGCTGGGCCGCCATCGCGGCGATCCGGTCACCGGGTGCATGTCCGCCGAGCGCCCGGGCTTCCTCGCCCGTGATCTCCGACCGCTGCACCCCGTCCGGCACGGTGAGTTCGGTCCGGAGCTGCGCACCGGTCCCCTCCGCTTCCAGCAGCCCGCGCAGGCGGCGCAATGGCGTGAACCGCCACACCTCCTCCCGGCCGTGCGGGACCGGATGGTCGGTCAGGTCATAGGAGGGAACGGGGTGCAGGTGGGAGGCGATGGTCTCCACCGCACCTGCCACATTCGGTCGGGTGTCCACGGACACAGTCGGTTGTCGCTTTCTGTCGAGGATGGGCGGGAGGGGTGCGCGGCGTCAGCCGACGGCGCCCTCCATCTGCAGTTCGATGAGGCGGTTGAGCTCGAGGGCGTACTCCATCGGCAGCTCCTTCGCGATCGGCTCGATGAAGCCACGGACGATCATCGCCATGGCCTCGTCCTCCTCCATGCCGCGCGACATCAGATAGAACAGCTGATCGTCGGAGACCTTGGAGACGGTGGCCTCGTGCGCCATGGACACCTCGTCCTCACGGACGTCCACATAGGGATAGGTGTCCGAGCGCGAGATCTGGTCGACCAGCAGCGCGTCGCACTGCACCGACGAGGCGGAGTGGTGCGCGCCCGGCTGGACCTGGACGAGACCGCGATAGGACGAGCGGCCACCGCCGCGGGCGACGGACTTCGACACGATGTTGCTCGACGTGTGCGGGGCGGCGTGCACCATCTTGGAGCCCGCGTCCTGGTGCTGGCCGGGGCCGGCGAACGCGATCGACAGCGTCTCACCGCGGGCGTGCTCGCCCATCAGCCAGACGGCCGGATATTTCATCGTGACCTTCGAGCCGAGGTTGCCGTCGACCCATTCCATGGTCGCGCCCTCCTCGCACATGGCGCGCTTGGTGACGAGGTTGTAGACGTTGGTCGACCAGTTCTGGATCGTCGTGTAACGGCAGCGGCCGCCCTTCTTCACGATGATCTCCACGACCGCGGAGTGCAGCGAGTCGGACTTGTAGATCGGGGCGGTGCAGCCCTCGACATAGTGGACGTACGCCCCCTCGTCGACGATGATCAGGGTCCGCTCGAACTGGCCCATGTTCTCGGTGTTGATCCGGAAGTACGCCTGCAGCGGGATCTCGACGTGGACGCCCTTGGGCACATAGATGAACGACCCGCCGGACCACACGGACGTGTTGAGCGCGGAGAACTTGTTGTCCCCGGCCGGGATCACGCTCGCGAAGTGTTCCTTGAACAGGTCCTCGTGTTCGCGCAGCGCGGTGTCGGTGTCGAGGAAGATGACGCCCTGGGCCTCGAGCTCCTCGTTGATCTTGTGATAGACGACCTCGGACTCGTATTGCGCGGCGACGCCGGCGACGAGCCGGGCCTTCTCCGCCTCGGGGATGCCGAGCTTGTCATAGGTGTTCTTGATGTCCTCCGGCAGGTCCTCCCAGGTCTGGGCCTGCTTCTCGGTGGACCGCACGAAGTATTTGATGTTGTCGAAGTCGATCTCGCTGAGGTCGGAACCCCACGTCGGCATGGGCTTGCGCTCGAAGAGCTTGAGGCCCTTCATGCGCAGGTCGAGCATCCACTTGGGCTCGCCCTTGAGCTGGGAGATCTCCTTGACGACGGCTTCGCTCAGGCCGCGCTTGGCCGTGGCACCGGCGACGTCGGGATCGGACCACCCGTATTCATAACGGCCGAGCGCCTCGAGCTGCTCATCCTGGCTGAGCGGCCGGTTCTGTTCGAGCTGAGTCATATCAGGCCTTCTTTCGGATGGTGTCGGTCGGGACAAAGACATGGCGGCGAGCCAGGTCCGGCACATGCGTCGTGCAGACCCCGTCGCCGTGGGCAATGGTCGCCAAGCGTTGCACATGCACGCCCAGCAGTTGGGAGAACAATTCGGTTTCCGCCTCGCACAGCTGTGGAAACTGCTGCGCAACCTGGCTGATCGGGCAGTGGTGCTGGCACAACTGTTCACCGGCCAGCGCAGGTTTGGTCGATGCCACATAACCGTCGTCGCTGAGGGCCTCGGCGAGTGCATCGACCGGGCTCCCGTCGGGCTGAGCGGCGCGGAGCTCGCGATAACGCTCCTCGACCTGTGCGATGCGCGCCCGGGCCAACTGGTCCAGCGCGTCCGAGCCCATGGCCCGGGTGAGCTGCGCCAGGGCGGCGATCGCGAGATCGTCATAGGCCTGGTGGAACGACGCCCGTCCGGCGGCCGTCAGCATGAACTCCTTGGCCGGACGTCCTCGGCCCCGCTGGCCCTCGACCCGCTGGTCCCGGGCCTCGAGGTCCCCGCGCTCCACCAGCGCGGAGAGGTGCCGGCGGATCGCCGCCGGTGTGAGTTCGAGTCGGTCGGCGAGCTGATTCGCGCTCGACGGCCCGTGTTCCATGATCGACTGCAGGACGCGCTGGCGCGTGGAGGCGTCATCATGCGCCGCCCCCGCTTCCGTTGCGGCGGCGGGACGTGACATGATCTCGTCAGTTCCCTCCTGCATGTATTTCACAACGCCATTGTTGCGTTATTTGTTCCAAGGTCAAACCCCACCCACCCGATTTGGACAGGAACCTGTGCCCACGCTCGACGATTCCACCGCTCGCTCGGTGTGGTTGGGCGACGGTCGACGGCTGGGGTACGCGGAGTTCGGCGACCCGCACGGAGTCCCCGCGTTCTTCTTCCACGGTGCGCCCGGGTCGCGTCTGTCGGGTGCGCTCCTGGACGCGCAGGCACGAGCGGCCGGCGTACGCCTCCTCTCCCCCGATCGCCCGGGGTTCGGACTCTCCAGCTTCCAATCGGGTCGGGGACGCCTCGACTGGCCGCGCGACATCCTGGAACTCGCCGACCTGCTGGGCATCGACCGTTTCCTGGCGATCGGCTGGTCCGCGGGCGGCCCCTATGCCCTCGCCTGCGCGTCCGCACAGCCCGAGCGCGTCGGCGCGGTGGGCGTGCTCGCCGGCGTCGACACGCTGCGCCATCTCCACCCCCAGATGGTCACGAACCTCTGGAGCCTCCGCCTCGTCGGGCGCGACCCGGATCAGTGGTCGGACGCGATCTCCCGGGCCTGGGTCCGGACCCGGAAGGCCGCCGGCAACAGCATCGAGGCGACCCAGGCGGCCGCCCGCACCATCGCGGCGGGCATCCGGGAGAGCCTGCGCGAGGGCACCGCCGGCGTACTCCACGAACTCCGTCTCCTCGGCCGGGACTGGGACTTCGATCCGGCGCGGATCGACGGTGTCCCCATCCGGTTCTGGCACGGGCTCGACGACACCCTGATCTCGACCAAACACACCCGTGCGCTGGCGGCCCGGATCCCCAACGCGCAGGCGACCTATCTGCCGGGGTGCGGGCATGTAACCCTGCTCACCGGGCACGGTCGCGAGATTCTGACCGAGCTCCGGCGTCTTGCCGCCTAGACTGTCCGGGTGTCCGACCCAGCCCTTGAGATTGACGAGATCTCCCTCAGCCGCACGGGTCGAGCGATCCTGAACGCCCTGAGCGTGACCGCCGAAGGCGGGCGCATCACCGCCCTCCTGGGACCCAACGGTGCCGGGAAGACGACGACGATCCGCTGCTGCACCGGCCTGATGACCCCCGATTCGGGGACCATCCGGATCCTCGGCCACGACCCGGCGACCGCCGCCGCCCGGGGACTTGTCGGCGTGATGCCGCAGCACACCGGCGCGTGGTCCGGGATCCGGCCCCTGGAGCTTCTGCGGTATCTGGCGACGCTGCATGCCCATCCCCTGCCGGTGGCCGAGCTGGCGGCGGCGCTGGGCCTGGATGATTTTGCGGGTACGCCGTATCGCCGCCTCTCCGGCGGGCAGCAACAGCTCGTGAACCTCGCCGGGTCGCTGATCGGCCGCCCCGCGCTCGTGTTCCTCGACGAACCGACCGCGGGTCTCGATCCGCATGTGCGGCGTCGGGTGTGGGATTTGATGCGTACGCTGCGCGACTCCGGGGTGTCCCTCCTCCTCACGACGCACTCGATGGCCGAGGCCGAGGCTCTGGCCGACCGGGTCTGGATCATCGACCGCGGCCGCGTGACGGTCTCCGGGACCGTCGCCGAGCTCACCGACGGCCAGACCTTGGAGGACCTCTTCCTGCAGGTGACCTCGGGCGGTGCCTCGTGAGCGCCCTCGACTTCTCCCCCGCCCCCGGCGGTGCACCCGCCGCCCGCCGGATCGTCACGCACGCCCGGACCGAGGCGAAGCTGTGGATCCGCAACGGCGAGCAACTGCTCCTGGCCCTGGTGATCCCGATCGGCATCCTGCTGGGCGGGCGGTTCTTCGGTGAACGGTTCGGGCTCGACCTCGCGGTCACCGCACCCTCGGTGCTCGCGCTGGCACTCTGGTCGACCGGGTTCACGTCACTGGCGATCGCCACCGGCTTCGAGCGCCGCTACGGGGTGCTCGAGCGGCTGGCCTCGACGCCGCTCACCCGGACCGGTTTTCTCGCCGGCAAGGCCGTCTCCCTGATCTGGATCGCCGCGGGACAGGTGGCGGTCCTCGCCATCGTCGCGCTGGTGCTCGGGTGGCGGCCGGTGGTCGATCCGCTCGCGGCGCTCGTCGCCGTGCTGGCTGCGGTGCTGGGACTGGTGGCGTACTCCTCCTGGGGGCTCGTCCTCGCCGGCACCCTGCGGGCCGAGGTCACGCTCGCCCTGGGCAACCTGATCTATCTGCTGATGCTCGCCGGTGGTGCCGTCCTGGTGCCGCTGGCGAACTATCCGGCCATCGTCCGACCGGCCGTCGGACTGCTGCCGACCGCCGCGGTCGGTGAGGCACTGCGCCACGCCGCCGCAGGCACCCCACTGTGGTGGACCCTGCCCGTCCTCGCGGTGTGGGCCGCGCTCGGGCTGCTGATTGCACGAAAGGTGTTCCGATGGATGTCCTGACGACCGGTGGTTCCGCCGCCACTCCCGACTCGGCCGTCGGCAACGGCGACTCGGGCTGGAAACAGCTCACGGTCTGGTCGATCGCGTCCCTGGTCGCGAACATGACGCTCATTCTGACCGGTGCGCTCGTGCGCCTCACCAAGTCCGGGCTCGGCTGCCCGACCTGGCCGAAGTGCACCGATGAGTCGTTCATCCCCGTCGGCATGGGCCTGCACGGTGCGATCGAGTTCGGGAACCGGATGCTCACCTTTGCGCTCGTGGCGCTCGCCATCGGCACGTTCATCGCCGCGCTCCGGGTGCGCCAGAACGGGCAGAAGCGGCCCGACCTCGTGCGCCTGTCAGTGATCGCGGCTCTGGGCATTCCCGCCCAGGCGATCATCGGTGGCATCACGGTGCTGACCCAGCTCAATCCCTATGTCGTCGGCCTCCACCTCATCGTGTCCGTCGCACTGATCGTGATCCTGACACTGCTCGTCCGTCGAGCCCGGCGCATCCCGGCCCGGCCGAACTCCGCCCTCGGCCGGCGGCTCATCACGGTCAGTTTCTGGATGATGATGGTCGTCGTGGTCCTCGGCGTGCTGGTCACCGGTTCCGCACCGCATGCCGGCGACGACGCCGCCATCCGCACCGGGTTCGACGTCGAAACGGTCGCCAAGATCCACGCCTGGTTCCTCTGGGTCACGCTCGCCGTCATCGCCGTCGCCTGGTGGGTCACGCGTGCCCGCCAGGTCACGTGGCTGGTGATCGCCTCCCTGTTCCAGGGCTTGGTCGGCTATCTGCAATATTTCAACGGTCTGCCGATCTGGATCGTGACCTTCCACATGATCGGAGTGGCCGTCATCGCCGCGGTGGTCGGCAACATGTACTGGGCGCTCGGCACCAGGGAATCGGACTCCATCAGGCAACAATCCGGAGACGCCCCGGGGAGTTTGCTGCATTCCGCCTGAGGTCGGGGTCACACTGGGTCGGTGCCGCGCGTGTCAAAGTCCTCGTCCCGCCGGGCTCGACCCAGCCCCTACAGCTATCGCCTCAGCGGTCTGCTCGTCACGATCGTCGTGCTCGTGGTCTCGACCGTTGTGCTGACCTCCTATGCCCGGGCCAACCGCATCCCCGAGAACACCGGCGGCCCGAGCGTACCGACGGTCACACGGATCCCCAGCCTGGGGCTGAACGTGCCGACGATCTCGATCGTGGAACAGGGCGCCGTGCTCGATCCCCCGTCGGACCCGCAGCACGCCGGATGGTGGGCGGGCGGGGCCCTGCCCGGATCCAATGCCGGCAGCGTCTTGATCACCGCCCACAAACTCCATGGCGGCGGCGGGGCCTTCGACACGCTCGGGCAGGTCAAGCGGGGCGCGCTGGTGACGGTGGACACCAAGGCCGGCGTACAGAACTATGAGGTCGTCAGCATCGACCACTACGACCGCCACGAGTTCGCGGAGGAATCACCCGATCTCTTCCGCACCGACGACAAGCACCGGCTGGTGCTGATCACCTGTTATGACTGGAACGGCGACGACTGGAACGGCAACACCGTGGTGATCGCCCGGGCCACCAACAACACCTAGCTGCCGGATGCTGAATGCCCGGCTGAGGGCTGAGCCCGAGGCCGATCAGCCGAAGATCAGCGGATCGATGGCGGCAGCGAGGAAGACCAGGGCGAGGTAGCTGTTGGACCAGTGGAACAACCGCATCGGCTTGAGCGCCGCATCGGTGGCACCGGCCTTGGCCCGGCGCCACAGGTTGACGGCCTCGACGAGAAACACCGCGCCGCCGAGGCCGGCGATCAGCGGATAGAGCCAGCCGGTGTCGGCCGCGGGCCACAGGGTGAGGGACACGGCGACCATGAGCACCGAATAGACGAGGATGCGCCAGGCGACCCGCGGCGCGGACATGACGACCGGGAGCATCGGCACACCGGCGTTCGCATAGTCCTCCCGATAGCGGAAGGCCAGCGCCCACGTGTGGGGCGGGGTCCACAGGAAGACGATGAGGAAGAGGATCAGGGGCGGCAGGGCCACCGAACCCGTCACCGCGGTCCAGCCGATCAGCGGCGGGAAACAACCCGCGATGCCACCCCAGACGATGTTCTGGGACATCGTGCGCTTGAGCCACATCGTATAAACGAGGACATAGAACGCGTTGGCCGCCAGCGCCAGGATGGCCGAGAGCCAGTTGACGAAGAATCCGAACAGCAGGGTCGCGGCGACGCCGAGCACGATGCCGAAGATCGTGCCATGCAGCGGCTGGACCTGGTGGCGGGGCATCGGACGACGGCGCGTGCGGCGCATCTTCTCGTCGATGTCCCGGTCGAGGACGCAGTTGAAGACGTTGGCGCTGCCGGCGGCGAACGTGCCGGCCAGCAGCGTCCAGAAGACCAGCATCAGGTTGGGGACGCCCCGCGCGGCGAGGAACATCGCGGGCGCGGTCGTGACCAGCAGCAGCTCGATGATCCGGGGCTTGGTGAGGGCCACATAGGCCTTGACGACATCGAGCCACGTCGCGGACTGGGACGAGGGCGTTGTCAAGGAAGTGGAATCGACCTGCAAGCGGGACACAAGACCTTCTTCAACTTCGGGGAAACGGCTGCCCGGGGCGCTGGGCGCCCGGGTGACCTCGGCAGTCTACGCCAGCGACCTGCGTACGCAGAGAATTCGTGTCAATCGACGGTCACACGACCCTGGTCCCAGCGCGGGAAGGGGGCAGTAGTGTGTCACGTGATACACCCAGCGAGTCATCGGGTGATCGATGGGCAACGCAACTTGAGAGGAACTCGCGTGAGCACTGAAAGCACTCACCCTGCCGGCTGGACCGATGTGGACTCCCGCGCCGTCGACACTGCGCGCCTGTTGGCCGCCGATGCCGTGCAAAAGGTTGGCAATGGTCATCCGGGCACCGCGATGAGCCTTGCCCCCGCTGCCTATCTCCTGTTCCAGAAGGTGATGCGCCACAACCCGGCCGATCCCGACTGGGCGGGCCGGGACCGCTTCGTGCTGTCGTGCGGACACTCGTCCCTGACTCTCTACAACCAGCTCTATCTCGGCGGCTTCGGTCTGGAGCTCGACGACCTCAAGGCTCTGCGCACGTGGGGCTCGCAGACGCCGGGCCACCCCGAATACCAGCACACCCCCGGTGTCGAGACGACCACCGGACCACTGGGCACCGGCGTGGCCAATGCGGTCGGCATGGCCATGGCGGCACGGCGCAAGCGCGGCCTCTTCGACCCGGAGCCGGCACCCGGTCAGTCGATCTTCGACCACGAGATCTATTGCTTCGCTTCCGATGGCGACCTGCAGGAAGGTGTCTCCGGCGAGGCCTCCTCCCTTGCCGGCACTCAGCGCCTGGGCAACCTGACCCTGATCTGGGACGACAACCGGATCTCCATCGAGGACGACACCCGGATCGCCTTCACCGAGGACGTGGCTGCCCGCTATGCCGCCTATGGCTGGCACGTGCAGACGGTGGACTGGGTCGGCACGGGTGAATACAAGGAGGACATCGCCGCCCTCCACGAGGCCCTGACGGTCGCCAAGCAGGTCACGGACCGGCCCAGCTTCATCCAGTTGCGCACCATCATCGCGTGGCCCGCGCCCAAGGCACAGGGCACGGGCGCATCGCACGGCTCGGCGCTGGGCGACGAGGAGATCGCCGCGACCAAGAAGCTTCTCGGGTTCGACCCGGCCAAGACCTTCGAGGTCACCGACGAGGTGCTCACGCACACCCGCGGGCTCATCGAACGCGGCAAGCAGGCCCAGGCGGAGTGGCAGGACCAGTTCAACGCCTGGCGCGAGGCCAACCCGGAGCGGGCCGAGCTGTTCGACCGCCTGGCGGCGAGAGAATTGCCGGCCGGCTGGGACACCGACCTTCCCGTCTTCGAGGCGAGTGACAAGGGCGTCGCCACCCGAGCAGCCTCCGGCAATTTCCTGACGGCGGCCGCGAAGACCCTGCCGGAGCTGTGGGGCGGATCGGCTGATCTGGCGGGCTCGAACAACACGTCCCCCAAGGGCGAGCCCAGCTTCCTGCCGGAGGACCGGCAGTCGGAGATGTTCCCCGGCAACGAGTATGGCCGCGTCCTGCACTTCGGCATTCGTGAGCACGCCATGGGCGCGATCATGAACGGCATCGCCCAGCACGGCGGCACCCGCGTCTATGGCGGCACGTTCATGGTGTTCTCGGACTATATGCGTCCGCCCGTACGCCTCGCCGCGCTCATGGGGCTGCCGGTCACCTATGTCTGGACCCACGACTCCATCGGAGTCGGTGAGGACGGTCCCACCCACCAGCCGGTCGAGCACCTCAGCGCGCTGCGCGCCATCCCCGGACTCGACGTCGTCCGGCCCGCCGACGCCAACGAAACCGTCGCGGCCTGGCGGACGGTCCTGGGCCACACCGACCGTCCCGCGGCTCTCGCCCTCACGCGCCAGAACGTCCCGACGTTCCCGCGCGGCACCGACGGCTTCGCCGATGTCAGCGGAGTCGCCAAGGGCGGCTATGTGCTCAAGGACTCCGTGGGGACGCCGGATGTCGTGCTGATCGCGACGGGTTCCGAGGTCCAGTACGCCGTCGCCGCTGCCGAACAGCTTGCCGCCAAGGGCACCCACGCCCGCGTGGTGTCGATGCCGTGCCGGGAGTGGTTCGACGAGCAGGACGACGCCTATCGCGAGTCGGTCATCCCGCCGAACGTCAAGGCACGGGTCAGCGTGGAAGCCGGGATTGCGATGTCCTGGCGGGACCTGCTGGGTGACGCCGGGCGCGCAGTGAGCCTGGAGCACTATGGCGCATCCGCCGCCGGCACCGTGCTGTTCGAGAAGCTGGGCTTCACCACCGACGCGGTGGTGGCCGCAGCCGAGGAGTCCATCGCAGCTGCCGGTCAGCCGGCCAGCACGCTCCCCCGCCGGCCCGCCGGACGCATCGGCACCGCCGACAAATACGTCGTGGGCTGAGCGCCCCTCGTCCATTCATCCCCGCTCTCGTCATCCCCACTCTCGTCATCCCCAATCCCGGGAGGAAGACTCATGAACACCCGTCTCAAGAACCTTGCGGATGCCGGCGTCTCGATCTGGCTCGACGACCTGTCCCGGCAGCGCCTCACGTCCGGCAACCTGGCGGGACTGATCGCCGACAGCTCCGTCACCGGCGTGACGACCAACCCGACGATTTTCGCCGCGGCCCTCGCGCAGGGGGACGCGTACGATGAGCAGGCCGGTCAACTCAAGGCCGACGGCGTCGATCTGGACGCAACGATCAAGACGCTCACCACGACCGATGTACGCGAGGCCTGCGACCTCTTCGCCGACATCCACGCCGCCTCCAAGGGCTATGACGGCCGCGTCTCCATCGAAGTGGAGCCTGGGCTCGCCCGCGACACCGACGCGACGATCGCCCAGGCCGAGGAACTCGCCGGCCTGGTCGACCGGGACAACGTGCTCATCAAGATCCCGGCCACCCTTGAGGGGCTGCCCGCCATCACCGCGGTCATCGCGAAGGGCATCTCGGTCAACGTGACCCTGATCTTCGCGCTCGACCGCTATGACGCAGTGATCGATGCCTATCTGTCCGGCCTGGAGCAGGCGGCCGCCAACGGTGTGGACCTCTCGAAGATTCACTCGGTGGCGTCGTTCTTCGTCTCCCGCGTGGACAGCGAGGTCGACAAGCGGCTGGATGCGATCGGTACGCCGGAGGCCCTCGCCCTCAAGGGCAAGGCAGCGGTCGCGAACGCACGGCTCGCCTATGAGCTCTATGCCAAGCGCTTTGCCGAACCGCGCTTCGAGGCTCTGAAGGCCAAGGGCGCGAACCACCAGCGTCCGCTCTGGGCCTCCACGGGCGTCAAGGATCCGGCCTATCCGGACACCATGTATGTCGCGGACCTCATCGCGGAACCCTGCGTCAACACCATGCCGGAGAAAACCATGGCGGCGTTCGCCGATCACGGGGAGGTGAAGGGCGATACGATCACCGGAAACTTGGCGGACGCCGGAGCCACCATGTCCGCATTGGAGTCAGTGGGGATCGACATGGCGGACGTCGTCAAGGTCCTCGAGGATGAGGGCGTTGACAAGTTCGTGGTCAGCTGGGATGAGCTGGTAGCCACCGTCCGGGGGGCACTGCAGCGGCTCTGAGCCCATCGCCGCCGCAGCATCAAGGGGGCAGATGCATGCACGTCGTTGTGACCTGCCGGGACCGGACCTCGCTCGTGCGAACCGTGGCCCGGCGACTTGAAGTGTTCCTGACCGGGCTGCAGGCGGAGCGTCAGAGTGCTGTTCAGGTATGTCTGGCCGGGGGCCGGGTAGCCGGCGAGATCTATCGACAGGTGTCGATCGACGAGATCTATCGCCATGTGTCGACGAACGCCCCCGTGGGCATCGACTGGTCCCGGCTGGAACTGTGGTGGGGCGACGAACGGTTCGTGCCCCTGGGAAGTCCGGAACGGAATGCTGGCCAGATACTGTCAGTGCTGGCCAGCGCCATCCCCCTGGATCGTGCGCTCATCCACCCCATGCCGTCATCGAGCGGCCAGAGCGCGGACATTCGCAGAGCTGCACAGCACTACGCGGAGGAACTGGGCGACACGACGTTCGACCTGTGCCTGTTGGGGATGGGTGAGGACGGCCACGTCGCCTCGCTCTTCCCCGGTCACCCCGACTTCGACCCCCGGACCACCAAGCGTGTGGTTGCCGTGGGTGATGCACCGAAGCCACCGCCGGATCGACTTTCGTTGACCCTGCCGGTGCTCAACAGCAGCGGGGAGATCTGGATGCTTGTCGCCGGTGCGGACAAGGCCGAGGCCGTGAGCAGAGCCATCGCACGCGACAAGAGCCTCCCCGCCGGCCAGGTGTGTGGTCGGAACCGCACCGTCTGGTTCCTCGACGAGGAGGCTGCCGCTGAGTTGGGCTGACGCCCGGGATCAATAGATGACTTCTCCACGTGCGCGACGCTCGCGCAGGGTTTCCAGCGCCTCCGTGAGGATCGCGTCCGCCTCGGAGTCCGAGCGACGTTCCTTCACATAGGCGAGGTGAGTCTTGTAGGGCTGGATTTTCGGAGGGGGTGGCGGATTGTCCGCATCAAGGTTGGCGGGCAGGCCGCACCGGGGGCAGTCCCACGTCTCGGGGACCTGGGCGTCAGCAGCGAAGGCCGGGCGTGTTTCGTGCCGGTTGGAACAGAAATAGGAGACATAGAGCCGCGGGGCGGCGTCACCTCTTTCCGCTTCTCCCATCGGACCGGCTCCGACACGGCTGCCACGAATGGCACTCCCACCTACCACAGTAGATCTCCTCGATGGTTGGGCCGACAAGCCGGCCTCTTGCCCGGCCACAATGCCGGGATGCTAGTGGCCCCGCTGTCCGAGACCTTGTGTGAGCGAATCCCAGAAATGGGCCGATCAGCTGGTGAAGCGATAGAGCGCCAGCAAACCGAGAATGCAGGCGAACCAGACCAGACCGACGATGATGGTCAGTCGATCGAGGTTGCGCTCGGCGATCGATGTCCCGCCCAGAGCGGTCGACATGCCGCCACCGAAGAGGTCGGACATGCCACCCCCTCGCCCCTTGTGGAGCAGAACGGTCAGCGCCAGCATGATACTGGTGAGGACCAGCAGCACTGACAGCGTCATGATGGGCCACGACATGGCCAGAGGTGCGAGAGTCACGGCGCAACCCTAACCTTCTGATCAGGGATTCCCAAACCAATCGGGCCTTTGTGGACAGGTGTTCCACAATCCGGCCATCCCGCGTACGCCACCCTCCCCCAGCGACCGCAAAGGCCGCCCCGACTCCCGGGAAGGGAGCCGAAGCGGCCGGCGTCAGGTGATCTCAGCCGATCGACGATCAGGCGTAGAACATGGCGATCTTCGCGAAGTCCTCCGCCTTCAGGCTCGCGCCACCGACGAGGCAGCCGTCAACATCCGGCTGGGCCATGATGTCTGCGACGTTGCTCGCGTTGACCGAACCGCCGTACTGGATGCGCACGGCATCCGCGATGTCGATGTGACGCTCCTCGGCGATGAAGCGCCGAATGGCACCGCACACTTCCTGCGCATCGTCCGGGGTGGCGACCTCACCGGTCCCGATCGCCCAGACGGGCTCATAGGCGATGACGACGGTGGCGAGCTGTTCGGACGGCAGACCCCGCAGCGATCCCTGGACCTGTTCCAGGGTGTAGGGGACGTGGGCGCCCTCCTTGCGCACGTCGAGACCCTCACCGACGCACACGATCGGGGTCATGCCGTGCTCGAGCACCTTGGCGACCTTCTCGCGTACGATCTCATCGGTCTCAGCGTGGTACTGACGCCGCTCGGAGTGGCCGACGACCACATACTTGCAGTTGAGCTTGGCCAGCATCGCCGCGGAGACTTCGCCGGTATAGGCGCCCGACTCGTGCCTGGACACGTCCTGGGCGCCGTAGGCGATGGGGAGCTTGTCCCCCTCCACGAGGGTCTGCACCGTCCGCAGGTCGGTGAACGGTGGGATGACCACGACCTCGGACTTTTCTGCGTCATGCTCGAGGTCCTTGAGGGTCCAGGCCAGCTTCTGCACCAGACCGTTGGCCTCGACATGGTCGAGGTTCATCTTCCAGTTGCCCGCCATGATCGGCAGGCGCGATTTCTGCAACACGTGTGTCTTCCTTCGGATCAGTTGTCGGCCAGCGCGGACAGGCCGGGCAGTTCCTTGCCCTCGAGGTATTCGAGGGAGGCGCCGCCACCGGTGGAGATGTGACCGAAGTCCTCATCGGCGAAGCCCAGCGCACGCACGGCCGACGCGGAGTCGCCGCCGCCGACGACCGAGAGGCCGTCCACCTTGGTGAGGGCCTCCGCGACCTCGCGGGTGCCGTTGGCGAAAGCAGCCATCTCGAACACGCCCATCGGGCCGTTCCAGAACACCGTGTGGGCACTCCGGATGACGTTGGCGAACGCCTGTGCGGACTCGGGACCGATGTCGAGGCCCATCTGGTCGGCGGGGATGGAGTCGGCCGCCACCACGGTCGCCGGGGCGTCCGCGTTGAACTCCGGTGCGACGACGACGTCGGTGGGGAGCACGATCTGCTTGCCGAGCTTCTCCGCCTCGGCCAGATAGTTCTTGCAGGTCTCGACCTGGTCCTCTTCCAGCAGCGAGGTGCCGACCTCGTGGCCGTTGGCCTTGAGGAACGTATAGAGCATGCCGCCACCGATCACGAGGGTGTCGGCGGTCTTGAGGAGGTTGTCGATGACCTTGAGCTTGTCGGAGACCTTGGAGCCGCCGAGCACGACGACATAGGGGCTCTTGGTCTCGGTGGTCAGCTGCTTGAGCACCTCGACCTCCTTCTCCACGAGCTTGCCTGCGGCATTCGGGAGAATCTTCGCGACGTCATAGACGGACGCCTGCTTGCGGTGGACGACACCGAAGCCGTCGGAGACGAAGACGTCGGCACCGAGTGCGGCGTACTTCTTCGCCAACTCCGCCCGCTCCGCCTCGTCCTTGGACTCCTCGGCCGGCTCGTAGCGGACGTTCTCGCACATCATCACGTCGCCGTCGCCCAGACCGGCAGCGAGCTGCTGGGCGGACTCCCCCACCACGTCGGAGGCCAGCTGGACGTCCGTGCCGAGGAGCTCGCCGAGTCGCTTGGCCGCGGGGGCCAGCGAGAACTCCGGCTTGACCTGACCCTTGGGCCGGCCGAGATGAGCCAGCACGATGACGGCGGCACCGGCCTCCCGCAGCGCGTTGAGCGTGGGCACCGATGCGCGGATGCGACCGTCGTCGGTGATCTTGTCGCCGTCCAGGGGGACGTTGAGGTCGCAACGGATGAGTACCTTCTTGCCGGACAGATTGCCGAGGTCAGAGATCGACTTCACCTTTGAGCCTTTCCTTCAAGTGGTGATCGTGGTCGGGATGGTTGCGGCAGTACGCCGAGACGCCGACGGGGCCGCCGCTTGTCGCGAACGGCCCCGTCGGTCATTGGGAATCAGCTCAGAGCTTCGCGCCCACCAGGGCGGTCAGATCAACGAGGCGGCAGGAGTAGCCCCACTCGTTGTCATACCAACCCAGCACCTTGACGAGGTTGCCGGACACCTTGGTCAGCTGCGCATCGAAGATGCAGGAGGCCGGGTCGGTCTCGATGTCCTTGGAGACGATCGCGTCCTCGGTGTACACGAGAACACCCTTCATCGCACCCTCGGCAGCCTTCTTGACCGCAGCGTTGACCTCGTCGACCGTGACCTCACGGCTCGCCTCGAAGGTGAGGTCGGTGGCCGAGCCGGTCGGGGTCGGGACGCGCATCGCATAGCCGTCGAGCTTGCCCTTGAGCTCCGGGAGCACGAGGGATACGGCCTTCGCAGCGCCGGTGGTGGTCGGCACCATGTTCAGCGCAGCGGCGCGCGAGCGACGGAGGTCCTTGTGGGGGCCGTCCTGCAGGTTCTGGTCCTGCGTATAGGCGTGGATGGTGGTCATCAGGCCCTTGACGATGCCGATCTCGTCATTGAGGGCCTTCGCCATCGGCGCCAGGCAGTTGGTGGTGCAGGAGGCGTTGGAGATGATCGTGTGGTTCGCCGGATCGTACTGATCATCATTGACGCCCATCACGATGGTGATGTCCTCATTCTTCGCCGGGGCGGAGATGATGACCTTCTTGGCGCCGGCGTCGATGTGAGCCTTGGCCTTGGTTGCGTCGGTGAAGATGCCGGTGGACTCGATGACGATGTCCGCGCCCAGCTCACCCCACGGGAGCTTGGCCGGATCGCGCTCGGCGAAGGCCTTGAAAGTCTTTCCACCGGCGGTGATCGACTCGTCGTCATAGGTGACATCGCCCTCGAACCGGCCCAGGATCGAGTCGTATTTGAGGAGATGGGCAAGGGTCTTGTTGTCGGTCAGGTCATTGACGCCGACGACCTCAATGTCAGCACCGGTTTCGACCAGGGCGCGATAGAAGTTGCGGCCAATTCGGCCGAAGCCGTTGATTCCAACCTTGACGGTCATGTGCTTGCTGCTCCTTTGGGGCTTCAGCGCACTCCACCTCCAGAACCGGTGGGTGCTCGGACGTTGTTACCTTATCGAAGCACCTTCACCGGCAGCACACTGGGAGTTTGAGCGAGATCAGCCATGTGACCTGGGTCAAGGAACTGCGACGTCGCCCGAACCGGGCGTCATTCCTCGAGCATCTCCGGGGAAAGGCTCGCTTCGGTCGTCGGAATTCCAAGCTCCAGCGCGCGCTTGTCCGCGGTCGCGAGCAACCGCCGGATGCGGCCGGCGACAGCGTCTTTCGTGAGGGGCGGATCGTGCAGCTGACCCAGTTCCTCGAGCGAGGCCTGCTTGTGTTCGATGCGCAGCAAACCGGCCGCCCGGAGGTGGTCCGGCACGTCCTCGCCGAGGATCTCCAGGGCCCGGTCAACCCGGGCCGCCGCGGCCACAGCCGCGCGGGCCGACCGGCGGAGGTTGGCGTCATCGAAATTGGCCAGACGGTTCGCCGAGGCCCGCACCTCGCGGCGCTTGCGGCGTTCTTCCCAGACCTTGAGGCACTCGACGGCGCCCAGCCCCGTGAGCATCGCGGCGATCGCGTCACCGTCCCGGATCACCACCCGATCGACGTTGCGCACCTCGCGCGCCTTGGCCGGAATCTCCAGCCGGCGCGCGGCTCCGACGAGAGCGAGGGCAGCCTCGGGCCCGGGGCACGTCACTTCCAGGGACATCGAACGTCCCGGCTCGGTCAGCGAGCCATGAGCGAGGAAAGCGCCCCGCCACGCGGCAATGCAGTCACACGTGCCGCCACTGACCACTTGGGGCGGAAGGCCGCGGGCGGGCCGGCCGTTGCTGTCCACCAGACCTGTCTGTCGCGCCAACGCCTCACCGTCCCGAAAGACCCTGACCACATAGCGGGTGCCGCGGCGGATGCCGGAGCCGTTGACCACGACCATGTCGGACTCGTGTCCGAAAACGTCGAGGATGGTCGTCCGCAGACGCCGAGCTGCGGCCCCCGTGTCGAGTTCGGCCTCGATGACAATCCGCCCGCCGGCCAGGTGGAGTCCACCGGAGAACCGCAGCGTCGCAGCAACCTCCGCCCGCCGACAGCACGGCTTCGTCACTGGAACGGTGGCGAGCTCCCCCTTCACCTGCTGGGTCAACGCCATGTCTCTCCTCCGGCTCACTTGGTCCACTCGGGCTGCGACCGTGAAGCCTACCCAACCACTCCGAAAGGTCCCGGCGGAATGAACCGATCAGACCCCCATGACCTCGGCATAGATAGACGCGAGGCGCAGCGGATCGTGCCGCGCACTGCCGTCCGACATGCCCAGATCGGCCAGCACCAACTGTGCGCCCAGCGCCTGGGCGTACGTCGCCAGATGCCGGTCGTCGCGAGCGAACTCAGTATCGGCGATGACCGTGTCCAGTCGGAGCTGCGGGGCATGGTCGGCGAGGATCTCGACGTGTTGGGAGGCCGAATAGCCGTCGGTCTCGTCAGCCGGCCGGATATTGAGGGTGAGGATGCGTTTGGCGGGGGTGTGCACGAGCGCTTCGGCGATCTCCGGCACCAGGAGGTGGGGGATGACCGAGGTGAACCAAGAGCCCGGACCGAGCACGACGAAGTCCGACTCGGCGATGACCTCCAAAACCTCGGGCCGGGCCGGTGGGTTCGCGGGCTCGAGTCGTACGCCGCGTACTTCCCCACTCGTCTTGGCGGCACGGTGCTGGCCCCGGATCTCCGAGATTTCATCGGGCCGCATGGGGTCGAGCCCGATCACCTCGGCCACGATTTCCAGCGGGACGGAGGACATCGGGAGCACACGTCCCTTGGCATGCAGCAGTTCCCCCACGAGGTCGAGTCCGGCAACCGGATCGCCGAGCTTCTCCCAGAGGCCGGCGATCAGCAGGTTGCCGATCGCATGACCACCCAGGGCGCCGTCACCACCGAACCGTGATTGGAGAACCTCCGCCCACGTCCGGCCCCAGTGATCATCCCCGCAGAGCGCGGCCAGGGCCATCCGCAGATCGCCGGGTGGCAGACAGCCGAACTCGGCACGCAACCGTCCGGAGGACCCTCCGTCATCGGCGACCGTGACCACCGCTGTCAGCCGATCCGTCACGCGGCGCAGCGCGGAGAGCGAGGCCGCAAGGCCGTGTCCGCCCCCGAAAGCAGTGACTGCCGGGAGCCTGTCGAACGCGAGGTCGAAGCGGTGTCTCATTCCTTGCCCACGTCCCGGTGCATGACTCGGGTGGGCATGCCGAGCGCCCGCAGGCGTCGGCCGAATTCCTCCGCCATCGCGGTCGATCGGTGCTTGCCGCCGGTGCAGCCGATCGCGATCGTGGCGAACCGTTTGTTCTCCGTGAGATAGCCCTCGGCGACCCGGACCATCAGATCCTCCAGTTGCTGCAGGAACGGACCGGCGGCCGGTTGTCGCAGCACATATTCACTGACCGGCTGGGACAGGCCGGTCTGGGGCCGCAGTTCCGGAACCCAGTGCGGGTTGGGCAGGAAACGCACGTCGATGACCATGTCGGAATCCACCGGAAGCCCATTCTTGAACCCGAACGACAGCACGGTGACACGCAGACGGTCGGGGGTGCCCGAATAGGCGTGGGTCACCCGTGATGTCAGTTGGTGCACGTTCATGTGGCTGGTGTCGATCACCAGGTCCGCTGCCGCTCGCAGGGTGGCCAACAGTTCCCGTTCACGACGCACGCCGTCGAGCAGACGGCCATCACCCTGCAGCGGGTGCGGCCGCCGCGAGGATTCCTGCCGGGAGACGATGACGTCGTCCGTGGCCTCCACGAAGAGGATTTCTGGCGTGGTGCCCGACGCCTCCAACTCCGCGAACACCCCGGGCAGATCCTCGAACAGGGTCCGGCCGCGGACGTCCAGCACCACTGCAAGTCTGGTCATGCCCTCGGCGCGGACGGTGTCGTGGAGCTGGGGCACCATGATGGGCGGGAGGTTGTCCACGACATACCACCCCAGGTCCTCCAGGGCGTGCGCAGCGGTCCGCCGTCCGCCACCGGACATGCCGGTGACAATCACCAACCGGACGTCGTCCGGGGTCGGCTGCGGCGGGGCTGTCGATCTGGGATGGGGCTCGCTGGACACGGCCCCATTATGGGCCACCACCATTCAGCTCGGTGGGATACCCGGGTCCGACGACTCCGACGGATCGATCACCTCACCGGTGGTGACGTTCACGGCGAGCGGTTCGGAAACGTCCCCGAGAGCGGCCTTGACAGCCTCCGCGGTGCGCCGGCCGAACCCTGGCAGGGCCGCGATGTCCGCCACCTTGGCCGCCCGCAGTTTGCGCAGCGAACCGAAGTGTTTCAGCAGCGTCCGGCGCCGGACCTCACCGAGCCCTGGAACATCATCAAGCGCGGACTCGACCATCGACTTGGTCCGGCGACTGCGGTGGTGGGTGATGGCGAACCGGTGTGCTTCATCGCGCAGGCGCTGCAGCAGATAGAGCCCCTCGCTCGTCCTGGGCAGGATCACCGGCCACTCCTCATCGGGCAGCCACACCTCCTCCAGCCGTTTGGCCAACCCGCACAGCGCCACGTCGGTGATCCCCAGCTCGGCCATGGCGTCCGCCGCAGCGCTCACCTGCGGTTGACCTCCGTCGACCACGACGAGCGCGGGGGCGTATGCGAATTTCAACGCCTTGCCGGTCGTCGGATCGATCAGCGATCCGGTGTCGGCGGCCGCGATCGTGGCCCGGTCGTCGAGAAAGCGGCGGAACCTGCGGGTGATCACCTCGCGCATGGACGCCACATCGTTCTGTCCCTCGACGTCGCGGATGATGAACCGGCGATATTCGCTCTTGCGCGGCAGACCGTCCTCGAAGACCACCATGGACCCGACGACTTCGGTGCCCTGCAGATTGGAGATATCGAAACACTCGATCCGCAGGGGTGGTTCGGGGAGTCCGAGGGCCTCGGCGATTTCCTC
>DUOB01000044.1 GCA_012839035.1 Propionibacterium sp.
GGGGCGGGCCGCTGTCTGTTGTGGATCAGAACTGGCTACTGGGCGGTGAGTCGGATCGTGCCGCGCTGATAGTTGTTGCCCTCGGACCACGAGGAGGCGCCGACCGCCTGCAGGACCTGGAGATCCTCGGATTCGAGATCGGCCTCGTCCCCGATCAACTCGGCGAACGACGCGATGTCCAAATACATGGCGACTTCTGCTTTGTCGGGCTCAGGAATAGCGGCCTTGAAGCCGGGCTGGTCCGCGAGCCTCGAGGACGGACTCTGGACCCTCTGCGCATAGCTGTTGCTCAACGAGACCACGCTCGTGCCGTTGTTGTCGAGATGCACGACGGGGAGGTCGACGGTGTTGAGGCGCCGCTCCAGTGCCCGCAGCTGGTTGGTGTCAGTCTTGATGCGCAGTGCGATAGGCGCGTCCGTCGGGTCGCTGAGCGTTGCCGGATCGAAACGCTCCACGGCGATCACGAAGTCATCACCGAGCAGAGTCTCGAGTTCCGGAATGCTCAGCCCGAGATCAGCGATACCCATCCCCTCCGCGGCCAGGGCCTCATCGATCATCGGGACGAAGTTTTTGCCGCCACCCAGGCCGAAAGCCAACGCCGTGTCTCCCGGAAGGTCGCCGAGACTGGTCGGCTGACCCTTCGGCAGCTCCCTGTTCGTCTTGGTCACCACCATAACCTCGGGGTTTCCTGCGCTGAACCTGAGCGTGCCACCAATGGAGCGGGCATATTCGAGGCCGGCCGCGGCTTCCATATCGGAAATGCCTGTGTCACTGAGCCCTTGGGCATCCGCCCAGAACGTCGCGATGCCGGATGCACCGAGCTGGTCCATGTCTTCCCGGAACTCTGCTCGCTGGGTGATGTCGGAGTTGGACGCTTCGGCGAGCGCGGCTTCGGCGGTTCCCTCCTCCGTCCCGACCAACAGGAATCCGTCGTTGTAGGCCACGCTGCCGGCGTACAGGACACCGCATTCGTCGAGCTTGGTGATGGCCGCACGGGCGGGCTCCTCCTGCTTGGCCTCGATCACGGTCACCATGTCGGAGCCGCCAATCGGCGTGAAGAAACCGATCTCGGATCCAAACCAGGGGTCGATGTCGTTCGCGAACGTCATGCCGCAGTCCCGGTCCTCGACGAGCGCATTGAAGGCGGTTTCCCGAGGGTCACTCCCTTCGGTCAGCGACAAATTTTCGCGCACACTCGGGAACTTCAGTGCGAAACGGATCATCTCCAACTGCTGACCGGCGCCAGGCTCGAGATCCATGCCGGCCACCATCGTGGCGCTCGCCGGCACCTGCTTGAGCCAATCGCCGTCGCCTCCGCCACGCCAGCCCATGGGATCGGCGACCACGACCGCCGTGCCGGTCCCGACAACCGCGAGGGCCACACCACCCGCGATCAGACCCTTGGCCGTCTTGCTCAGACCGGCCTTCGTCGCAACCGCTGCCCCGGCATTCGGGTCGCCACCGAAGGGCCCCTGGGGTGGATAGGCCTGTGTCCCTTCCGGCCCGCCCTGGGGCCAGCCGCCCTGCTGCGCCTGCGCTCCCCAGTCGGCTTGTTGGGGCTGGTTGGGTGCGCCCTGGGACCAGTCTCCTTGTTGCGGCTGGTTCTGTGGCCCCCAACCGCCTTGTTGGGGCTGGTTGGGTGCGCCCTGGGGCCAGCCGCCCTGCGGAGGCTGGTTCTGCGGACCTTGGGGCCCCCAACCGCCCTGCTGCGGGGAACCGCCGGCGGAGGGATCGAACGGGTTGTTGCCCGGAGGGTTTCCCCAACCCGGGCCCTGGGGTGGCTGCGACATGCTGTTTCCCTTGGAGAGTGGATGGGATCAACTCAGCCTAGGAGTCGAGCGGGTCGCTCACCAACGATTCCATTACCCAAGCAGGGGATCAGACAGTTTCGGCGAGGATCTGCTGCGTGATCAGCATGATCTCCTCGGGTGTCTGGTCGCGCAGACCAATGGCCAGGACGGCGGTGCGGCCGTGCTTCGCAATGCACACGTCGAGGTCGTTGGTGTCCTCGCGTCCACACCAACCCTCTCCCACCTGTCGTTGGGCGCGGACCTTGATCTGGTCGAAGAGCGCTTTCGGATCCTCGACGGGGCGGGCCCCCACAGCGATGAGCGCCGGCTCGCCATTGCGCAGATAGCGGGCGCTGGAGGTCTGGATGCTGCGGTCCACCCCGAAGTCCAGGGGTGCGGTCACATCGCCGGGTTCCCGCGCATAATCCCCGGTGCGCAAGGGCAGGACCGGCGCCCCGGTCGGCTCGGGGGTGCTCGGGGCGGGCGGGGCGACGACGCCCGTCGTGCGGGTCGTGATGAAGGCGACGACACCCACCGTGACGAGGAGAGCGATGAGGGAGCCGATCATGATCTTCATGGGCACGGCAGTGCGCTGCACCGGCTCGTTCACGAGTCCTGGTTGTTCCTCCACGGGCTCACTCGGCTCCGTGCCCGGCACACCCGGGTCGGCAGGATCAGGTCCGGTGCCGGAGGGCCACGGGGACGAACCATTCGGAGAACTCATGTTCCCCAGCCTATGGGAAAGTCCACGGTCGTTCCTGCCGCGGAATCAGAGGTGCCTTTCGATTTCCTTCGACAGCACGGACTTGGGTTTGGATCCTTGGAAAGATTTGACCAGTTCGCCACCGACGAAGATATGGATCGTGGGCAATCCATTCACTCCGAAGGTGTTCGGGGTCACGTGATTGCGGTTGGTGTCGATCTTCACGAAGCGCATCCGGTCGCCATAGGAGTCGGCGAGTTCGGCCAGGATCGGTGCGAGCTGCTTGCAGGGCGAGCACCAGTCCGCCCAATAGTCCACGAGGACCGGACGACTCGACCTCAGAACGACGTCCCCGAAGTCCGCATCGGTCACATCGATGACGCTCATTCTCGCTCCCGTCAGCATCGTTGATAACAAGGATTTACCCAAGTCTTGCCACAGCACACAAAAAACACCGGCGGAAGGGGGAATTCCGCCGGTGTTCTTGGGGTCAGACCGTCACCGAATCCTTCAGGTCCGCCAGGAAATGCTCGGCATCCAGCGCTGCTGCGCAGCCGGAGCCAGCCGCGGTGATGGCCTGGCGATAGGTGTGGTCAACCAGGTCGCCGCAGGCGAAAACGCCGGGCAGGTTGGTCCTGGTCGTGCGACCCTCGACGAGCACATAGCCGTCGGGATCGAGATCCACCTGGCCACGAATGAGCTCGGAGCGCGGGTCATGCCCGATGGCAATGAACACGCCCTGCGCCGGCAGCTCACGGGTCTCCCCGGTGACCGTGTCGGTGAGCGTGACGCTCTCGACCGAGTTCTCACCGTTGATGGCCGTCACCTGGGAGTTCCAGGCGAACGAGATCTTCGGATCGTTCTCGGCGCGGCGGGCCATGATCTTCGAGGCCCGCAGTTCATCCCGCCGATGCACGATCGTCACGGATTGACCGAACCGCGACAGGAACGTCGCCTCCTCGACGGCGGAGTCGCCGCCGCCGACCACCACGATGTCCTTCTCCTTGAAGAAGAAGCCATCACACGTGGCGCACCAGGAAACGCCCCGGCCGGACAGCCGGTCCTCGTCCGGCAGACCGAGCCGGCGATAACCCGACCCGGTCGCGAGCACGACGGAGTGGGCCCGGAACACCTGGCCCTCGGATGTCGTGACCGTCTTGACCGCGCCCGTGAGCTCCAGCTCGATCGCGTCATCGGTGATGATCTCGGCGCCGAACCGTTCGGCCTGCGCACGCATGTTCATCATAAGCTCGGGACCCATGATCCCGTCGGGGAAACCGGGATAGTTCTCCACGTCGGTCGTGGTCATCAGTGCGCCGCCGCCGTCGACGGCACCCTCGATCACGATGGGCTTGAGCTCTGCTCGAGCGGCGTACACCGCAGCGGTCCATCCCGCCGGTCCACTGCCGACGATGATGATGTCGCGAATCTCCTCAGTCATGCTTCTCTCTGCTTCGTTCCGGATGGCGATTGCCGTCCTCCGCTTGAACGGTATGTCCGCGCACACTATTCCCCGCACACTATCCCCCCCGCGTGACCGTGAACGTTCACCTCGCCGTATTACAGTCCGCGCCATGAGCGGGCGGACGTGGGGCTGGGCGCGGGGTGGGCTCCTCGCCACCGTCCTCGCTTGGCTCCTGTTCGTCTTCGCGGTCTCCACCGCCCCGGAAACCGCGCGGTTCCGCGGCGCCGAGGCGGCGTTCGCGCCGAGGTTCGGATCCGCCGCCCGCGTTCTCATCCAGTCCCCGACCGGCCCGGTGGGGCCATGGGTGCCGGGTGGCGGTGAGGAGGCGGGGAGTACGCGGTCGGTGCCCGCCTCCGTTGAGCACAGCCTCTTCACCGGCGTGAGCATCGCCGCGGAGATCCCGACGCCACTGACCGCGGCGATCCGGCCCCCCGACGGGGTGCCGTGGAGCCA
>DUOB01000045.1 GCA_012839035.1 Propionibacterium sp.
GCTTTGGTTTGCGTGCTTGTGCTGCCGATCAGTAGGCGTCGTCGCCTGGTTTGAGCATCACGCCGACGGTCTTCATGATGATGGAGATGTCACCGGTCAGCGTCCAGTTCTCCACGTATCGCAGATCGAGTCGGACGGACTCCTCCTGGGTCAGCGACGAACGTCCGTTCACCTGCCACAGGCCTGTGATGCCGGGCCGGATCAGCAGTCGACGGTGCGTGTCGTCGGTGTATTCCGCGACCTCGCGTGCCACCTGCGGACGGGGCCCGACGACGCTCATGCCGCCCCGGAGAACCGTCCAGAACTGCAGGAGCTCATCCAGCGAGTATTTCCGGAGGAAGCCACCGATCCTGGTGATTCGAGGGTCGTTCTCCATCTTGAACAACAGGGCCTTGCCGCCGGCCTTTTCAATGAGTTCGGCCACCTTTGATTCCGCGTCCACGCTCATTGTGCGGAACTTGTGGATCGTGAACGGCTCGCCACCGATGCCGATGCGCTGCTGACGGAAGATCACGGGGCCGCCGTCGTCCAACTTGATGGCGATCGCGATGAGCGCGAGCACGGGCCAGAGCAGCAGCAGGGCAATCGCCGAGAAGACAATGTCGAAGGAGCGCTTGACCCAGAACTTGGCGCCGGAATAGCGCGGCAGGTCGACGTGGATGAGCTCGATCCCCGATGCCTGACGCAGGCTCATCCGGGGACCCGCGACGTCAGTGATCCGAGGGGTGAAGAGCAGGTTGGTCTGCAGCTCCTCGCACTGCCAGGACAGGCGGCGGACTTCCTCGGAGCTGAGGCCACCGGCCACGACGATCGTGTCGACGCCGAACATGGCCATGTGGGGAATCAGACCGCGATAGGGGAGATTGCGCAGTCCGTGGACCCGATCCGTCTCGTCGGGGGAGGCGTCTGTGACGCTCACCGCCACCGGAAGGAAACCCGCTTCCGGGTTCTTGTTGAGATCGCGCACGACCCGCTCGACGTCCAGCTGATCGCCCAGGATCAACGTCCGGGAGGTGGCTTCTCCACGCCTCCTGGCCTGAACCAGCCTCTGTCGGACAGCCCAGCGCCCAATGAGGATGAGCACGAGACCGACCGGCAGCGTCATGGCGAAGAACAGGCGGGACACACTGGCGTTCGCCAGGTAGCTCAGAATGGCGAGCGCGCCGAACGCGTACATCGACGCACTCAGAACGCGACGATATTCCTCAATCCCAGCGCCCAGGATGCTCGGATTGCGGCTCTCATTGGCGCCCAGGGAAGCCAACCAGGTCACGGCGAAGATGACGATGACGATTTCATAGCTGACCTGCGGTACCCCGCTGAGCGGGAGGTCGTGTGCCAAGCCGAACTTGGCCAGGTAGGTGAGGCACACCGCCACGGCGATCATGGCTATGTCCACCACCAACACCCAGCGGCTCAGCTTGTCATGCCACTTCGCGCGTGTTGGCGACGTGGTCTCCGACCGCAGAGTTGTCAGACCCCTGGTCTCCTGCTCCGTGTCCAGGAGCAGCTTGTCCGTTCCGGGCCGAGCTCCAGCGAGTTGTGACACGATTTTCCCCCGTGTGTGTGTCGAGATGCTCCTGACGTGATGGTCGGGCCTACAATGCGATGCCGCTCGTCTCGGCCTCAACCTTGACTGCACGTTAGCGTAAGACCGAGTCGGGTCACAGCCCTGTTCCGCTTTCGTTCCGCCTCTGGCAACGGCGTCTGAGGTGGAACGCGCGGTTGCCTGTGCGCAGACAGGTGTGATTCTGTTCACTGAAATCGTGGGCAACCAAAGGGTGAATTTTATGCGGGCGACAGCCAATGATCGCAGGACCAGCACCTCGGATTCGTTGCCGCTGACCCTGGTCTGGGTGGAGAGCACCAGTGACTCCACGGCGGCAGGTGCGCATCTGCGGGGCACCATCGCCCGGCTCAACGACTCACGCTTCTCCTTTCGGGTGATCACCCAGGGCGCGGAGCGCTCCCGACGTCTTCCCGCGCAACTCAGCCGCGCACTTCGCATTGCGAACGTGGTGGGCAGGGGGCTGTTGGCTCCACGCAGAGGTGTTTTCCTTGCCCGTTGGAGCCCGTTCATCTCGTTGATCAGCACACGTTGGCGCCGGAAGGGCCTGCCCACAGTCCTCTTCGTGCAGGGCAATCTGGATGACCTGTATGACTCGAATCCCTGGACCAAACGAGTGCGGGGAATCACCGATCTGGCTTTGCGGTCCATTCGGGAGGCGGATGAGATCATCACGCCGAGCGAGGGATTGGCGGCTTGGGCCGCCACGATCCGAGCTGACGGCGGGGACCGCATTACAGTCATTCCCAACGGGGTCGACCTGAACCTCTTCCATTCGATGAGGGACGAGACCGCGGCGAAGCGCGGGCATGCGCTCTTTTTCGGGAACATGGCGAGGTGGCAGGGCATCGACACCGTTCTGGCGGCGCTGGAACATCCTGCCTGGCCCGAGGATCTCGGATTGTGGTTCATCGGCGATGGTCAGATGGCCGAGGCGGTGCGTGAGTGTTCGGACCCGCGCGTGCGCTATCTGGGCCGGCTGCCGAAGGCGGAGGTCGCCCGAGAAGCGGCGCGGGCCGAGCTCGTGCTGGCGACCCGACATGCCGACGGAGCCAGCGCCACAGGCGTGTCCCCGTTCAAGATCATCGAAGCCGCTGCGGCGGGTACGCCGAGTGTCGTCACTGACGTTCCGGGACAGGCAGAACTCGCGCGAGATCTCGGTGGAGCGGTGATCATCCCCCCCGGCGATCCGGCGGCGCTCGCTCAGGCAGTCGCCGATCTGCACGCCGACGCCGAACTCCGGCAGCGTTTGGTGAGTGTGGCGAGCCAGGAAGTCAAACGCTATGACTGGGCGGCCTCCGCGCCGATTCTGACGCGGGTGGTGCTTCGAGCGTCGGGTCGAGAACCCACGGCGGAATCCTCCGGAACCTCCTTTGAGGTGGTGAGCGATGACTGAGCCGATCACTTCTCATGAGGAATCGGCGCCCGAACTGGTCCGGGAGCCGCGCGTTTTCGATGCGCTGAAATATTGGGCCGTCATCATTTCTGCAGCCGTCGGCACGTTGCTCGCCTGGACGAGCCACGACCTGTTGCCAGAGAAGTTCTTTCTGGACGAGAGCATCATTCTGCGCTTCGTCACCGGCGAATTGCGGGCCGATGGATTCAGCTCCTATGGCACCACGGGTTTGCTCTATCGGGTGACTGGACTGGGATCGATTCCAGAGCTCTTCCCGGTGATCTCCTATCTGCTGTTCGTGTTCGCGATCTTCCGTGCGGTCACGTGGCGCGGCATCGGGAAGATGAGCCCATTGGGGGTCCTGATCACGAGTGGTTCGCTGCTCCTCGGGGCGGCGTACCTGTCCCAGTATTCGAAAGAATTCTTCGTCATCCCCCTGGTCATTCTGCTGTTGTCGGCACACCGTTCCCTCGGTCGGGAAATCGTCTGGATTTTGCTCGCACTCGCCTATGCGTTCGCCGTGCGACCCTATTGGTTCCTGGTGGTCGCGCTGTATGTCGCTTTCCGGTTCATCGTGCCGAGAGTGCGGTCAACCTGGGTGCTCCTTCTGGCCGTGGCACTCGGTTTCATCGCGATGATTGTGGCTTTCCAAATCTTTCTGGGTGAGCCTCTGACGTTCTTCCGCACAGACATCAACAACTCACTGGATTTTGATCGATCCACTCAGATCGACGACTTCATCCCCGGTGAGAGCATCCCGGTGCAATGGGTGAACGCCCTGCTGGTGATGGCCTCGATGACCCTTCCCTTCCCGCTGCTGTTGTCGGGTGCGGGACTGCAGACGCTTGCAGGCGCGTTCATGGCGGTGTGTTGGATCCTCTTCTTCCGCCGGGTCCCCCAGATTCTCAAGCACGGAGGCTCCTCCGGAGTCGTGCCACTGGCCTTCCTGGCCTCGTTCCTCATGGTCCAGACTGCTTTCGAGCCTGATTATGGTTCGTACATTCGCCATATCTGTCCGATGCTGCCCCTGCTGTTGTCGGTGCACGTCAGGTCGGGAGCTCGAGGAGAGGAAGAGCATGAGGATCGTTCACGTGACGGAGACGCTGGTAGCGGGGGTGTTCACGGCAGTCTCGACGCTGGCGAACCGGCAGAGCGAGCTGGGTTGTGACGTCACCGTTGTCTACTCGCGCAAACCGGGCGTACCCGTTCCGCAGGAGCTGGACCAAGCGTTCTTGAGTGCGGTACGCCGCGTGGAAGTTCCCTATCAAGGGCGTATCCGCGCGATAGCCTCGCTCGGCCGAATACTGAATGGGCTGATGCGTGACGCCGACGTGGTCCATCTCCACTCGACCTTTGCAGGCTTGGCCGGCCGGATGATGCCACGCTGGGCGGGCAGGGCACCCGTGATCGCCTATTCGCCGCACGGGTGGGCGTTCCTCCGCGGTGATGCCGGAACTCTGTCGAATCGGGCAGCGCTCGCGGTGGAGCGGGTCCTGGCCCGGAGATGCGATGGGCTCGTCCTCGTCTCCGATTCGGAGGCGGAAACGACTCGCGCGCAGCTCGGAAACGTGCGATGTGCAGTGCTTCGCAACGGCATCGACACCGCTGAGTTGCCGCGTGCACAGGCCAGCGGTCGGTCCCGGCCGGTCGTCATCACCAGCGGTCGCATCACCGAACAGAAGGCTCCTGACCGGTTTGCTGAGCTCGCGATGGCGCTCGCTGATCGTGCGGACTTCGTGTGGATCGGCGACGGCACGGCTGAGGATCGGGAACGTTGGTTCGGGTCAGCGCCCGTCGAGGTCACGGGCTGGCTGTCCCGTGATCAGGTGATCGAAAGGGTGGCCACGGCTGACATCTTCGTCCTGGCCTCCCGTTGGGAAGGAATGCCCATCTCCCTGATGGAGGCACAGGCGATCGGGTTGCCCTCGGTAGCCACGGACATCGTCGGCAACCGCGACATCGTCCTGGACGGCGTGACGGGAGTGCTCTGCTCCGACGCCGCCCAGCTTGTCCCTGCCGTCACCTCGTTGATCGATGAGCCGGAGACGTGGGCCACCATGAATGAGAACGCCCTGCGCATGCAGCGCGAGCGCCTTTCAGGGGCCTCACTCGGTCAACGGTCGATGGACATCTATGCCGAGTTCGGGGGTGGCGGCCCCGCGTCAGCGGTGCAGGACCAATAGGGCGTCCCGCCACGGCGATGGCCAGTTGACGGTGATCCGCTTGCCTGATCGGCCACCCACGAAGAACTGCTGACTGGTGGACGGGTCGACCCAACTGATGTTGAACTCAGCCTCCGGATCAAGGGCGGTGGTGTTGATGTCCACGCTGTCCCGGGGCTCACCGAAATAGGCGATGGCGCCTGCGCCCTCGGGCAGGAGCGCCGCGGTGGTTGTCCCTGTGCCGCCCTCCGCCGAATAGTAGTCCGTGGGCAGCAGACGAGCGCTGCCGTCATGCTCGGAGACGGGCTCCAGCGGCCCGTCGGCAAAAGTACGGAGCACGGTCGACAGTGTGGTGATGTCTCGCGCCGATGCGGCGTCGAGCGCTTCCTTCCAACCGTCCGCGACCGGCCAGACGAGCGTATGCCCATACGAATACCCCGCTGCCCCGCTGAGGAACGAGTGATAGGCCTGCGCCCGCAGGGTGCGGCGATCGAGGATCGGGGTGGTTTCCCGCTGGTCGTAGTAGGCCTCGATGAGGACGACCGGACGCACCGGCTCCCGGGCGTATTCGGTTGTCACCGCGGGCACGGGGTCGGTCCCGCTGTAGGCGGCAGCGATCTGATACCACTCCTCGCCACCGAAAATCTCGGTCACGGTCTCATGGCGCGCCGTGTGGTAGGTCATGAGTGGGGTGACGGCCGACTCATTGAACAGCGTGTTGCCGATGATGTTGGTGTGCTCCACGCGGGGACCTCGATCGAGATCTCCCGGGACACCGGCTACTGCATTCCCGTCGGCCGTCGGCACGTTGTCGCCACCCAGCAGCCACCAGACATTGCTCCGGCCACCGAAGCGCTCTGCCAGGAATTCGGCATAGGTCGCCACGTTCTGGGTTGTGAGATAGCCGCGCCAGGAGTCGCCAAACCCGCCATACCACGCCGGCACGAGGCATGCGACCAGACCGAGGCGGTCACATGTGTCCAGGCACCGATCGACGTGCTTCCAATAGTCGTCCTCCCGCGCGCTCACCAAGGGGCGGTCAAGGGCGCCGGTGGCGGCGAAGGGAGCATGTCCGGACACGTTCCTGTTGGCGGGCCAGAAGTCGAGCAGCGACATTTGCAGGGCCGTGAAGCCCCGCTCGCGACGGCTCGTGGCCAAGATTTCGAAATCCTCGTCGTTCAAGCGACTGATCGCATTCCAGGCCGTGTCGGCCACATAGTGGAACGTCGATCCATGGGCGTCAACAAAGCCCCGCCGGTCCGCGGTGATCCCGATCGGAAAACTGACGGAAACATCCGCTGGCACCGGCAGCGGCTGGCCGTCCACCGCAGTGGGTGCCGAACCTGACCGGCCGACTCGGTGACCGAGAGCGAACCCACCTGCTCCGCCGAGCACCAAGCCACCCGCGGCGAGCAGGCCGGCTCGCAGCATGGTGCGCCGAGTCACCGTCTCCGACGTCTCCCCGTGGGTCTCGGAGTCCGGCTGCTCCTCGATCACCGGTTGCTGACCTGTGGTCGCGCTGTCGTCTCCGGGAGTCGGTGAGGTTGCGTCAGCAGCGGGCGTCTCGCCCGCAGTTGCGCGGGGATGCTGCTCTGCTGCGGACTCGCCGTTCGCGTGTTCATCCAGTGGGGATGTCACTCTGCATCTGCTCCTGAGATTCGATTCATGGATGTGTGTCCGTTGCGCCCGGGCAGTCTAGCCGGACAACCCTTCCGCATTGTTACAGTCCGAGGCCCTGCCAGCCGCCGTTCGTTGCTGATCT
The DNA here is from genome assembly GCA_012839035.1 of Propionibacterium sp. Classification (GTDB taxonomy): domain Bacteria; phylum Actinomycetota; class Actinomycetes; order Propionibacteriales; family Propionibacteriaceae; genus Enemella. The sequence goes on from DUOB01000045.1 coordinate 6,888, forward strand.
GAAGACATAACCGGGCATCAACGTCCTCTCCATGGGACTGGTGCCAGACCTCGTCGAGGTTGCGCCCGGCTGATGGGCGGGGAAGCTGAACGGTCCGAGGGCAGGGCCCTTCGGGGCCGAACACGTTCGGACCTGATCGCCGCCCGCAGCACCAGAAGCTCAATCGCGGCCACGACCACTCCGGCGATGATCTCGCCGACGAAGGCACCAGCCGCGCCCCCGATGGCCGCCAGGATGCTGATAGTGGAAACCCCCACCACGGCGCCGATCGAGGTCGAGATCGTCAGGGCGGGAACGCGTCGATAGGCCACCAGCGCCAGAGCGCCGGATGCCCTCGAGATGCACACGAGCACGACGACAATGCTGCTCAGCACGGCCAGGCTCCACGGCACATCCACGGCACCCTGGAAGAGCAGGGGTGCGATCAGTGGCATCCCGACGGCAAGCAGGGCACCCGCGAACACGCCGACCCCGCCGCTGATGAGGATGGATCTGGTCGCTCGATAGCGCCGCTCGTCAGGACCGGCTGCCGATCCCAGCCAGTTCTGCAACATGTTGGGCACAGCCTGCAGAAGGCTGAGCCACATCCTCATGAGCCGTTCCACAGCCGCGAATGCCGCCAGCGCGGATGGAGCGAAGACGCCCACGAGTGTGATGGGGAGTGCCGTATAGAGCGCACCGGCAGTGCGTACCCCCATCGCCGCGAACTGACTCCTGATCACACGCCAGTCCTCCGCGAGGGTGAATCTCACTCTCGACTCCCGGTCCGCCCGGGCGATCAGCGTCCCGGCGACCAGACTGAAGATCGCGGAGAGAAGATAGAAGAGGGGCACCGTCTCAAGACGCGCGCCCGCCAACACCGCAACCGATCCCGCAGTGATCAGCAGCGCACGGGGCACTGCCTCGGACCCCAGGATGCGCATCGGCCGGCTCGTGCCGATGAAATACCAGTTTCCCGACAGGCCCACACTGACTGAAGCAAGCGACATCAGTGCCGTCGTGGACACCTCGTCCACCTGTGCGGTGCGGGCCAGCAGAACGCCGGCGATCGTGGCCAACGGCGCGACCAGCAGGAAGGCGAGGAGACGCGTGCGGACGGAAGAGACGAAGGTCGCCCACCGCTCTCCTCCACGTTGGGCCGCCACTCGCTGTGGTCCCGTGAGCGGCCAGCCCAGTTCCACGACGACCGCAGCCGAAGACCCGATGGACATCCCGAGGGCATACGCCTCCCAGCCTTCGACGCCATGGGTCGCAGTGATCGCGGGGATCGCAATGAGCGGGGTGACGGCGTTGAGGCCCGGAATGACGAGGAAGGCGACCAGTTTGACAAGCCGATTCATTGGCCCGGGCACCCACTAACAGCCGTCACCGTCGTCGCAGGTGCGATGCAGGTGAAGCGGAATTGGGTGTTCATCACGACGATCCTAGAGGCGGAACCCTGACGCAGCGGGAGGGCGTTCCGCTGGCCGCAAACGGGTCTGGTGGAGGGGCCGGCCCTACGGGCCCTTGTGCGTCGTGCCGTCAGGAGGTATTCGTGTTGGCGACCCATCGGGCTCCAAAATATGCTGCGGCGCATGCGCAGAGCACACCCACATGGATCGAACGAGCCTCCGGTGACCCCGGCACGGACCCCTCAGCCGGCGACGTCAGCCAAGGTACTCAGGACCGCGGTTGCAGTTCTGGTCGGTGCGTTGGTCACCGTCCTGGCGATCTGGATCATCGCGCCGTTGGCAGTGCGCGATCAAATCCGTTCGAACGCAGGGACGTCGGCACCGGTGGGGCCCGAGGGGCAAGCTGCGCATGTGCTGTCCGGGCCGGGCATCGACCCCACCGGCGACGAAGTGTCGACGGACGGTGTGCGCGACTTCATCAAGAACCTCGACAGCGACGGCGTACGGGTCATCGAAGTGCCGGCGGGATCCGTCATCCGGCTCGACGGGACCATCGAGATTCCGGAGAACACGATCGTCCGCGGCGGGGGCGAGCTGCGCTGGACCGGAGGGATCGAAAACGCCGCCGCGATGAGCATCGTCGGCAACAATGTCGAGGTGAGCGGTGTGACCCTCACCAATCCCGAGGAGTTGGGTGCTCCGGACGGTGAGCGCAACTATGGCATTGAGATCAAGGCATCCGATGTGCGCATCATCGGAAACCACATCGAGCTTTTCCAGAACGGCATCGCGGTCCGCCACGGCGGGGAATTCCACAACATTGTCATCGCCAACAACCGAGTGAAGGACATCATCGGCGTGGGCGGCGGCGCGAATTCCAACGAAGGCATTGGCGAGGACCGCGGGGACGGAATCGTGGTCTGGGGCGCCCAGGCCACCATCACCGGCAACGTCGTCAACGCGAAGCCGGGCACCGATGCCCGCGTCGGCATCCACGCGGAGGACACCACCGTCGGCAATGAGGAAGATGCTCCCCATTCCGCATCCATGGTGTCGATCACCGGCAACGTCGTCTATGGGACATTCCGACGCTCGATCGTCAGCGAGAACATCACCAATGCCGTGATCACTGCCAACACCGTGGCTGACGCCACGTGGTGGGGCATCGCGGTGATTCTTCAGTCGCATGACAATGTCGTCAACGGAAACACCATCATTTACACCCGGACCAGCGATGACAAGCAGGGGCAGAATTACAATCCCATGCGCGCGCCCATCATGGTTTATGGCGGCGTGCAAAGGACCCGGATCAGCAACAATTCCATTGTCGCCAAACCGGACTCCGATGCCCGTGCCTTCATCGTCACCCAAGGCGATGGAGCGGGAGGTCCGTCCGATATCACCATCGATTCGAACACGGCCTTCAACGATGGCGGGAACGTTCCCGACGGGGTTGCCGCGGTCGGCAGGGCCGAACGGTTGACGGTGACGGACAACAATCTGTCCGGCTTCTCGGCCGTGGGTGTGAGCGTGAGCGACAGCGACCAATTCCTGATCTCCCGCAACCGGTTGAACGGTCAGAACGCCGAAACCGGCGTACGAGTCGCGTCAGCTTCCCGAACCGGGACGATCAAGGACAACGTGATGGCCGGGACCCGGGAACAGGTGAACGCGCCGGACAGCGTCGTCAGCGACGCCAACCAACCGACCAACCGGCCGAACACGGAAAACGAAGGGGACTGAGCATGTTCACGTTCGTGGTCGCCGAATCAACGGTGACGAACTCACTGGGCCGGGCGATCAGCATGGCCCTGATCGCGGAGGAGCTGGGCCCCGTGGAGCTGTGGGCCCACGACGACGGGCCGATCTGGGTCGGCGCCAGGCACTTCGACCTTGACATCAAACGGTTCGGGGGACGAAACCTGTCGGGTCTCGTCAGGGCGGTCCGGACGGTCGCGGAACAGCAGCCGGTCCTGGTGTGGATCTCCAAGGGTTTGTCACCACTCGATCAGGTTGCGTGGCAGGTCAAGGACATCCCGAACGTGCAGGTCGTCGCGGATTTCGACGATGACGACGTCAGTCTCATGCGGGAGCAGGTCCGCAAGTCGATCAAGACAGCGCTGCACCTCAACGTGTTCCATCGCAAGTCGCCGCGGCAGGTTCGTCTCGCCCAGCGGCGCACGGCCAGCGCGGCCTGCGCGTACACGTTCTCCAGCGAGGTGCTGCGTGAAACCTTCAGTGCCGCCGGGCTGCCCGAGCGGCCCGCTGCGGTGGTGTCGCACGCCAGGCCGACATCCTGGCTGGTGCCGGAGCGCACCGGTCGACAGCCTGGCGCCCTGCGGTTGTCCTATCTGGGCACCGTGCGGCCACACAAGGGCGGCGACAGAGTGCTGCGGCTGGTCGAAACGATGGAGGACATCGAATTCTGGAGCTTCTCCGGGTCCTTCCAACCCCCGAATGCCAAGGCAGTGTGGCATGGGGTCCCGCCCGAGGCCCGGCTCAAGGACGTGTACGCGAACATCGACTTCACCCTCGTGCCGCAAGACCCCACATCCCCTGCCGCCCGCAACCAGCTGCCCGCGAAGATCGTGGAAGCGGCGGCGTTCGGGGTGGCCGTCGCGGCGACCCCGACCCCGGTGATTGAAGAATATTGCGCCGGGTCCTATCTGCCGGTCCCGGATTGGTCGGATTCCGAACGTGTCGCCGCCCTGATCCGGTCCGCGGACCCGGTGGCATTGGGCGAGAAGATGCGCCGCGTTTTCATCGAACGGTTCCAGACCTCCGTCAGTGCCGCCCGGGTGCAAGAACTGATGGGCACGCTCACGGATGTCGGCTTGCCCTAAGCTCGATGAATGGACCTGACCCAGCGCACATTCCGGGCTGTTTCCGACCGAGTGGAGGACAACCCCGAGTTCGTTGCCTGGTGGGAGTCGGTCATGCTCGGCTTCCTCGCGCCCAGTCCACAGGAAATCGGTGTCGAGTGGGCATTGCGGGAGAGCTTCGCCGACGGGTGGCTCCAGCGGGGGCTCTATGACGAGAGCCTCCCGGCGGAGGCGGTCGGGGGAGATCACCCGGTCGGGACGTTCATGGCCTTCGACAAGACGATCAACGTCGGCGGTGCGACGATCCCGATCCACCTGATCACCGATGTCACCGTCCGCCCCACCCACCGACGGCGAGGCATGCTGCGCCGGATGATGGTGGACGACCTCACCGAGGCCCACGCGGCGGGTCACGCGTTGGCTGCCCTGACCGTCACCGAGGCCACCATTTATGGCCGTTTCGGGTTCGGTCCCGCCACGTTCGTGCAGTCCGTGCGGGTGGATTCGAGCATGCGGTTCGCGTTGCGTACGCCCACCGTCGGCCGCGTCGAACTCACCACCCAGGCAACGATGGGCAGGGTGGCGCCCGAGGTCTTCGCGCGGCACCTCGCGGTCACGCCGGGTGCGGTGGGCAGAGGATCGTTGTACGCGGAGCAGGCGGCCGGCATCTTCGACCCGCGGGAGTCGGCCCGCGACCGACGGGTCCGCAACGCCCTCCACTTCGACGACCACGGCCAACCGGACGGGTTCGTCTGCTATGACGTGCGCAAACAGGACGGTGAGCACATCCTGACGATCCGGGACCTGGTCGCGGTCGGGACGGATGCCTATCTGGCGCTCTGGGACTATCTGGGCAACATCGACCGGGTGAGCCGCATCGACTGGGCGAGCGCGCCGACCGAGGACCCACTGCTGTGGGCGCTGGTTGATCAGCGGGGTTATGCCGTGACCGGCATCTCCGACCATCTGTGGGTGCGGATCCTCGATCCGGTGGTCGCACTGTCCGCGCGGACCTATGCGTGCCCCGACACCGAATTCGTCCTCGCCGTCACCGATGACCTGGGGCTCGCGAACGGGACTTATCGCATCGAGGTGCGCGGTGGTCGGGCCGAGGTGACCAGGAGTGCCGATCGGCCCCATGCGGTCGTCGGGGTGGAGGAGCTCGGATCCCTCTTCCTGGGTGGGGTGCCCGCGCGTCAGTTCCACGTCGCCGGCCGGCTCCGCGCGGACGACATCGCAGCGGCGCGTCTGGGCCAACTGTTCGGCGGGGTGCGACGGCCCTATTGCAATACCCACTTTTGATGCCTGAGTCAGGATTGAGCCGATGAGCATCGGAATGGGCGGCGGGATGGGCATGGGCCCGCTCAGCGGGATGCGCCGGGATCGCCAAGTCGTCCATCACAAGCTGCAGCCGGGGCTGGTGCGGCGGATTCTGGGGTACGCGGGCGCCTATCGCGGCATGATCTCCCTGTTCCTCGTGCTGATCGTGATCTCCGCCGTGCTCGGTGTCGTGCCGCCGCTGTTGTTCAAGGAGATCATCGACCGAGGCGTGCTCGGGGGTGACCTGCGGCTCGTGGTGTGGCTGGCGGTGCTGGTCGCGGTGCTGGCCTTTGTCGACGCGATCAGCTCACTGATCCAGCGGTGGTGCTCGGCACGGATCGGGGAGGGACTGATCTTCGACCTGCGGACGCAGGTGTTCGACCACGTGCAGTCGATGCCGATCGCCTTCTTCACCCGCACCCAGACCGGCAAGCTCGTGTCCCGGCTCAACTCCGATGTCATCGGTGCCCAGCAGGCGTTCACGTCCATGCTGTCGACGTCGGTGTCCAATATCATCTCGCTGACGCTCGTGCTGGCTGCGATGTTCATCCTGTCGTGGCAGCTCACGCTCGCCTCGCTCGTGCTCCTGCCGGTCTTTCTGATTCCCGCGCGGATCGTCGGGGCCAGGCTCGCCGGGCTCACCCGGCAACAGATGACCCACAACGCCGACATGTCCGCCACGATGACCGAACGGTTCAGCGTCTCCGGAGCGCTCCTGGTCAAACTGTTCGGCGACGCACGTCGTGAGCACGACCTGTTCGCGAGCAAGGCTGATGCCGTGGCACAGGTGTCGGTGAAGATCGCCATGAACACCCGGTTCTTCATGGCGTCGATGACCCTCGTTGCCGCGCTGGCGACGGCGCTGGTCTATGGCTTCGGCGGCTGGGCCGCGATCGGTGGTGGCTTGACCGTCGGGACCCTGACGGCGCTCGCCGGGCTGCTGGCCCGCCTCTATGGTCCGCTCACCCAGCTCACCAACCTCCGCGTGGACGTCATGACCGCGCTCGTCAGCTTCGAGCGGGTGTTTGAAATCCTCGACCTCGAACCCGCCATCGCCGACCGACCCGATGCGCGCCCAGTGCGGCGTACGGGGTCGGTGGAATTCGACCACGTGACGTTCGCCTATCCCGACGGGGGAGGTGGCGGCAGCCTCGCGTCCCTCGAGCTGGCGCTGCCCGAACACCGCAATGACGAGCCGGTGCTGCGGGACGTGTCGTTCCTTGCCGAGCCGGGGCAGACGGTCGCGCTCGTCGGCCACTCCGGGTCCGGGAAAACGACGGTGACGCATTTGATCGCGCGGCTGTACGATCCGACGACCGGCATCGTCCGCGTCGGCGGTGACGATGTGCGCGAGCTCCAGCTCGGGTCACTGCAGGACGCGGTGGGCTATGTGACCCAGGACGCCCACATGTTCCACGACACGATCCGGGCCAATCTGGCCTATGCGCGCGCCGGTGCGACCGATGACCAGATGTGGCGGGTGCTCGAATCTGCACAGATTCGGCGGCTCGTCGAGGACCTCCCGGACGGGCTCGAGACGGTCGTGGGGGAGCGTGGTTATCGGCTCTCCGGTGGCGAACGTCAACGGCTCGCGATCGCCCGCCTGCTGCTCAAGGCGCCACCGATCGTGGTGCTCGACGAAGCGACCGCGCATCTGGACTCCGAGTCCGAAGTCGCGGTGCAGCAGGCGCTGGACACAGCGATGGAGGGACGCACGTCGATCGTCATCGCGCACCGGCTCTCCACCATCCGGCATGCCGACCAGATCCTCGTGCTGTCCCAGGGACGTATCGTGGAGCGCGGCCGGCACACCGATCTCCTCGAACAGAACGGGATTTATGCCGACCTCTATCGCACCCAGTTCGCTGAGCAGCACTGACGCCGGAGGCCCCTGTGCGAAACCCTGACAAGCAAGCTGCTGCGGACCGGGCACCGGCGGCGGCTGATCGAGGACCCGAAGCCACTCTTCTTGACGTGGGTGCTCGAGCGGACAGCCCCGCGCCCGCCCCCGCGCCACAACCACCGGCCGCCGACCCGCGCCTGCCCATCGCGCTCGCGGTGGCCGCGCTGCTTCTGGTGGCGCTGCTCGTGCGCAGCCTCGATCCGTTCGGCTGGTTCGACCCGGTCGCGGAGGAGGACGCTGGTGCCGCGGCCGGCGATGTGACGTTGCTGGAGATCCGTGAGGCCGCCGAACTGAACGTCGCGACCGGCCGCTTCTCCGTGCCGGTCGTCATCGACGCACCCCGCACCGGTCTGCGGCAGCGACTGCCCGAGTTCGTGGACGGGGAGAAGATCGTGGCGATCTATCAGGGTGACGTGGATGCCACGATCGATCTCCGCGGGTTGACCGCCGAGGGGATCCGGGCCGATCCGGAGGCGCGGTCCATCACTGTCCGCGTACCCTCCCCGCGACTCACCCCACCACGCATCGACCACGAGGCCTCCGGCGTCATCTCGCACCAGCGCGGCGTCGTCCAACGCGTCGAGGACGCGCTCGGCGACGGGTCGCTGGCCGTGAAGGAGGACCTCGACCGCGCCGCCGTCGATGCGATCGCCAGGGCTGCCGAACAATCGGATCTCAGCGCCACTGCCGAGGCCAACGGCACGCGGTTCCTCACGTTGCTGGTGGAGCGGCTGGGCTATGAGCAGGTCACGATCGAGTACGCCGAGCCCGCGCGCTGAGTGGAGTTCGCTGCGCTGGGACTGGTGCGGCGTGCGGGGCTCGAACCCGCGACCCAGGGATTATGAGTCCCCTGCTCTGACCGGCTGAGCTAACGCCGCGCGAGGTGCGGACCGATCCTAGCCGACGGTTCAGTTCGCGCCACCGGTTCGCTGGGTCCCGTCGGCGGGCCCAGTGGTCTGGCTGGCCCCGGCAGGTTCGACTTCGCGTACGCCGCCTTTCTCCTGTTCCCGCAAGGTGAGGGGCAGCCAGGGCAACCCCTGGGCCCGGCGCGCGCGGAGGGCGCAGAAGATCGCGACGGCGAACAGTGTGAGTCCGAAGATCACCGAGCCGGCGTCGATGAGCTTCTTGCTGAACGGATAGAGGAACTCGTCCTCGCCGTCCTTGAACTGCATGAAGGGGGCGTACATGACCCACAGCGAGAACCCGAGCCCGACGAACCGGACGGCATCCGGGAGCTTCTTGTCGGTGATCAGCACGACGGCGAGCGGGAGAATCCACACGAAGTGGTGGCTCCACGAGATCGGGGAGGCGAGGAGGGCGGTCATGGCGGCGAGGCCGACCGCGAAGCCCATGTGCCCGAGGCGATGCCACAGGACCGCGGCGAACACCCCGATGATGATCACCAGCATGGCCAACACCAGGCCGCCGAGCGGGATGCTGTCCGGGTTCTCCTGGGAGAAGCGGATATAGGACCCGATGATGGACTGGTTGGTGTAGTACTTCATCCCGGTGTTGAGCCCGGAGTCACCGCCGATGAGCCGGCCCCAATAGTTGATGGAGTCGCCGGGCAGGACGATGAAGCCGATGATCGTCGCGGCGAGGAACGACAGGAACGTGACGATCGCGGTCTTCACCCGGCCGGCCAGGAACAGATAGACGGCGAACAGCGCCGGGGTCAGTTTGATCGCAGCGGCGATGCCGGTGAGCCAACCCTGCGGCAGGAGCCGTTTCCGGTCGCCGAGCACCCGCGGCCCGGGCATGAGGTCGAACACCACGAGCGCCATGAGGAACAGGTTGACCTGGCCGAAGCCCAGCGTGACCCGCATGGGTTCGATCAGCCAGATCGCGGCGACCGACAGGAGGCTGAGCCGCCAGCCCTTGAACCCGAGGCGATGGATGATCGCCATCACCATCAGGCCGTTGACCAGCAGCCAGAACACCTGGGCGCCGACCGTGCTCATGAACGCGAACGGAATGGCGAGGAGAGCGGCGAACGGTGTGTACAACCACGGCAGCCAGGCGCCCTCGACGTTGTAGAAGTCCTGTCCCTGCAGGACCAGCTCGGCGGTGCGAACATAGACGTCGAGGTCGATCATGACTGGACGCCACGGGGTGAACTGGCCGTCGGCGATCTCGGTGGCACCTGCATAGAGGGCGGAGAACAGCGGCGGAATGGCGTACAGCACCACAAGGGCGACCCGTTTGACCGCACTCATCTCTGGTCCACTCCATCCATCAGGGCCCGGTCGGCATCCTCCGGTTCATCGGCCGGCGAATCAGCCGCGGGCATCCATCGCACCGCCAGCAGCGCAGCGATCACCATCAGCGCCACGACAATATCCGGTCCTGCTGCGAGAACCTTCTGCGCCACGGTGTACTCGTGTATCTCCCGGTGCGCCCACGGTGCCCCGCCCAGCGCGAACTGGGGCTGCAGGACACTCCACAGGACACCGACCAGCACCGGCCAGCGCACGAGCGCGAGCAGCCGGTCGCGTACCCCCGCCACGAGCAGCGGCACCACCCACGTGAGGTGATGCATCCAGGCGATGGGGTTCGCCACGCACGACACCATGCCGAGGATGGATATCCCCAGCAACTTGTGTCCTGTGCGGTGGGACAGCCACGCGACGGCCAGCCCGCCCAGGACCAGCAGCCCGGACAGGCCCAGCCCGATGACCGACCCGACTGTTGTCACGTCGGTGAAGCGATAGACGGCGGACATGACGGAGATGTTGTTGATCCAGCCGTACGCGTCGGGGTTCGCCCCCGAGTCCCCGCTCGCGAGCCGGATCCAATAGCCGGGACTGTACGCCGGCGACACCGCAATCCCGATCGCGACGGTCGCCACGAAGGTGCCCAGCGCCACGAAGCCCTGGCGGAACCTGCGGGTCAGGAAATAGTGGACGATGAAGACGGCGGGTGTGAGTTTGAGACCGGTGGCGATCCCGGTGAGTACGCCGGCCGGCAGCACCCGGCGATCCCCGCCGCGGAACAGCCGCGGACCATCCACCGCATCGAGCAGGACGAGGCCCAGGAGCAGGATCCCCAGTTGGCCCATGCCGAGGGTGTCGACGACGGGCGCCACGAAGACCACGGTCACGGTCGCCGCGAACGAGACCGCCCACGGGGGGCCGATCCGCAGATGCCGCAGCACGGCGACGATGAGCGACACGTTGAGCATCGTCCACAGCAATTGGGCGGTCCACCACGGGACGAGGGTCAAGGGGATCGCCAGGATGGCCGCGATCGGCGGATAGATGTAGGGGAAGGCATCCTCGAGCTGATAGAAGTCCCGGCCGGCCAGCAGATAGTTCGCGGCCTCCCGATAGACCCAGAGGTCCTCGGTGGTCCACGGCCACAGTGCCTGACGCCCGGTCATCACCCAGAGGGCCGCGATGGTGGGCAGCAGGCACACCAAGAGGAACTGGCCCACCCGACGGATCACAGCCACCCCCGGATCGTCCGCCCCACCGCGGACTCGGTGTTGGACCCGATCTGCACGACGTGCGGCACGTCCAGCAGGCTGGCGTGTGCCTCGGCCATGGCGAACGACTGTCCGGCCCAGGCGAGCATCGTCCGGTCGTTGGGCATGTCCCCGAACGCCGCGACGTCCGCGCGTGCGACACCGAGCTCCTCGGCATAGCGCGCGAGCGTCTCCGCCTTGGTCACCCCCGGTGCGGACAGCTCCAGCAGCCCCATCGACCCCCAGGAGGAGTGGGTGACGGTCAGGGCCGAGCCGATCGCCCGGGTGACGCGGCGGCTGAGCTCGTCGGCGTCCATGTCCGCGTGCTGGATGAGCATCTTCACGAAGGGCTCGGTGACCATGTCCTCGGGCTGGCCCGTGAAGAATTCCGGGCGGCGCAGGGCGATGGCGGGATCGAACCCGAGCCGATAGCTCTCGTCGAAACCGAACCGCATGCCCTGCTCGATCCCGAACGAGGCGTCGGGCAATTCCTTCTTCACCAGCGCGATCACGTCCCGCGCCACGTCGGCCTCGATCGTCTCCGCCCAGAGCGGCCGCTGTTCCTCGAGGTCCCAGACGAGGGCACCGTTGCTGGCGATCACGGTGGGATGAGCCATGGGCAGCTCGGCGATCACCCCGAGCCACCGGGGCGGACGGCCGGTGACGAACACGACCGGCAGTCCCGCTGCTGCCGCCTCGGCGACGGCCACGGCATTCTCCGCGCTCACCGAGCCATCGGGGGAGAGGAACGTTCCGTCCAGGTCGGTCGCGACCAAGCGTGGCGTACGCATCCCACTCACAACCTGGACGGCGGGGTCGGTGAACCACCGGCGGTCCGGGACGGAGTGGGCGTGGCCGAGGCCGGGGTGTCGGTCGGCTCCGGGGACGGGGAAGCGCTGTCGGGAGGTTGCGGTGTGGGGGAGGCGCTGGGATCCGGGGACTGCTGTTGCTCACTCTGTTGCGCCTGGGGCGGTGGGCTGATGGGCGGGGAATCCTTGAAGAGCAGAATCGCGATCAGGACCGCGAGTGCCGCCAGCACCAGCATGAGCGCGAGGGAGGCGAGGATCGACAGCCACCCCGCCCGGTCATGGCGGCCGGGCCAGGGCAGCGGCCAGACCCGGTTGTGACCGGGGTTGTCGTCCTCGATCCAGGGGAGATGGAAGTCCGGCCCCGAGGGTCGGCCCCGCGGGGGGAGATCGCCGAGATCGACGTTCGCGAGCAGGGCATCGGCGGTCTCGATGATCGCCGGGTCATCGGCATAGGTGAGTGCCACCCAGGGTGCCAACGGATGCAGGTCATCGGGGTCGACGGGCTCGTCGCGCTCCTGGAACCGGCGCCCCAGTCGTCCCTCGTCCTGGTCCTGTCCACCCCGCACAACGACGTCATCGATGTGCAGCCGATTGATCAGTCCCGAGAATCGGTCCCGGGCCGCCTTGTCGGCCGCGGCGCCCTCGGCCAGTTGCACGAGGATGACGCGCCGGACGCCGGTCTCGCCCGCGGCACCATGCGCCTCCGGTGCGTTCGAGTGGGCCAGCCAGGCAACTCCCGAGGGGCGGGTGACCACACGTCCGTCCAGCCAGAAATCGCCGATTCGGGCGGGGTCGTCGAGCCGTGCAGGGGTCACTTCGAGGCCGGGCCACTCGGAACCGGGAGCGGAGGTGGGGTCTGCAGGGTCGGACATCGGGTCCATTGTGCCGCATCGCGTCCGGACGAGACGCCTCCTCGTTTCACCCGACAGGTAGTCTGGTCCGGTCCCGCGACCCCAGGAACCCTCAGGAGACGGTGCATTGAGCAGCCCGAGCACGCATGCCCAGGTCAGCACCTCGGACGCTGCCCGTCTGATTGGTGAAGCGATCAGCCAGGTGCAGCGGGTGATCGTGGGGCAGGACCACATGGTCGAACAGCTGATGGTCGGGCTGCTGGCCAAGGGCCACATCCTGCTGGAGGGCGTCCCTGGAGTGGCCAAGACGCTGGCTGTGCGATCGTTCGCCACCGTCGTGGGTGGCGACTTCGCGCGCATCCAGTTCACGCCCGACCTGGTCCCGTCCGACATCGTCGGCACCCGGATCTATCTCGCGTCGCAGGAGCGCTTCGAGGTCGAGTTGGGGCCGGTGTTCGTCAACTTCGTCCTGGCGGACGAGATCAACCGAGCGCCCGCCAAGGTCCAGTCGGCGATGCTCGAGCTGATGGCGGAGAAGCAGGTCTCGATCGCGGGCCGCACCTATGCGGCCCCCAATCCGTTCATCGTGATCGCCACCCAGAACCCCGTCGAATCCGAGGGCGTCTATCCGCTGCCCGAGGCCCAGCGGGACCGCTTCCTGCTCAAGGTGGACGTGCCCTATCCCCGCGGGGACGAGGAGTTCGAGATCCTGCGCAGGATGAGTGTGCGGCCGCCGGAGGCACGGCCGGTGCTCAACCCGGATCTCGTGCGCCAGCTCCAGGACCAGGCAGCCAACGTGCACGTGCACAATCTGGTGGCGGAATACATCGTCCGGCTCGTGCTTGCGACCAGAACGCCCGCCGAGTTCGGCATGCCCGATCTCGCCGGGGTCATCCAGATCGGTTGTTCCCCGCGCGCGACACTGGGTCTCGTCGCCTCCGCCAGAGCCCTCGCGCTGATCCACGGTCGCGACTATGTCCTGCCCACCGATGTCCAGGCGGTCGCCCGGGACGTCATGGCCCACCGTCTCGTCCTCGGATTCGACGCGGTCGCGGACAACATCCAGCCCACCCAGGTCATCGAGCGGATCGTGGCGATGGTGCCGCCGCCCAAACCGGTCTGGCCCAACCAGCAGGGATGAGCCGTCCCGATTGGGCGCCGCCCACAGGTGCCCCTGCCACCAACCGGGCTGCGTCGGCCGACGCTCGCCCGGAGGCGTACGCGTCAGTGCTCGGCGTCCCCACCAAAGCCACCCTGCCCCTCAACAAACTTGCCCCCGAGGCTGCGCTGCGCAGGCTTGAGTTGGCGGTCGTACGCCGGCTCGAGGGCTTCCTGCACGGTGACCACCTCGGACTGTTGCCGGGCCCCGGCTCGGACACCAACGACGCCCGCGAATATGTCCCGGGACAGGACGACGTGCGCGCGATGGACTGGGCGGTCACCGCCCGCACCACCGTGCCGCACGTGCGCGACACCATGGCGGACCGCGAGCTGGAGGTCTGGGCGCTGCTCGACGTCACCCCGTCGATGAACTGGGGCACCGCGGGCGTGACCAAACGGGACCTCGGCATCGCCGCGATCGCCACCATCGGCTTTCTGTCCCAGAAGATGGGCGACCGATTCGGCGGCATGATCATGCGGCCCGACCGGGTGACCCGGCTGCCCGCACGCTCGGGACGCATGGCGCTCTATGCCCTGCTGCGCCGCATGCTGGAGGCGCCGATCGTGCCCGATCACGCCCACGGCGACCTGGATCTGCCGGAAGGCATCGAACAACTCATCCGCACCCAGCGCAGACGGGGCATGCGGGTGGTCGTCTCCGACTTCCTGACCCCCGGTGACCACGAGCTCGACCCGAACGTGCCGCCGCCCTGGGAGCGCCCCCTGCGTCATCTCGCCGTCCGCAACCAGGTGCTGGCCATCGAAGTGGTAGACAAGTTCGAGCTCGAGTTCCCCGATGTGGGGGAGATTCTGATCCGCGACCCGGAGACGGACTTTGAACGCTATGTGAATACTGGAGACGCGGCTGCCCGACAGCGGATGGACGCCGCCAGCGCGGCCCAGCGCGAGCGGATCCGGATTGCCCTGCGCCGCGCGGGAGTGGGACACATCCAGCTCCGGACGGACCGGGACTGGGTGGTCGACATCGCCCGCTTCGTGCTGGCCTATCGCAGGGTCGCCAGCATGCTCCACGCACCACCGCAGGGGGTGAGCCGATGACATGGCCGGAATGGTTGCCCAACTTCACCGAGCCGTCACGGCTGATCTGGCTGCTCGCCATCCCGATCCTGCTCGGTCTCTATGTCTGGGGCAGCCGCAAGCGAAACAAGCGCGGGATGCGCTTCACCAACACCGGCATGCTCGGTGCCGTGGTGCGCAAACAATCCCAGTGGCGCCGCCACCTCGCCGTGGCCCTGTCACTGTTGTCGCTGATCGCCCTGACCGGGGCGTGGGCGAAACCGTTCGCACAGGTCGATGTGCCGCGCGAACGGGCCACCATCGTGGTCGTCCTCGACATCTCACTGTCGATGCAGGCCACGGATGTGCAGCCGGACCGATTCAGCGTGGCAAAGTCCGAGGCGACCGAGTTCGTCGAGAGCCTGCCGGAGCAGTTCAACGTCTCGCTGGTGACGCTCTCCGGCAATCCGGCGCTCGTGATCCCGCCGACCACCGATCGCGCGGCCGTGATTCGTGGCATCGAAACCCGTGATCTCCAGGATTCCACTGCGGTCGGCGAAGCGATCGTCGTCGCGCTGCAGGCGTTGGCGCAGGCGCCCCAACCGCCGGGCGCCGACGACGAGCCGGCGCCCGGCGCGATCGTGCTGCTCACCGACGGCCAGAACACGGTTGGCCGGCCGGCCGAGCAGGGCGCATTGGTGGCCGCGACGGAAGAGGTGCCAATCTTCACGATTGGATATGGCACCGAGAACGGTTTCGTCGATCTCGACGGTCAGCGCGAACCGGTGCCGGTCAACCACGAGCAACTCGAACGCGTGGCCGAGGGCACCGGCGGGGAGCATTTCCGGGCGGCGAGCCCGGATCAGTTGAAGAAGGTGTACGCGAACATCGGCTCGTCCGTTGGCGTCGAAAAGGCTGAACGTGAGACCACCGCGGCCTGGGCCGGTTGGGGGCTCGGCTTCGCTGCGCTCGCAGCCCTGAGCGCGATCTCCCTGGCCGCGAGGTGGCCCGCATGACCGCCTCGTTCCTGCTCGTCCACCATGTGGTCGCCCCACTGGCGATCGAGATGCCGGATTTCGAGCGCCCGGGCCGCCTGTGGGCACTGGCGCTGATCCCGGCGTTGGGTCTGCTCTACGTGGGGCTGCTGCGGTTGCGCGGTGGGGGCAGGCGTACGCATCGCCTGCCGATCAACACCGACCGCACCTGGGTGCGCCACACTGCGGTCGTGCTCGCTCTGGCCAGCATGGTGATGCTGACGGTGGCCTGGGCCATCCCCCGACAGTCGGTCGAAGTCCCGCGCGAACGCGCGACGGTCGTGATTGTCATGGACGTGTCGCTGTCCATGGAGGCAGCCGACGTGCCGCCGAGCAGGCTCCAGGCAGCCAAGGAATCCGCGAAGGAGTTCGCCACCTCCCTCCCGCCGGGGTTCAATGTCTCGCTGGTCGAGTTCGCCGGCACCGCCTCGATCGCAGTGCCACCCACGACCGACCGCGGGGTTGTCAATGCCGCCATCGACAACCTGCGCCTACGCGAATCGACCGCGATCGGTGAGGGCATCTATGCCGCGCTCGATGCGTTGTTGATGGTCCCGCCCGACCCGCTGGATCCCGAGGCGACCCCGCCGGCGACGATCGTGGTGCTCAGCGATGGCGAATCGCAGCGGGGCCGGAGCCCCTATGTGGCGGCGGAGACCTCCAAGGAAGCCGGCGTACCCGTCAACACCATCGCCTTCGGCACCGACCGGGGATACATCATCGACCCCCGCACCGGGCGCCGCGAGTGGGTGCGGGTCAACCGCGAACAGTTGGCCGAGATCGCGCGCATTGGTGGCGGCCAGGGGTTCTATGCGCCCTCCGCCGAGCGGCTGCGCGAGGTCTATTCGGAGATCCGCCGGAGCGCGGGCACCGAGAAAGTCTTCCAGGAAGCAACATCCCGCTATGTCGGCATCGGGCTGGTGTTCGGGCTGCTCGCCGCCATTGGGATCGTGTCACTGGGTGCGCGCTGGCCCTAAGGTGGCCATATGACCGACCTCCTCGCCAACCTGACCTCCGTCCGGGAACGGATCGCCGCCGCGTGCGTTGCCGCTGGCCGCCGACCCGAGGAGGTGCGGCTGTTGCCGGTGTCCAAGACCCATGGCATCGACAAGATCCTTGCCGTGCACGCGGCGGGGGAGCGTACGTTCGGCGAGAACCGCATCCAGGAAGCCGAGGCGAAGGCGGAGGACCTGGCCGACACCGACATCCGCTGGGCCGTCATCGGCCATCTCCAGACCAACAAGGCCAAGAACCTCGCCCGGTTCGCCCACGAGTTCCACGCGCTGGACTCGATGCGCGTGGCCAAGGAGCTGGACAAGCGGCTGCAGAACGAGGGGCGCTCCATCGACGTGCTGATCCAGGTCAACTCCTCCGCGGAGCCCCAGAAGTTCGGGCTGCCGCCGGAGGAGGTCGAGGGCTTCGCCGAGCAGCTCGGCCCGTTCAACTCCCTCAACGTGATCGGCCTCATGACGCTGGCGGTGTTCTCCAGGGAGCGTGCCGAGGTCGAGCCCTGTTTCGTGCGGATGGCCGAGTTGCAGCGCAGGCTGCGGGACAACGACCGCGCAGCCGGCAGCTACGACGAGCTGTCGATGGGCATGAGCGGTGATTTCGAGCTCGCGATCGAGCACGGGGCGACCTGCGTACGCGTCGGGGAGGCAGTCTTCGGCGACCGCCTCGATCCCAACGCCTATTGGGATTCCCGAGCCGCCCGGGAGTGAGGGGCGTCCAGCGACACACCCGCACTGGCAATGGTCGGGCGGGTGATGCACAATGGACGGGAGTCGAGTCCGCTCGTGTCGAGTTCGCTTGTGTCGAGTTCGCTTGTGTCGAGGATGTCGGGGAAGGCAACCCTCGAAGCCTGGGAGGACTCGATGAGCACGACTCGTGGCGTTTTGTACGTCCACTCCACGCCGTCTGCGGTGTGCCCTCACATCGAGTGGGCCGTGGGCGGCATTCTTGGCGCGCCCACAAAGATGACGTGGGCCGCGCAATCCGCCGAACGCAACAGCTATCGCACCGAGCTGTCCTGGACCGGACCCAGCGGCACCGGTGCCAAGCTCGCCTCCAAACTCAAGGGCTGGGGCCGCATCCGCTTCGAGGTGACCGAGGAACCGACGGCAGCGAGCGAGGGCATGCGGTGGTCGTACACCCCGCGCCTGGGCATCTTCCACGCCACAACCGGCATCCACGGCGACATCCTCGTCCCCGAGGAGCGGCTCAAGGCCGCGATCGCCAATGACGCGGTGGGGCGTACGCCCCTCAGCCAGGGTCTCGCCGAACTGCTCGGCACGCCGTGGGACGAGGAACTGGAGACGTTCCGGTACGCAGGGGAGGGTGCCCCCGTGCGCTGGCTCCACAACGTCGTCTGAGCGTCGCCCGGGTCAGAGGACCATCGCGGCGACCCAGCCCGCAGCGAGGAGCGGGATGTTGTAGTGGATGAATGTCGGGATCACCGTGTCGCGGATGTGGTCGTGTTGCCCATCGGCGTTGAGGCCGGCCGTCGGTCCGAGAGTCGAGTCCGACGCGGGGGACCCGGCATCGCCCAAGGCGCCGGCGGTTCCGATGATCGCCACGGTCGCCAGCGGTGAGAAGCCGAGTGAGAGGCACAGCGGCACATAGAGCGTGGTGATGATCGGCAGTGTCGAGAACGACGACCCGATGCCCATCGTGACCAGGAGTCCGACGAGCAGCATGACCAACGCGGCCATCGCCCTGTTGCCGCCGAACGCAGCGGCACTCGACTCGACGAGCGCGTCGACGTCCCCGGTGGCCGTCATCACGGCGGCGAAGCCCTGGGCGGAGATCATGATGAACCCGATCATCGCCATGAGCTTGATGCCCTGATCGAAGACATTGTCGATCTCACCCCACCGCACCACGCGTGCCGCGACGAAGACGATGAAGCCGACCAGCGCCCCGAGCAGCAGGGAATCGGCCACGATCTGGACGACCAGCGAGATGACGATGGCCAGCCCGGAGACGATCAACGCCCAGCGTCCGCGCGGCTCCGCCGACTCCGATCGATCCCCGACGATCGGAAGATCCGCATAGTCGCGGGGCTTGCGGTAGGTGATGAAGACCGCGATGAGCAGACCGGCCACCATGCCGAGGGCGGGGATCCCCATGGCCTGCATGACGTTGATGCCGGCGGTCGGCATGCCCGCCTGCTCGATGTTGGCGAGCAGGATCTGGTTGAGGAAGACGTCGCCGAAGCCGTAGGGGAGGTACATGTAGCTACGCCTCCACCGCGCCCGCCGTCGACTCAACCTCCGCCTTGCCGAACCGCAGGGCCTCGCGATCCACCCACAGGAGTCATGATGACCAAGCAGCGAATTATCGAGAAGCTCCGGCCCCACGACCTCAGCGGCGTAGTCCCGGACTGGGATCACCGTCAGGCGGAGCTCTGGCGACAGGTCGCCGAGCGCACGGTGGCCGAGCACGAGGTGACCGACCGCGCCGCGCAGGCCGATGACCGGACCACCGCACCCGGGCGAGCGACGCGACCGGCCCGGTTGCGTCGGCGTACGTTCCTCCGCGTGGGCATCGCCGCCGCGGCCGCCGCGCTCGTCGTGGGCGGGGTCGCGCCGATCGTGCTGCCGCAGGGTTCGCCCGAGGCACGCGCCGAACTGGAATTGCTCGCCGAGAGCGCCCGTCATGCGGAGCCGCTGGTGGTGGGGCCGGGGCAGTACCTGTACGTCGTCACCGACGAAGAACAGACCGCGCTCGAGAACAACGGGGACTTTGCGCAGCGGCACGAGTTGTGGACCGCGCAGGACGGCAGCACGGTCGTGCGGACGAGCACTGGGACAGGCGGCAAGCCGGAGACGTACGGCCCGGATCCCTTGGCGGACAGCCCTACCGGCTGGGACAAGAACGCCGACATGCCCAGGGATCCCGCCGCGCTGGAGCGCTGGCTGCGGCCGCGCGTGTCCGGTTCGTTGAACTCTGATGAGGCGGTGTTCGTGGCGCTGACCGACATGTTGCGCAGCAACAATCCGGACCCGGAGTTGCGGGCGGTCATGATCGAAACCCTGCCGCGCATCTCGCATGTGACGGCGGAGACGAACCAGACCGACAGTCTCGGTCGTGCCGCCGTGGTCATCAGCCGAGCGGAGCCCGGCCGGCAGGGCAGGGTGGATCGGTACTACTTCAGCCCCACGACCGGCCAGTACCTCGATGCGCAATCGTCCTTTGAAGGGAAGGACTTCTATCGGGGGACACGAGTGGAGGAGCGCGTCGTGAACTCGCGCCCCGCCTGACGTTCGGCAACGCCGGTTCTTGGCTTTGAGCATGAGACCTTCGCGTATCCTGTATCAGACGTAGTACGTATCTGGAGGAAGCGCGATGAAGTTGAACAGCAAGGGTCAGGTGACGATTCCAGCTGATTTGCGTCGTAGTCACGGGTTCGTCGAGGGCGACGAGGTCGAGGTGATCGCTGACGGCGCGACGCTGAGAATCGTGCATGCCGGGCGCGAGGCGTCCCGGGGCAGGCGTCTGGTGGAGCGGATGCGAGGAACGGCAAGCACGTCCATGTCCACGGACGAGCTGATGGCATTGCTCCGTGACGACTGACACGACGCTCGTGGACTCAAACGTCCTGTTGGACATCACAACGGACGACCCCACGTGGGCGAACTGGTCCGCGTCCGCGCTGGCCAACGCCTTGGATCGCGGGCCAGTCGTGATCAACCCGATTGTGTATGCCGAGGTTTCCGTTGCATTCGATCGCATCGAGGACCTCGATCATGCGTTGCCTGTCGCTCAATTCGATCGCGAGCACCTGCCGTGGTCAGCGGGCTTCGTCGCAGGAAAGGCGTTCTTGGCATACCGGAAGCGAGTCGGTCAGCGACTGACGCCACTCCCCGACTTCTATATCGGAGCACACGCTGCCGTGGCCCGCTATCGCCTGCTCACCCGTGACCGTCGTCGTTATGCCACCTATTTCCCAACCGTGGAGCTCATCACTCCCGAGAACTGAGGTCAGAGCGGGATGTTCGTGTGGTTCCCGCGGTCACCGCGATCGTTGCGGGCGATTGCCCCCGCGAGGGCCGACCGGGTCTCGTCGGGGGGAATGATCTCGTCCACCACACCGATCTCGACGGCCTTCTCCACTCCACCGGCGATGCGCTCGTGCTCGGCGGCGAGCTCGGCCTCGACCTGCGGGCGCAGGTCCTCCGGGGTCGCAGCAAGCTTGCGGCGATGCAGGATGCGGATGGCGGCCACCGGACCCATCACTGCGACCTCCGCGCCCGGCCAGGCGAACACCTGCGTCGCACCGAGGGACTTGCCGTTCATGGCGATGTACGCACCCCCGTACGCCTTCCGCGTCACCAGCGTCACACGCGGGACGACGGCCTCGCCGAAGGCATGCAGCAGCTTGGCCCCGCGGCGTACGACGCCGTCCCACTCCTGGCCCACCCCCGGCAGATAACCGGGGACGTCCACGAGCACGACGAGCGGAATGCCGAACGCGTCGCACATCCGCACGAACCGGGCCGCCTTCTCCGCCGACAGCGAGTCGAGGCAGCCGCCGAGGCGCAGCGGGTTGTTGGCGATCACGCCGACCGTGCGGCCCGCGAGCCTGCCGAGCGCGATCGTGACGTTGGGGGCCCAGCGGGAGTGGAGTTCGATGACGGAGCCGTCGTCGAGGAGCCCCTCGATGAGGGGGTGGACGTCGTACGCCCGCTTGGGCGACGCCGGCAGGTAGGCCGCCAGGTCCTCGTCCGCCACGTCGTCCGCGACCACGCCCTGATTCGCAATCAGCCCGACCAGTCGGCGTCCCTGCGCCATTGCCTGGGCCTCGTCGTCGGTGACCACGTGCACGACGCCGGAGCGACGCGAGTGCGTGTCCGGCCCGCCGAGGCGAAGCATGTCGACGTCCTCACCGGTCACGGAGCGGACGACGTCCGGGCCGGTCACGAAGATCCGGCCCTCGGGCGCGAGGATGACGATGTCGGTGAGCGCCGGACCATAGGCGGCACCACCGGCCGCAGCGCCGAGCACGATCGAGATCTGCGGGATCTTGCCGGACGCGCGGGTCATCGCGTGGAAGATCTGACCGACGGCGTGCAGGGAGAGGACCCCCTCCGCCAGCCGTGCGCCACCCGAGTGCCAGATCCCCAGGATGGGGACCCGGTCGGTCATGGCGCGTTCGTACGCCTTCACGACCGCCGCGCAGCCGTCCACACCCATCGCCCCGCCCATCACGGTGGCGTCGGAGCAGAAGGCCACCACCCGGCAACCCTGGACGGTCCCCATTGCGGCGAGCATCCCCGAACCGTCATCGGGGGTGATGAGCTCCATCGATCCCTCGTCGAGCAGGGCCGCCAGCCGATAGTGCGGGTTGCGTGGATCCTGGTCGCGAGGAACCTTGACCTTCTGCGCCGGCACCGGAGGCGCGCCGGCCTCCGGAGCGGTGGGGCGAACCATCGGATGGGACTGCGTGGCGGTCACGCGGATCAGGCCTCCGTCATGTGGGCATTGGTGAAGGCGATGGCGACGTTCGGGCCGCCGAAGCCGAAGGAGTTGTTGAGAGCCGCCAGATCGCCGGCCGCGAGCTCACGCGGGGTGTTCGCCGCGATGTCGATGCCGAGGTCGGGTTCGGGGTTCTCGAGGTTGATCGTGGGGGGAACGATGCGGTGGCGCAGCGCGAGCACGGTGGCGAGCGACTCCAGGGCGCCGGCCGCACCGAGCAGGTGACCGGTCATCGACTTGGTGCCGGTGACGATCGCCCGGTTGTCATCCCCGAGCGCGGCCCGGATCGAACCGGCCTCGGTGATGTCGCCCTGCGGGGTCGAGGTGGCGTGCGCATTGACGTGGTCGATGTCCGCCGGGGACAGGTCCCCGTCGGTGAGCGCGCGGCGCATGGCCGACGCCTGGCCCGAGCCCGTCGGATCGGGCTGGACGATGTCGTGGGAGTCGGCGGAGATGCCGGCGCCGGCGAGGGTGCCATAGATCTTGGCCCCGCGGGCCTGGGCATGTTCCAGGGTCTCGAGGACCATCACGACGGCGCCTTCACCGAGGACGAAGCCGTCCCGGTCGACGTCCCAGGGACGGGAGGCCCGCTCGGGTTCGTCGTTGCGGCGTGACAGGGCCTGCATCTGACCGAAGGCCGCGATCGGCAGCTTGTGGACGACGCCCTCGGTGCCACCCACCACGCAGACATCGGCACGGCCGTAGCGGACGATGTCCAGGCCTTGCGCGATGGCTTCGTTGGAGGATGCACAGGCGGAGACGGGCGTGTGTACGCCGGCCTTGGCGCCGATGCGCAGGCCCACCTGGGCCGCCGGTGCATTGGCCATGAGCATGGGGATCGTGTAGGGCGACACCCGGCGCACGCCGCGCTCCTTGAGGGTGTCCCAGTTCTCCAGGATCGTTTGCAGACCGCCGATGCCGGTGCCGATCGAAACGGCCAGCCGTTCGCGGTCGAGATCATTCTCCTCGCCGAGTGCGAACCCGGCATCCGCCCAGGCCTCGAGGGCCGCGGCAACGCCGAGCTGGCTGGAACGGTCCATGCGGCGGGCCTCGACCCGCGGAATGACGGTGTCGGGCTCGACGACGACGCGGGCCGCGAACTTCGTGGGCAGATCCGCCGCCCAGTCTTCAGTGATCGCGTGGACGCCGGAACGCCCGGCCAGCAGACTCTCCCAGGTGCTGGCGACGTCGCCGCCCAGGGGTGTCGTGGCGCCCAGGCCGGTGATGACAACGGTGCGACTCATGTCCTGCTCTCATGTTGGGTGCGGATGGAGATGGTGGGGGAGCACCCGGGCCCCGGCGGAATCCCCTCGCAGGGGACTCACGCCGGGAGCGGGTCCAGTGCCGGCGCGGAGCCGGCGTACTGCAAAAAAATCAGGCCTGCGAACGCTCGATGTAGGCGACGGCGTCACCGACGGTCTTGAGGTTCTTGGCCTCTTCGTCGGGGATGGAGACGCCGAACTTGTCCTCGGCGGCATAGATGATCTCGCTCATGGCGAGGGAGTCGGCATCCAGATCGTCGATGAAGGACTTGTCCAGCTGGACGTCCTCGACCGGCACGTTGCAGACCTCGTGGACGATCTCGGCGAGCTCGGCGCGGATTTCTTCAGTGGTAGCCATGGGTTTCTCCTTTTGTGATTGATGGCTGGGGAACTCAGGGGAGGCGGTTGCCTCGGGGTCAGGGGAGGACGATGACCTGACCGGCGAAGATCAGGCCGCCGCCGAATCCCACGATGAGGGCGGTCTGGCCGCTCTTGGCCTGCCCCTCCTCATAGAGGGTCTCGATCGCGAGCGGGATCGACGCCGCGGACGTGTTGCCCTGCCGCTTGATGTCGCGCGCGACGGTGACGGACTTCGGCATCTTCAGAGTCCGGATCATCGCATCGGTGATGCGGTTGTTGGCCTGGTGGGGGATGAACAGATCGAGGTCCTCGACCTTGAGTCCGGCCTTGTCGAGCATCTCGGTGGTCTTGCGGGCAACGGTCTGGGAGGCCCACTTGAAGACGGCCTGGCCCTCCATGTAGACGGTGGGCTTCTCACCGCCCTCGTACTCGTCCCACATCTCCGTCATCTTCAACACGTCGGATGCGGCACCGTCGGCACCCCAGACGACCGGCCCGATCTTCGGCTCGTCGCTCGGGCCGACGACCGCAGCGCCCGCGCCGTCGGCGAACAGGAACGCCGTCGAACGGTCCTTGAGGTTGGTGATGTCGGTGAGGCGTTCGACACCGATCACCAGGACTTTGCTCGCCGCGCCGGAACGGACCAGCGCGTCCGCCTGGGCGAGACCCACGCAGAAGCCGGCGCAGGCAGCGGAAATGTCATAGGCGGGCGCACCCTGGGCGCCGAGCTCCAGCGCGATCTGCGGGGCGATCGCCGGGAACTGCGTCATGTGCGTCACGGTCGCGACGATCACGCAGTCGATGTCTTCACCAGCGACCCCGGCGCGCTCCATCGCCTGGCGGGCGGCCTCGACGGACATGAACTGGATCGTCTCGTCCTCGTTCGCCCAACGGCGTTCGCTGATGCCGGTGCGCTGGACGATCCACTCGTCGCTCGACTCGATCATCGTGCACATCTCGGCGTTGTCGACCACGCGCGAGGGGCGATAGGAGCCGATGCCCATGATGCGGCTGTAGGGGGCCCCTGGCGGGGACTGGATTGTGGCGCTCATCGCGTGACCTCCGTGGCGGAATTGTTCTCAATGGTCGGGTGGAGCCGCAACAGAGGCTGGCCGGGGCTGACCGGATCCCCGTCCTCGACGAGCCATTCGGTGACAACACCGCCATGCGGGGCAGACACCGGCGTCTCGTCGCGCAATGTAGCAACGGTGCCGATCGTGCTCAGCGGGGGGAGGATGGTCTCGACGTCGACGCCCTCGGTGCGGTTGAATGTGCCTTTGCCGGGCGAGACGACCAGGAGGAAGCTCGGGGTCGCCGTCAGCTCGGCCGGGGTGGACTGTTCCCCGTGCTTGTGGACGAACTCGACCGCTGCCGGCAGGTCGTCCGGGGTGTTGAGATTGAACAGCTCGACGCCCTTGAGGTTGCGCTTGGCAATGCCGGTGAGCGTGCCCGCGGGCGGCAGCTCGAGCAGGCCGGTCACACCCAGGTCGGCCATCGTCTCCATGCAGAGATCCCAGCGGACCGGGTTGGCGACCTGGTTGACGATGCGGCGCAGGACTTCCTCGCCGGTCTGGACGACCTGTCCGTCGGCGTTCGACAGCAGGCGTACGCGCGGATCCCTGGTGGGCACCGAGGCGGCGAGAGCAGCAAGATGGTTGACGGCGGGCGCCATGTGGTGCGTATGGAACGCGCCGGCGACGCTCAACGGGACCATGCGGCATCGGCGGGGGGCATCCTCGGCCAGCGCGGCGAGCTGCTCGACGGTGCCGGCGGCCACGATCTGGCCGGTGCCGTTGTTGTTGGCGGCCGTGAGGCCGTGGCGCTCGATCGCCGCGAGCACTTCCTCGGGGTTGCCGCCGACCATCGCGGTCATGGAGGTCGGGGTCGCGGCACTGGCCTCGGCCATCGCCTTGCCGCGTTCGCGGACGAGGACCATGGCCTGTTCGGCGGTGAGTACGCCGGTGGCCGCCGCGGCGGTGATCTCACCGACCGAGTGGCCGGCCCCGACACCGATCAGCGGATAGGCGTCCGCGGGGGATGGGAACAGTTCAACGGCGGCCAGGAGGCCGGACACCACCAACAGGGGCTGGGCGACGGCCGTGTCCCGGATGGTTTCCGCGTCGGCCTCGGTCCCGTAATGGACGAGATCCATTCCGGCAGCCGCCGACAACCAGTTCAGGCGTCGCGAGAACGAGGACTCTGTCAGCCACGGGCTGAGGAATCCGGGGGTCTGGGCGCCTTGTCCCGGCGCAACGATTGCGAGCACGAGATCAACTCTGGCGCCTTCTGGCCCGCTGCGCCCCGGGCGACCCAGCCAAAGTGTGTCGTGCCGAACTTGTGGGGTTCCTACAAACGGACCGGCTGGCGAAACACGGATTGTCGGTGCACGGGATGTGACGGCGATTTATCGGATCCATGGACACTGTTTGACGTTCCGATGGCCCGCTCGTGAACGGTTCAGCCGATCAGCCGGCCCAGGGTGAGCGCGAGCCGCAGGACATAGGCGTCCCGGGCGTCCGACGGATTGAACCCGGTGACCTCATGGATGCGCTTGAGGCGATAGCGGACCGTATTGGGGTGAACGAACAGCAGCCGTGCCGCGCCCTCGATGGCCGAGCCCTGGTCCAGGAAGCACACGAGGGTGTCGAGCAGGCCGCCCCCGGCGTCCTGCAGCGGCTGGAACACACCGCGGGCGAGCGCGCGCCGTGCGTGGCCGTCGCCATTGAGGGCACGTTCGGGGAGGAGATCGTCGGCGGCCACGGGGCGGGGCGCCTGGGGCCAGGCCACCGCGGCGCGGAGCCCGGAAAGGGCTGCGCGTACGCTGCCCACCGCATCGACCAAGTGCTCGACGGTTGGCCCGACGACCACGGGACCAGGGCCGAACGCGTCGAGGACCCTGTCCACGAGCAGCAGGGCACCGCCGGGCTCCGCGACCCTTTCCCCGCCCAGGACGAGAACGAGGCGGTCGCCCTGGACGCCGGTGAGCACATCGACCGTCGGGCCGAACCTGGCCCGCAGATCCTCACCGAGCCGGGGATTGTCCGTGGCAGGTGCGGGGCCGACCGTGACGCACACCGCCTGGGTCGAGGCCCAGCCCAGTGCCGAGGCGCGGGAGAGGACCGTTTCGTCGGCCTCGCCGCGGACGACCGCGTCCACGACCATCGCCTCCAGCCGCGCGTCCCAGGCGCCCCGTGTCTCGGCTGCGCGGGCGTACACCTCCGCCGCTGCGAACGCCACCTCCCGTGAATAGCCGAGAATTGCCGCCTGGGCGATCGGGCGATCACCGCGGGGGAGGAGTTCCTGGAGCTTCAGCTCCACGACCTCGATCGTCGTGCGCACGAGTTCGACGGTTTGGTGGAGCGTGACGTGCCGGGCCAGCGCCTTGGGCGCGGAACCGAAGATGTCGAGGCCCTGCGCCGAGGCCTCGGGGTCCGCGAACCAGGTCACGAAGCCGTCGATGCCGGCTCGTGCCACCACCGCCACCCACGATCGGTTGTCCGCATCGAGAGCGGTGAACCACGGGTGCCGGGCCTCCATCTCGGCCGTCGCGGCCTGCACCATCGTGCCCGCCAGACCCTGCAGTCGCTTCGCCATCGCAGTCCGCTGCCGGGACGACAATTGCGGTGGGCGCGAGGCCCGGATCTCGGCGGTCATGTCCAGGGAGCCTAGTGGCTGGGACGGAGGCCTTGTCCGGTGTTCTGGGGACAGCCGATCGGGTGATTCAGCTCTAAGCTTCCTCCTGAGGTGTTCTGATGAAACAGTGTGGGCATTGTGGCTGGCAGGGCGAGCCAGGCATGAGCTTCTGTGGTGGGTGCGGGGCGCCGTTCTCCGATCAGGGAGGCCACGGCGGCACGGCGGCCCATGCAGGCGGTCCGCCGATGCAGCCACTGCAGCGCGGGCCAGGCTTTGCCGCCCCTCCGGGACCGGACAGTTCTTTTGGGATGCCGCCACCTCCACCCGCGGGCCCGTCCTATGGAATGGTTCCGCCCCCGGCCCCCGGCGGGGCCTATGGGACGGGTGGGTCGCAGGGGCCGGCCAGGTCTTCCGGGCGGCCTCGCTGGCTGATCCCGGCGGTGGCTGCTGCGGCTATCGTGCTGGCGGTGGTGGTGGCCATGGTGGTGTGGCGACCGTGGGCGCCCTATAACCACGCAGAGTCGATGCTCAGCGACCAATCCGCACTCACCCAGCGTCCGCAGCAGGTCTGGACGAGAGCCGCTGACGATCTCATGCCCGGCACCGACGATGACTATGTGCGGGTGGTCGGCACATCGCAGGACGAGTCGATCGTTGTTGTGCGGCTGGACTCGGGATTCGTCGGTGTCGCGAGGGACACCGGCGAGGCGATCTGGGCGGCGGAGACCGATTCCTACTGTCGCGTTCCTGGCGGGGGTGGCGCGGACTACAGATCCGCGGAGGAGTCCAGCCGACGCAGCGACGTGTTGGTGTGTGCGGACGAGTCGTCGGTGGTCTATCGGGATATCGCCACCGGGGCAGTCCGTGAGCGATTCAGTGCACAGGTTGCAGGCGAGATCGTCTATTTCACCGTCGCCAATGTTGATGGGGCCATCATTGAAGTTGCGACAGATGAGGACGGCAGACTCTCGATCGTCAGTCGCAACCCCAAGAACCTCAAGGAGAACTGGAAACACAACGAAAGTGTCGGTGACGCCTCGGGAGCCATGGATTTCTTGGTTGCGGTCGTGGGCTCGGACGTTGTGATCAGCACCGGCGACAGGATCCATGCGTACGACAAGAAGAACGGTCGGCCCAGCACGCGCCTCCCGCAAAGCGGATACGTTGCCGGCTTGCCGAACGGGACATATCTCACGGTGGATCATCGCGGGCGAATGCGGATCACCGGTGAAGGCTCATTGAACGCCCAGTCGGTTCAAGGCATCGTATTGCTGGACTCCTATGATCGGTTGCCCGAGCTGCATCTTGCCTGCCGCGATGACGACTGCTCCGTCGTCAGCGCGACCACTCGCACCGGGAAGCAGCTCTGGACAGCCCCGGCCATGGGCTCAGCAGGAGCCTTCTGCGGGAATCACTACATCATTCCGGTGAGTTCCTCCCGCGGCGACAACACTCGCATGGTTGCCCACGTGGCCGGCAGCGGTGAGTCGGGGTGGGAGACCCCGTCAGTGTCCTATCAGCATGGCTACTCCTGCCGGAAAGATCAGTTTCTCATTCACAACGAGGAGAGCGTCGTTGCCTATGATGCGCGGTCGGGACAACGGCAGTGGACCATTCCCGGCGGATATTCGGTCACGCATCTGGACAAAGGCATGCTCGTCAATGAAGGGGAGAGCCTCGTCTATTACCGCTGACGGGCGTCCGTCTGGCACCCACGTGGACGAGGCCATGGCCGGCACTGCGCGGGAGAGTACTGTCTGTCACTGCTGACCGTTCACTGCAAGGAGATGTCGGTGGATCCGATCGATGCACTGCGGGAGATCGCCTATCTGTTGGAGCGGGGACAGGCGGACACGCACCGCGTGCGCGCCTATCGTCGCGCTGCGGACCAGCTCTCGGGCATGACCTGCGCGATCCGTGACGAACACCAGAAGCAACAGGACTGGCAATCGCTGCCCGGTTTGGGGCCGAAA
Source organism: Propionibacterium sp. (assembly GCA_012839035.1). Classification (GTDB taxonomy): domain Bacteria; phylum Actinomycetota; class Actinomycetes; order Propionibacteriales; family Propionibacteriaceae; genus Enemella. The sequence goes on from DUOB01000045.1 coordinate 36,361, forward strand.
ACGACCACGGTGATCACTCAGGCGCTGAACGGTGAGGTGCCCGACTATCTCGCACAGCTCCGCACCGAACAGAAGCCGTTGGCGCACGGCGGCAAGGAAATTCGGGCTGCGCTCAAGGGCGACCTCCATTGCCACTCCACTTGGTCCGACGGCGGATCGCCGCTGGAGGAGATGATGCTGTCGGCGCAGGCGATGGGGTACGACTATCAGGCCATCACCGACCACTCACCCCGGCTCAAGATCGCGCGAGGACTGTCGGCGGAACGATTGATGGACCAGGTGCAGTTCGTCGGGGACCTCAACTATGCGATGCCGGACTTCCGGGTGCTGACCGGGATCGAGGTCGACATCCTCGAGGACGGGTCGCTGGATCAGGAGCAGGACCTCCTGCTCAGCCTCGACATCGTCGTGTCCTCGGTCCATTCCCACCTGCGGATGGACTCCGAGACGATGACCCACCGGATGGTCGCCGCCATCGCCAACCCGGCGACGAACATCCTCGGACACTGCACGAATCAGCTCATCACCGGGGGCCGCGGGACTCGTCCACAATCCGACTTCGATCCCGAGGTCGTCTTCGCGGCCTGCCAGCAGTTCGACGTCGCGGTCGAGATCAACTGCCGCCCCGAGCGGCGGGACCCGCCCGACGACCTCCTGGGGATGGCGCTCGACATGGGCTGCTTCTTCTCGATCAACACCGATGCGCACGCGCCCGGTCAGCTGGACTGGATCGCGTACGGCTGCGAGCGCGCCGAGGAGCACCAGATCCCCCTCGACCGGATCATCAACACCTGGGACGCCGGGCGGCTGGTGGAGTTCTGTCGGAAGGGCTGAGGTCGAGCGAATCGTTCAGGTCTCGCGTCGAGACGTATCCGTAGGAACGCGAGACGCAGGGCGACAATCCGCGGGAACGTGGCTCCGGTGCTCAGGACCGTGAGTCCCAGCGGAAGTTGCGGAGACCGGTCCAGATGCCGAAGGCGGACCACACGACGAGCGGAACGATCATCCCGGCTGCGGCGAGGAGCGCGTCGGGGACCGCGCCGACCAGTGCACCGTCGGTGCCGACCCCCAGATAGGCGAGCTGGATCAGATCGATGACCGGAGTCATCGGCAACACGTGCGCGACGTGCTGGACTGCTCGCGGCAGGAACTCCAGGGGCAGCATCAGCCCGGACAGCCCGATCGCGACCAGCATCAACGGCAGGGTCGTGAGCTGGGCCGACTCGACGCTCCTGGTCCACGTCGCGCTCCAGATCGCCAGACCGGTCCACGTGCCGGCGCCGCCGAGGACCGCGAGCGCGAGGGCCCACGGGTGGGCGACCGGTGTTCCGAGGGCCAAGGTCGCCGCGGAGATCGCGATCGTCGATTGGATGACGAGCAGGATCCATAGCGGGACGGCCGGGGCGAGGAGAATCTCGAGCGCGGTGGGCTCGCCGGCGTACAACCGCTTGAGAACCAACTGCTCGCGACGGCCGACGAGCGAGGTCACCATCGTGAAATAGATGACGAACAGCAGGCTCATCGACACCAGTCCACTGGTGAGAGCGAGGCCCAGGATCGCCGGATCGCTCAGCCCGATCCCGCCGAACGCCAGGCCGATGAACAGGGGCATAACGATTGCCGTGAAGGCCGCCGTCTTGTTGCGGAGCAGGATTGTCGTCTCGGCCCGGGCGAGGGTGCCGAAGCGGCGCAGCAGGCTGCCGCGCGAGCCGCGTTCGGCGACGGTCGTGGTCGGGAGGGCGGGGAGGGTGAGCGTGGTCATCGGAGTTCCTCGGTGTCGGCGATGGACAGGAATACCTGCTCGAGGGAAGCCGATCGGGCCTCCAACTGGGGCAGGGGAGTGGTGCCCGCCCAGGCGAGCACGCGGGCGAGGGTGTCCTGCAGGGTGCGGGTCTCGATCAGCATGCGATCGGTGAGCGTCACGGTGGTTTCGGGCAGATCGAGATCGGCCAGAGCCAGGTCTGCGGGGCGGACGAAGCTGATCCGCGACGGCGCCTCGGCCACGATGTCGGCGAGTGTGCCCTCGCGCACGATCAGCCCGTCGTGCATGATCGCGATCCGGTCGGCGAGGTTCTCGGCCTCCTCCAGATAGTGCGTCGTGAGCAGGACCGTTGCGCCGCGCCGCACGAGCCCCCGGATGAGGGACCAGATGTGCCGCCGGCTCTCCGGATCGAGACCCGTGGTCGGCTCGTCCAGGACCAGGAGCTCCGGGTTGCCCAACACGGACAGCGCGATGTCGAGCCGTCGCCGTTCACCGCCGGAGAGATTCGCGGTCTCGACCTCCAGCTTGTCCGCCAGGTCGACTGCGGCGAGGGTCTCGTCGACGGGGAGGGGGCTGGTCAGGGTGCCCTGCCAGATCCGCGCCATTTCGCGAACGGTGAGCGTGGGCGGGAACCCTGAGTGCTGCAGGACCACGCCCGTGCGGTGGCGCACTTGGTTCCGCTCGGCGAACGGGTCGTGACCCAGCACCTCGATCGTGCCCGCGGAAGGCTTGGCCAGCCCCTCGATGAGCTCGACCGTGGACGTCTTGCCGGCGCCGTTCGTGCCCAGCAGCGCGAACAACTCACCCCGGCGGACCCGGAGATCGACGCCGCGGACGGCTTCGAACGTATCCGTGATCTCCCGCCGGCCGGTCAGCCAGTTGAGTTTCGTGCGCTTCGGATAACTGCGCCGGACACCGGACAGGACCAAGGCGTCGTCGGTTGGCCGCTCGGTCCTCGGCAGGTTGGGGGCTGTCGTCGTTGTCATGTTTCCAGCCTCCCGGCGGAGGACCGGATTCTGCAGTGCCGTGGTGCACGAGTTCACGTGGGGTCGTCACCGGCTGGGCATGACAAATGTCAGGTGACGTGAGCTCTGCGGCGGTCGAGGATCGTCCGCGGGGTGCCGGACCTGCTGCGTCACAAAACGTCACGGACTCCTTGCAGACGCGACGTTTCCCCTTGTCAGGATTTGTTCACAGCCAGGTCGAGGGCGAAAGGTTACGCACAACCCAAGTGCCAGGGCGGAACGATCCCGCCCGGACCTCGCACGGTGCCTGCATGAGACATCAAGAAGACATCCAGCAGCGCCTGGAAACGGACGGCATCATCGCGGTGCGCGAGGTGGATCGGTTGCTGAGAGCCGCGCTCTATCGGGCCGCGAAACGGGGGGCCCTGGTGAGCGTGCTGCCGGGCATCTTCGCTGACGCGGCAGTGGCGGACCACGCCCGAACGCGCATGCTCGCCCTCCACAAGTGCGACCCGAATGTGATCTTCACAGGAGCCACCGCGGCCGCCCTGCTGTGGACTCCCGACAAACTGCCCCGTTCGGTCGAGGCCAGCACTGAGCTGCGGGTGCGACGCGATGGATTCACCGTCAGCAGATGGCGTCCCGACCCCGACTGGGTGACGCAGATCGGCGCCTTCAGGTGCACCAATCATGAACTCACTGCCATCGACCTGATTCCCCGTCAGGGCGGTGAGCTGATCGATCGGATCCTCCGGGAGAGCAACCCTGCGGGCCGGGAAGCGCTCGACCGCATGTGGGCGGCCCTCCGGGCACACCCCCAGCGGCCGGGCAACGTGCGGAGGGCTCAGTTGTTGGGAGATTCGACTGCTCTGCCCTGGTCCGAGGCGGAGAGGCAGGCGCACGAACAGTTGCGCGAGCACGGCATCACGGGGTGGCGAGCCAATGCGTCAGTTCCCGTCGGCGCCACCGTCTTTCCGGTTGATCTGCTGTTCAAGGAACACAATCTGATCGTCGAGATCGATGGTTTCGAGTTTCACAGGAGCCGTGAGGCATTCGAACACGATCGAGCCCGCCAGAACCAGCTCGTCGAGCACGGGTGGCGCGTCCTGCGTTTCACGTGGGCCATGATTGAGAGCGGGGAGTGGCTCCGGGTTCTGCAGCGCTGCCTTGGCGTCGGCGACCTCAGCCGACCGTGATCTCTCCGGGTTCCGGCCAGCGAACTGGCTCGGTGCCGGACCATGCATACTCCATCGAGTCCAAGAGCCCGTCCCGCACCCGGACAACGATCTCGCCCGAGCGCTCCGCCCCGACCCAATAGCGACCCAGCAACGGGCCGTCGCTCAACTCGATCCGCGGTGCACCGCGCGCGACGAGTCGCACCTGCCACGGCCCGTCGCCGGGTTCGCCCTCGATCCCGATGAGTTGGCTGGTCAGCCCGAGGGTGGCGGCGGGGGCGTTCCCGTCGAAGGATCGCCCCGCCTCCAGCGCCACAATGGCGGCGAGCAGGCTCTCCACCTCCCTGGGGAGTGGACTCATGCGCCGGCGCCCTCCTGTTTGACATGACCGACCGCCTGGGGGTCATTGATCTTGTAGCGACGGAATGCCTCCGCCGGTGCCTCCGCACGATATTTGCCGTCGCGTGCCAGGGCATCGAGCGTGGCCACCACGATCGACTCGGCATCGACCATAAAGAAGCGCCGAGCCGCTGCCCGGGTATCGGAGAAGCCGAAGCCGTCGGTGCCCAGTGACCGCCACTCGTGCTTCACATAGGGACGCACTTGGTCCGGCACGGTGCGCTGATAGTCGCTGACCGCAATGACGGGGCCCTCGGTGTCGCTGAGCCGTTCGGTGACAAACGGAATCTTGTTGGGCTCCATGGGGTGGCGGAAGTTCCGTTCCTCGACCCGCATGGCTTCGCGCGCCAACTCGTTCCACGACGTCACCGACCACACCGCAGCGTCCACCGACCACTCGTCGCGCAGCATCTGCTGGGCCTTGAGTGCCCACGGCACGGCCACGCCGGACGCCAGGATCTGCGCCTGCGCATGGTCCTTGTTCCCCTGGGCGGGGGAGAAGAGGTACATCCCCTTCAGCAGATCGTCAACGTTGAGGTCGTCCGGGGGGCCCGGTTGCGGTACGGGCTCGTTGTAGACGGTCAGGTAATAGATGATGTCCTCGCCGTGGGGCTTGGCCTCGTCAAGGCCGTAGCCGTACATCCGCCTCAGGCCGTCCTTGACGATGTGGGCGATCTCGAAGCCGAACGCCGGGTCATAGTGGACGACAGCAGGATTCGAGGCAGCCAGCAGTGGCGAGTGACCGTCGGCGTGCTGCAGGCCTTCGCCGGTGAGCGTGGTGCGGCCGGCGGTGGCGCCAATCAGGAAACCGCGAGCCAGCTGGTCGGCTGCGGCCCAGATGAAGTCACCGACGCGCTGGAAGCCGAACATCGAATAGAACATGAACACGGGGATCATCGGCTCGCCGTGCGTGGCATAGGCGGTGCCCGCCGCGGTGAAGGACCCGAGCCCGCCGGCTTCGGAGATTCCCTCGTGGAGGAGCTGCCCGTCCTTGGCTTCCTTCCACGACAGGAGCAGTTTGCGGTCGACGGATTCATAGATCTGCCCCATCGGGTTGTAGATCTTGTTCGTCGGGAACATCGAGTCCATGCCGAACGTGCGATATTCGTCCGGTGCGATGGGGACAATTCGATTGCCCCAATCCTTGTCCCGCATCAGGTCGCGGAGCAGCCGCACGAAAGCCTGCGTGGTCGCGATCGCCGGCACCTTGTCACCCTCGGCGGGCTTGGCCAGCAGCGGCTTGTAGAGCTTGTCCTTCGGCAACGGCAGCTCCCGGGGCCGGACTGTCCGGCGAGGTGCGAAGCCACCGAGGCTGCGACGCCGATGCTGCATATAGCGAATGACCTCGGAATCTTCGCCCGGGTGATAGTAGGGCGGGTTGTTCGCGTCCTCCAGGTCGGCATCCGGGATCGGAATCTTGATGCGATCGCGGAAGGCCTTGAGGTCCTTCGACGTGAGTTTCTTCATCTGGTGCGTGGCGTTCTTGGCCTCGAACGATTCAATCGTCCAGCCCTTCACTGTCTGCGCCAGGATGACGGTCGGCTGACCATGGTGGTTGAAGGCCGACTGGAAGGCCGCATAGACCTTTCGATAGTCATGGCCACCGCGGGACAACCGCTCCAGATCCTGATCGCTCAAGGGCTCGACCATCTTGGTCAGACGGGGGTCTCCGAAGAAGTGATCCCGGATGTACGCCCCCGTCTCCGCCGTATAAGTCTGGAACTGGCCGTCCGGTGTGCTGTTCATCTGGTGCACGAGCGCACCATCGGTGTCCTGCGCGAGCAGCGGATCCCAGTCCCGGCCCCACAGCACTTTGATCACGTTCCAGCCGGCGCCGCGGAAGAACGACTCCAGTTCCTGAATGATCTTGCCGTTGCCGCGCACCGGGCCGTCCAGCTGCTGCAGGTTGCAGTTGATGACAAAGGTCAGGTTGTCGAGGCCCTCCCGGGCCGCCACTCCGATTGCGCCCAAGGACTCGGGCTCACCCATCTCGCCGTCACCGAGGAACGCCCACACGTGTTGCTCGGAGGTGTCCTTGATGCCGCGATGCTGCAGATAGCGATTGAACCGCGCCTGATAGATGGCGTTGAGGGGACCGATGCCCATGGAGACCGTGGGGAATTCCCAGAAGTCGGGCATCGATCGCGGGTGTGGATAGGAGGACAGGCCACGGCCGGGACCGCGGGAGTGTTCCTGCCGGAAACCGTCCAACTGATCGGCGCTGAAACGCCCCAGCAGGAACGACCGGGCATAGATGCCGGGCGCAGCGTGACCCTGGAGGAAGATCTGGTCACCGCCGCCGGGGTGATCGTGGCCGCGGAAGAAGTGGTTGTAACCAACCTCATAGAGAGACGCCGCCGATTGATAGGTGGCGATGTGGCCACCGACCTCGAGGCCCTTGCGGTTGGCCTTGGACACCATGATCGCGGCGTTCCACCGGATCGCTCGCCGGATCTGGCGTTCCAGGTCTTCATCACCGGGGAATCGCGGTTCGTCCTCCGGTGGGATGGTGTTGATGTAGTCACTGCTGCGCAGTGCCGGCAGACCGACCTGGCGCCGACGTGCCCGATCCATCAGCTTCAACATGATGAATCTTGTGCGATTGGGGCCTTCGGCGTCGAGGAGTGCATCGAGCGAGTCGAGCCACTCCTTCGTTTCCTCTGGGTCGATGTCCGGGAGTTGATAAGCGGTGCCCTCAGCATTGATGGCGGGACGATCTCCTGACATGCCGCTCTGGCTCCTTCCCGACGCTGGGTCGAACGTGGCTCAAAAGTTCGATAGAGGCTGACATCCATACTGACACCCGACGCCTAGCCGATGGTCGGGGGTGTCTAATGGACGCAGACATGGCACGATGCTGACTGTCGACTCCAGTCACCTCGGGGCCGACCGCCCGCTCGGGTGCGAGACAGGACAGGAGTTCGTTGGTGGCCACTACGGCAGGAGGCAAGGCCTTGTCTACAGCCAAGCAGCTGGGGCTCAGTGAGGGCTTGGTCGTCCAGGAACTGGGTTGGGACGATGACGTCGACGACGACCTGCGGGTCGCCATCGAGGATGCGATCGACGCAGAGTTGATCGAGGAAGCGATGGAGGCTGTCGACATTGTGCTGCTGTGGTGGCGCGATGACGACGGCGATCTCGTGGACGGTCTGGTCGATTCGTTGACCGACCTGTCCAACACCGGCGTGGTCTGGCTCCTGACGCCGAAGGTCGGCCGCGACGGGCACGTTGATCCCGCGGACGTGTCCGAGGCCGCCGTGACCGCCGGGTTGGCGCAAACCACCACGAATGCATCGTTGTCCCAGGACTGGGCGGCAACCAAATTGGTGCGTCCCAAGGGGGTCCGTCGGTGACCGCATTGGCGGTCGGTGATCGTGTGGACCCCTTTGAGGGGGTCAATCAGTTCGGGCAGTCGGTCGGTGTTGCCTCCGGAAGCACGTGGCTCATCTTCTTCTATCCGTTTGCGTTCACCGGAATCTGTTCCAGTGAACTGCGCGCCTTGGAACAGATGAGGCGTCCGCTTCGAGACGCTGGTGTGCGGCTGGCCGCCGTGTCATGCGACAGCATGTTTGCTCTCCGTGTCTTCTCCGATGCTGAGCATTTCTCTTTCGACCTCGTCAGTGACCACTGGCCGCACGGGGCCATCGCGGACAGGTTCGGAGTATTCGATGCTCGACGAGGATGTGCCCTGAGGGGATCCTTCCTGGTGGATGAAGAGGGAACGGTCCGCTGGCGGACAGTGCAGAATCTGGGCCAGCCACGGGACATGGCAGCTCACCTCGCTGCTGCTCGCGAGCTGTCGGCCAGTCGGTGACGAATTCCTCGTTCCGGCCGGTTTGTGGCAAGATCGGTCGCCGGGGCTCATAGCTCAGTTGGTTAGAGCACCTGCCTTACAAGCAGGGAGTCGGCGGTTCGAGTCCGTCTGGGCCCACACTGGGAAAGACGCGGGTTTCCGTGGTCTGACTGCGGGTTTCGCCCCTTCCGCTTTCGCGCAGGTGGCGCATGGAGAGCGGGGAATGAATCCGGCGGGCGTCCCACGGGACGCAGCCGTTGACTAGGGCTTTCGCAGGAGAGCTGCTTGCGGGGCGTCCCCAGGGCGTCCCCAGGAAATGGGGCAATGTGGCACAGCTCACGCATTTCCCTCTCCCGCCCTTCTGCTTTGGACGCAAGAACGCCCCCGGCTCTGAAGAGCCGGGGGCGTTTGCGCTCAGGCGCGGACCCTAGTTGGCGAACTAGGCGCTCCAGTCTACGGGGCCACGTCGGGCACCCCGTCACCATCATCGTCCCGTGCCCGCTGCGGGAGCGTCTCCGGCTCCACCCAGACTGCCATCGGCTCGCCCTCGGGCCGTCTCCACGCGGCGTCCGGGTCGGGCGTATAGGTGGAGCCGGAGCCCGCGCCCAGGCCGACCCGGGCCAGCCAGGCGTTCACGTGCGGGATCGCCATGACCCGCGTCAGCGTGGCAGAGGCCGCGACGGCGGACGCGGAGATCGCGCCCAAGACCGCGACGAACTCGGGGCTGGTCCTTGAACGCACGGCTGGCCGAAGCGGTGAAGGCGTGGATAGCGGATCGCCCACACCTGACCCAGCCAGTCATCAGCAGCAATGGGGGACCGTCGTCAACCACCCTGACGAAGGTCCTCACCGGCGAGGGCAACGTGCGGCCAGGGATCTTGGCGCAGTTGGACCAAGGGCTCGGATGGGGTAACGGTCGCGCAGCGAAACTGCTTGCTGGCGAAGCGATCCCTGTCGAGTTCGACTGGACCTCAGTCAGTGACCGGGAGTTGCTCAGCGAAGTTGAGCGCCGGATGGCGCGAGGAGGATCCGATGCTGGCAACACGGGCAAGAAGAGTCCGGGCCCGGGGGAGCCGGGCAATGTCACGGAACTGAGGCCGGAACTGCCAGACTGGGCCGAACCCACCGCTGCGAGCAGTCAACGCGAAGGGGACCCGCCATACGCCAAGGATCAATCGGGGGATGAAGAAGTATGAAGAAGTGGGCAGTTGTCGGTATGGCAGCACTCGCGCTCAGCGGATGCGCTGGCACCCAGACACAGGTGGCCCCAGCGCCGCAACCTGCAACAACCACCGCCACTACCCCCACCCCGAGCCCGGAACGGACTTACAGCGCATCGGATTGGACGCTGCAAGTCGAGATCCTCCGCAAGCAGTGCTTCGGGTCTGCTGGCTGCAACATCCGCTATCAGGTGGAGCCGGTATGGGCCGGGTCCGGAGCGGTGCCGACCGGCAACACGCGCCTCACGTACAAGGTCGACGGGGCCGAGTCCGAGACCATCGGCACGATCGAGATCAACGGACCCAAGGCCAACGTCCGCGAGGAATCAGCATCGACAGCCGAGGAATCGGACGTGCTGACCGCGACCGTCACCAAGCTGGTCTACAACGGCAAGGCATCCACGACCACCAGTAGCTCGTCGGGTGGGACGCTGAGCAACGTCAGGAGCCTTGATGAGGCGCTGTTGGTGCTTGAGACTCAGGGCGTCACGTGCAAGTGGGAGCGACTCATGAACGATGAGGCGACGTGCAGGACCCCGAAGGTCTTCGTCTTCGTTGACCCCGCTCCGCACCTTGGCGGCGATTTGCTTGGGTCGAAGTTCAAGCTGTACGAAGCGATCTTCGTCGGCAAAGGCGGGCTGGTCTACAAGGGTGACAACTGGGTCATTGGTGCGGAGACTTCTCAGGCCCCGGCGATCGTGAAGGCGATGGGCTACTGATGATCGAGCCTCCCCGCCCTGACACCGCGGCCTGAAACTGTCAGACCTGCCGTGCAGGCTCTCTGGGCATGTATCACCCATGGAGAGTGCTTGGCCGGTTGACGGACTGGACGCTGCGCTGGGCGCTCCTGCCGGCGGGCATGTATGGCCTGACGTGCTTTGCGACCCGGACCATCGTCCTTGACCGGCGGCTGTCGCAGGCCGAACGGCGCACCACACTCGCGCATGAGCTGGTGCATGTGGAGCGCGGCCCCCCCGTGCGGGGGCATGTGGGGTGGGATGAGCGCCAGGTCGAGATGGAGACGGCCCGGAGGCTGATCGGCATCCGGGAGCTGGGGGAGGCGCTGGCATGGTCACGGGACCCGTGGGAGGTCGCGGATGAGCTGTGGACCACCCCGTCTGCTGTGCGGGTGCGGCTGGAGTCCCTGCACCCGGCTGAGCGGCACTATCTGCGACGACGATTGGAGCACCTGGCATGACAGACTTTTTGGCATATCCCAGCGATATGGACAATTCTGGCCCGGAAATTGACATGTTGCTCGGGATGCTCGACCTGCCGAGGGCGGTGAGGGACCCGGAGGTGGAGGCCCGCCACCCGCAGGCGGTGCGGAGGTGGCGCAGGATTCTGGCGGCACGCCGTGCAGATTGAGGACCGCTGGCACCACCACGGGGAGCGGTCGGAGCGGTACGGGACGGGGTTGCGGTGGCGGGCGCGCTGGCGGGAGCAGGGGAAGCATCGGGCCAAGCCCTTCCGGACGAAGGCGGCCGCGGAGGCGTGGCTGCGGGCGCACTTGTCCAACCCGGCCGACGAGAAGGACATGCCCACGGTGGAGGTGCTGGTGCAGCGCTGGAAGGACGCAAAAGCCCACCTGGCACCGAAGACCCGCGAGGCCGCTGGGACGGCGGGGAATCACGTGCTCGCCCGGTGGCGGCATGTGCCGGCGGATGAGGTCGCACCCTCACAGGTCAGGGTGTGGCTGGCCGAACTCGCATTGAGCGAGTCGGCTAAGCGGCACGTGTTCCTGTGCCTGAAAGGCTCACTGGCGATGGCGGTCGAGGATGGGGTGTTGGACCGCAACCCGGTCATGGGAATCAAGACGCCACGGTCGGGACGCCGCGAGCCCGTCTATCTCACCGCCCAAGAGCTGAAGGCACTGGCCAAGGCGGCGGGGGAGTGGGAGGCGATGGTGCTGCTGATGGGCACCACCGGACTCCGGATTGGTGAGGCGTGCGGCCTGGACGTGGGCGACGTGAGGGAGAAACGCATCCGGGTCCGGCATGAGGTGTCGAAGAGTGACCGGGGCAGGGATGTGCCGGTGCCCGCGTCAGTGCGGGCGCTGCTGCCATTGAAAGGCCGGGACGCATCCGAGCCGTTGTTCCGGTCGCCGACGGGGTTGCGGGTGAACCCGCGGAACTGGCGGGTGCGCGTCTTCACCCCGGCAGCGAAGGTGGTCAAGCGGGAGGGGATGGAGCCGCACGAGCTGAGGCACTGCGCGGCGTCGCTGGCCATCGCCGCGGGGGCGGATGTGAAGGTGGTGCAGGCGATGCTCGGGCATCGGTCGGCGGCTGTCACGCTGGACGTGTACGGGCATCTGTTCGATGGGAATCTGGATGACGTGGCGGTGCGGATGGACGAAGCGCTGGCGGCCCCGCAGCGTCCCGGACCCTCGTGACTGGCGGAAATCCCTGCCTTACAAGCAGGGTGTCGGCGGTTCGAGTCCGTCTGGGCCCACCCAGAAGCGACGAAAAGAGCCCGCCACTCGGGTGGGTGACGGGCTTTATAGCGCGTGTTGAGAGTAGCTGAGAGTGTCGGCGGTCGTGATCGCCAATGAGAGCCATAGTGCTCCTTTTCAGACGGTGAGTGGGTGGCCAGGGGGCAATGGTTGCCCACGGGCCAAGCCTCTGATGCGGACAGGAGGCCGGTCGCGCGTGGTCGCAAGGGACAGCTCCCATTGCCACCATCCATCACTGCACGGCGCCTTTCACCCCGGGCCGGGCCGGCTCGCCAAACCAGTCTTCGAAGAAGTGAGAGAGCTTCCCCCATGCGGGCAGGACCCACTTGCGAACCATCGAGCCGACGAGCCCGGCGGCCCATGCGACCCCTTGGCCGGGCTCGGCGAGGGTGAGGGCTTCCATCCATTCCTCTGGCGTCACAGGGCGGGGCTCCTGATCGGGCGGTACTCTCTGCAGGCATGCGAATCCTCGGGGGGTTGATCGCGTGCCTGCTCCTGGCCGGATGTAGCGGCGAGCAGCCACAGCCGACGCCGACCGCGAAGTTCGTCCCAGTCAGCCCGTCGCCTCGGCCCGAGCCCAGTCCGACGCCGACCCCGACGCCAATGATCCCTGACCCTGACCCCGCGATCATGGCGAGCATGACCTGTGAGCCGGTCGACAAGGACCTTCTCGACGAGCTGCGGTCCGAGCTCGGGACGCCGACGCGCTCGATCCAGGTGGAGGTCGGTGAGGGACTGAACCCTGGGGAGGACTGGTGGTTGGTCATTCTGGACTCACCCGCCGATGACAGTTACGCCTGGGGCCTGCGGCACTTCCTGACGAACGCCCCTGGCGGCGGGCCACTGTGGATTCCGCTCCCCCAAGAGGATCCCTGGATGTATGTTCAGTGGGACGCTGAGCGCTTGACCCGGGCGCAGTCAGCCCTGGTCAAGGCTCAGGGGTGCCTCAGCTAGGCGGGCGCTGGGGTCAGGTGAAACGACCAGTTCGCACTGTTGCCGGTGGGGAGCCCAGTGGCAGCCCGGTACACCTTGTCGATTCCAGAGTGGGGCGATCACCGATCTGGTCGTTGCCCGAGTACCTGTTGGTGACACGGACCGGCCGGTTGTAGGGAGTGGTGAGCTGGTAGCCATCGAGGATGGCGGCGCTATCGGGGCCCGCAGCAGCTCCAGGAGACCACGACGATGGTGGCGAGCTTGCGGGTACGCAGCGTCTTGAACGACATGGCGGCCTCGGAGATTGGCCGCGCCTTCCTCGACGAACCCGGCCTCGATTCCGCCGTCATACTGCGGGATCACGGTCTCCACGCCCATCGGGAACGGCTCAGAGCTGGTGAGGGGGGCGATGACTGACTGCTGGAAGGCCTGCTTCATCAGGGTCGCGGTGTAGTTCTTGGGCAGCGGGATCGCGTGCCCGTCAAGGGTGATCATGAGTGTGGCTCCTTAGAGTCCGAAGAATGCACGAGCCGCGGCATCATTCGCCGCGTCACCGCCACTGGAGGCGTGGGAAGGAATCGAGAACGACGCCGGCTGCTGAGCGGCCGGGGCCTTGGGTGGGATGAGCTTCGCGAGCGCGTCCGCGTCCGCTTCGAGCTCCTCACGGGTCGCACCGGTCAACCGGGCCGCGAGCTCGGCGGGGAGGCCCTTGGCGGCGGCCACCTCGGCACGCAGCGCCGCGGCTTGGGCCTTCGCCAACTCAGCCTCGGCCTTCTCGGCGCGGGTGGTGGCCTTCTCCAGGTCGGTCTGGTTCGCGGCCTGGAGCTGATCGAACCGCTCCGCCTTCGCGTTGAAGTCATCGAAACCGGCGTACTTGGCCCGCTCCCGCGCCAGCCGGTTCTCAATGATCCGATCCAGATCGGCCTGGGACTGCGGCGCCTGGAACTCCGGCGGGGTGGAATTGTCCTGCCCTGTGGCAGTGGTTGCGCTGTTCCCGCCCGCGGCGGTGGTCGTGCTGATCCCAGCAGTGCTGGTGGTTTCGGACATGCGAAAGAACCCCTTCCGGGTCAGTTCGGGCATAAGAAAACCCCGCTGGAAACCAACGGGGCGGTCTAGGAAAAAGGTCGCGATCAGGCTACTGCACCACGCGCGGCCTCAACGATCTCCGCGGGGGCCAAAAGCCCCCCCTCGATCGCGAAAAGGAGCGACTCGATCGCAGCGCCCGGCTCGCCATAAGTCAGGAGGGCGACCACATCGGATCGCGTCGACCGGTCGAGGTCCTTCAGCACGGCCGCGAGCAGTGCGAACGCGATATCCTCGGTCCGCTGCTCTTCGATCGCTGCCGCTGCCATGTCACCAGTCTATCACTGGCACTCTTCCATAAGGCACAGGGCGACGCACTAGCACGCCACCCACTAGCTTCGTTCGCGCGACGCCGTCCCCATCGATGGGATGAGCTGTCTGAATCTCGTCAGTGCTCAGCTTGAGCCGAACCTCAATTCGCACCCGGTCCACCTCGCCGATCGCGACAAGGAATGGGCCTCGCGCCTGGACGAGCCGAGGTGCTCGCATTACGCGATCGATGGCCTCGATGATCCGGTCGTCGTCCCAGCTCTCCGGAAAGACCGTCTTCCCCGACTTCCGCGTGGTGTAGCGATGTCCACCACCGCTCTTATCGCCGTCGAGAACATGCCTACGGAGGCGTTCGGTCACCTGGGGCTGGGCTCGATGGAAGCGCTCTTCCGGAGTCTCGTCAGGCCCGAGCGCTCCCGATGACTGACGGGGCGGCGGTGGCTGCCCACCTTTTCCGCCAGCCATGGTGGGCGGCCCATCACCCCCGCCGCCAGGCTTGGGCCCGGGTTTGGTCTTCTGGTCTTCGGGGACATGGGCGTCGTTGATGAGGCCCTGACCGTTGGCCCGCATGGAGGCGAGCACGTCTTTGGTCGATCCGCCAGCGGACTGCTGGTAGAGGTCGATCATGCGCTGTTCGCGCTCGTCGGGCTCCCAGGTCCCGAAGACCTCTTCGACGGTGCAGCCGCAGTGCGCGTGGAACCGGCGGCCTTCGCCGGCGTTTGTTGGGCTGGTGAACGCAGGCCCGCGGGTGGCGAGCATCGCGCAGAACGCGCACGGGTTGGTGTCGGTCACCCGCCGCCACCCGACCGAGGCCGGGTTCGCCAGCGTGGAGGCGTCGATCAGATCCCGGCCCGGGGCGAGGAAGTCCCGGTAGAACCCGCCGGCGATCTGCCAGAACGCCCCATCGATCGCCTCCTGCGATCGTGACCCGTGGCCGATGCGCTGCTTCGTCAACGGACCCAGCACCGCCAGCCGCTCCCCGGCCGCAGCCAGGTCGAGCTCGGGGGCCACAATCGGGCCACCAAGATGGCCCTCAGCTGCCGGTAGGCGTCAGCTAGCTCACGGCCAAGTCCTGGCTCTCCCGCGTCGCGTGGACGGCGAGGATCGCGCCCAGGGCGACGAAGTCGGGCAGGGTGTCGTCGATCCGGGCCAGGGCGATCTCGGCAGTCAGCAGGTGCAGCAGCCCGACCCATTGGGGCAGGACGACCGAACTGGCGGGTTCAAGCGCGGCTTGCAGGTGAGTCCAACCGCGACGAGACGGCGGCATCTGCAGGGGCTGACGGGAAGGTCAGGCGCTTGTCGCGTGCGTGGCTTCGATGAGTGCGCGGGCGGCCTGTTCGATCTCGGCGTCGGTGGTCGAGCGGCCCACGGACAGGCGCAATGCACCCAAGGCGTCATCGGGCTGGAATCCCATGGCGAGGAGCGCGGTTCCTGGGGTGTGTACGCCGGAGTGGCAGGCGCTTCCGGTCGAAGCGGCGACTCCTGGTGCCGCAGCCAGGACGTCGGCCCCGAGCACACCGGGCACCGCCACCATCAGGGTGTTCGGGAGTGTCTCCGTGCGCGGACTGACCCGGATCAGCCCGGGCAGCCCTGCCGCCAGTCGCTCCCACAGCAATTCACGGAGGGCCACCTGACGCTCGGCTTCGGCCTCCAGCAAGTCGCGGGCCAATTCCGCGGCGGCACCCAAACCCACGATCCCCGCCACGTTCTCGGTGCCGGGTCGAATGCCGCCCTCCTGCCCGGCGCCGCGCAGGACGGGGGAGAGGGCGGTGCCCTGCCGGATATAGAGCGCGCCGACGCCCTTGGGCGCATAGAGCTTGTGGCCGGCGATGCTGAGCAGGTCGACTCCGAGTTCGTCGACCCGCACAGGCACTTTGCCGACGGCCTGCGCGGCGTCTGCGTGGGCAACTCCACCGGCGGCGTGCACAGCGTGGGCGAACTCCGTCACGGGCTGGAGGGTGCCCACCTCGTTGTGGGCCAGGATCAGCGTGCCGACCCCGACCGGTCCTGAGGGAAAGGCTGCGAGATCGACCCGGGCCTCGCCATCGACCGGAAGCTCATTGACCCGCCAGTTGTGGGCCGCCCGCAGATGTGCCAGTGGGGCGACGGTGGCGGGATGTTCGATCGCTGACGTCACAGCAACACGGGTGGTGGCGACCGCCGCCGCGCCGCGGATCGCCAGATTGTTCGACTCCGTGCCGCCGCCGGTGAAGGTGATCTCGTCCGGGGCTGCGCCCAGGAGCTCCGCGACCTGCGTGCGTGCGTGATCGATCGCCGCGCGAGCCCGGAGTCCTTGTGGGGTGGCGCTCGAGGGATTCCCGAATTCGCTCGTCAGGTGGGGCCACATGGCCTCCGCGACTTCGGTCGCGACAGGGGTGGTCGCGTTGTGATCCAGGTAGATCGTGTCGGACACGGCGGCGCTCCTGTCATGCGGGAACAGTCAGGTTAGCGAGCCCGCAGTGACGACCGGGATGCTGCCCCAAAAAGTGAGGGTTTTCCCGTGCGCGGCACGATTCGGGCGTTTCCGGCGCCCGATTGGCATAGTTAGCAGCAGTTGTTAACGAACTTTCTCAGCACCACTCAGCTACTTCTCTGCACCCCAAGGACGGTCATCTTGAGCAACTTCAGCATTCCGACTATCGGCCTCGCACCGGCATGGATCAACTCGATGCTGCAGGCCTCGACCAAGGCTGCGACCATCGCGTTCACTGCTCAGCAGGTCATCGGACTGCGTCTGTCGATGCTCGCGATGAACGGCAACACCTCGACCAATCGCAGGGAGATCGAGCGGATGTTCACCGAGAAGATGGAAGCGGTCAACGAGTCCGGCCGCGTGCTGTTCGAGCTGGCCGGTGCCATGGCTCAGGCGTGGCCGACGATGTTCTTCGATCCGAAGGCCGCCGAGCGCATGCTCAACCGCGCTGCCAAGGCCAGCGACCGGGCACTGACCCCGTTCTCGCGGCGCGTGACTGCCAATCAGAAGCGTCTCAGCCACTGACGCTTCCCCTGAACGCGGCCCACGTCGGGCGGGTCCTCGAACCCCGGCGTGGGCCGTATCAATTCCGGGATCGCGTCTAGATCCAGCCCCGGTCGGCAGCGATGCGTACGGCTTCATGCCGGTTGGTCGCCCCGAGCTTGGCGACCGCAGCGGACAGATAGTTGCGTACCGTCCCCTTCGACAACGAGGCTCGCGTGGCGATCTCCTCGACCGGGGCGCCGTCGCGTGCGTACGCCAGCACATCCGCCTCGCGCGGCGACAGCGGGGAATCCCCGGCGCCGATCGCCTCGGCCGCGAGCTCGGGATCCACATGCCGGCCCCCAGCGGCCACCGTGCGCACCACCCCGGCGAGCGTGGCCGCCGACACCGTCTTGGGCAGGAACCCGCGTACGCCAGCAGCCAGGGCGGACTTCAGATAGCCCGGACGCCCGTGCGAGGTCACGATGATGCAGCGGCACTCGGGCAGATCCACGGCGAGCCGGCGCGCTACTTCGATGCCGTCCGGCTCCGGCATCTGCAGATCCAGCAGCGCGACATCGGGGCGATGTTTCATCGCCGCGGCCAAGGACTCCGGCCCGGACGCGGTACGGGCGACGACCTCGATGTCGTCCTCGAGCGAGAGCAGTCCCGCGAGGGCGTCGCGGATGAGGTTCTCGTCGTCGGCGAGCAGCACACGGATCATGCCGGAGCCTCCTGTGGGATCGGGATGGACGCGGTGAGCAGGAACCAGCCACCGTCGTGTTCGTACTCCACCGAACCGCCGACGGCCTGCAACCGTGCGGCCATGGAGGCGAGTCCGGTGCCGGTCGATTCCGCGGAGGGTCCGCTCGCACCATCGTTGGTCAGGGTCACCGCGATCTCGTCATCCTCGATCGCCGTGGTGATGCTCACCTGTGTGGCACGGGAATGGCGCAGCACGTTGGTGACCCCTTCGCGGATGACCCAGGCGAGCGTCTCGGCGTACTCCTCCGGAACATCGCCACCCGCGATCACGACGCGGATCCCAGCAGAGGTGAGCAGCGCCCGTGCGCCCTCGATCTCATCTCCCCAGCTGGCCTGGCGCTCCCCGCGCACGACCCGGCGTACCTCCGCTCCCGCGGTGTTCGCGATCTGCCGAATCTGCGCCATCTCGTCGGCGGCCCGCTCATGTTGTCCGCGGCGGGTGAGCTCGGATGCGAGTTCGGATTTCACCGAGATGGTGGCGAGGGTACGCCCGAACACGTCATGCAGGTCACGCGAGATCCGGAGCCGCTCCTCGGCGACCGACAGCTCCGCAGCGGTCTCCTTGGCATCCTGCAGCTGGCGCAGCACCCGCAACATCCAGCCGCTGGACCATGCGGCCCAGATGAAGACCAGGAAAAGGATCAGGGCCACGATCGACTGGGGGACACCGAGGAGGATCAGCAGGCCGCAGCCGACGATGGCGACGACACTCACGATCGTGGCCCTTCGGATCGTGAACGCCGGGCTGATGGCCGAGACGGCGCACGCGGCGGGGATGATCGCGAGCACGATTCCACCCGGAATCCCCCAGAGGAACCAGAGCATGCCGGCGGTCAGCGCCACCACTGCCGCGATCCATCCGACAATGAAGCGCCGAGTGATGGGGGGCCGATCCCGCATCACTCGGTCGAGGCTGTGTCGGGCCACCATGATATTGAAGACGGTCACCACAACAGACAGGGCGAACAGTGGGAGGGCCCGGAGGAACGTGAACCCGTTCGACGAGGCACCAACCGTCAACCCACCCATCTGCACCAGCAGAGAGGCCATGAGGACATACAGCGACCAGCGCACGTAGAGCTCGAACCTACGTGCGCTGATCACCGGTGATTCGTGCATCGGCGTCATTCTGCCAGGGTGACCGTCCCGGTGGGGCGGGTGAGCGGCTGCTCGGGCGTGGGAGGGGAGACGGCCGGACGCGGCGTACGCCACCAGACGATCGCCGCGATCGCCAGCAGCAGGGCGCACGGAATGAGCATCGCGGCGGAGGCCACTCCCACGGAGCGGTCGAGACCGGCGTTGATGTCCTGGCGAAGCGCCACCGTGACGATGAAGGCGATCGCGTTGTTGACGGCATGCAGCACGACCGCGGCCTCGAGCCCGCCGGTGCGCCACGTGATGACGGCGAGCGCGGTGCCGAACGTGAAGTAGTAGACGTTCAGCCACGGATCCAGCGCGAAGTGGGCGACCATGAACAGCAGGCTGCTGACGACGATCCCGAGCACCAGCCCGGCCCGGGGCCCGCGCCCCCAGCTGGCGGCGATGCGGAACGCGAGCCCGCGGAAGGCATACTCCTCACCCATCGCCTGCAGCGGCACCAGCGTGAGCGCCATCACCAGGAACGCGAGGGCGTCGCCCGCGGCGTACTCCATCGTCGGCTGCGGCAACAACATCGGGAACGGGATCTGCAGGAGCGCCCAGAGGGGGATGATGATCGCCAGCGTGCGGCCGAAGAGGCCCCAGCGGAACCGCGAGATCACCGAGTGCAGCGAGACCGCCGGGACCTTGAAGAACCACTTCTGCAGCAGCA
>DUOB01000046.1 GCA_012839035.1 Propionibacterium sp.
GGACTATGAGTCCGGGGTGAGTGTGGGCCAGAAGGTGAAGCTGTTCCGGATCCCGATGGAGGGGATCCCAGCGCAATACCAGTTCAGCGAGTTCGCCCGTGGCGTGCCGCTGATCTTCTTCACCGTGTTGTTCGTGGCGGCGGTCGTCGCCGTCGCCCGATGGCGCGGACTGATGGCGATCATCGGTCTCGGCTGGGCCTTCTTCATCATGGTGTATTTCATGTTCCCGGCCCTCGTCACGGGCGCCAACCCGATCATGGTCGGGCTCGTGGGCGGTTCGGCGATCATGTTCGTGGTGCTCTATGCGGCACACGGGTTCAGTGCCAGAACGACGACGGCACTGCTCGGGACATTGTTCGGATTGGTGACAGCCGCGATCCTCGGTTGGATCGCAACGAAATGGGCCCACTTAACCGGTGTCTCGTCCGAGGACGACATGATCCTCTCCGCTGCGGCACCGGATCTGCAGATGACCTCGATCGTCATCTGCGGCATCATGCTCGCCGGTCTCGGCGTCCTCAACGACGTCACCATCACCCAGGCCTCTGCGGTGTGGGAGCTTGCCGCTGAAGACGGCGACGGCAAGCGGATCTTCGGCAGGGCCATGCGGATCGGCCGCGACCACATCGCGTCCACCGTGTACACGATCGCCTTCGCCATCGCCGGCGCCACCCTCGGCACCCTCGTCCTGCTCAGCATCTATCAACGGCCGTTGTTCGAGGTCCTGGCGACCGAGCAGTTCTCCCAGGAGATTGTGCGTACGCTGATCGGCTCCGTCGGGCTGGTCGCAGCCGTGCCCCTGACGACCGCCATCGGCGTCGCCGTCGTGAGCGCGTCCAAGAAGTCGCGCGGCGAGATCTCCATGGCCTCCGACGGCCAGGCCACTGCGGCGCCCGGTGACGAGCTGATCGACAAGAGCCGATACGACCGAGACTGAACCGGGAACCATCCGGCGGGGATCGCGCGTTGGGGCCTCACGCCGCCCGGGACAGTTCGCTGACCCGGGCGCGGTCGGCTTCGGCGAGCGACGCCCGGATCGCCCGGGCCGCCGCGATGTGTCGTCCGGGAATCACCTCGACCACATTCTCGACGCGTCCCGGGAGCGGGGACAGGACGGCCACCCTGGTCCCGAGCCGGACCGCTTCGGCAACGTTGCCCGTCGCAATGACCAGGGTCACGGCCGCCTCCCGCTGGATGCGGATGAGTTCCTCCTGCAGCAGGGCCCGCTCCGCAGGATCCAGTTCGCGGAAGGGGTCGTCCAGCAGGAGTACGCCGGGCCCGTGCACGAGCGCCTTCGCCAGAGCGACCCGCTGCTTCTGTGCCGCCGTCAACCGGCCCACGGGACGATCCGCGACATGAGCCACGCCGGTCAGATCCAATACCGCGTCCGCTGATCGAGCCACCTCCGGGCCTGCTGCGAACGTGACGTTGGCACGCGCGCTGCGCCATGGGAACAGACCGAAGGACGGCTGGACGAACCCGCGGTCCGGTGCAGGGCTGTCGACCCGCTCACCGCCGACAAGGACCCGCCCGGAGAGCGGGCGTACGAATCCGGCGAAAAGATCGAGCAGCGTGCTCTTTCCGCAGGCCGCAGGCCCCACGAGCGCCAACGACTCACCAGCCGGGACGTGCAAGGAGCAGTCCTCCAGCACACGCACCATGCCAAGGCGCCGGCCCTCGACGCAACGACGCTGGACGTCAACGGTGACGTGATCAAGGGTCAGGGCATGGGCGGTCGCAAAAGGCGCAGGCATGGCAGAGTCTCCGAATCGATGGGGGTGGTGTTGAAGCGGGCAGGATCGCCCGGGGCCCCACACGGGGGCTCGACACGAAATCAGCGACACATACACGCACTGCACAGGGCAGTGCGGGTGAGCCAGCGAACGTCGAGCCTGGAGATCATGGGATGAACTCAATCAACCTCTGCGCGACTTCGGCAAGCAGACCGAAGAACCCTCTCGCCATTTGAGAAACTTTTCGGCCCATAGGATCTGGCAATGGCTGGCCTGCCCTCTCCCGCCTATCGCGTTGCCGCCCTATAGGCCCCAGCCATCGGACCGCGATGGTTCCCGACGCGGACATCTCACCCAGTGGGGGAAGTGCGGAATATGAGTTCCGCATAAGGCAGGCTGTCTCCAAGCCAGCGGGTCCCAAGAAGTGGCAGCAGCGCCCCCATCGCCGCACGAAGAGCGAGGCACGACATGTCAGCCATCACCAGAGCCGTCGACGCCATCGAGCTGATCCTCCGTGCGCAAGGCCCCGTGCGTCTCATCGACCTCGCCCACGAGCTCGGCCTGGCCAAATCCTCTGCGCACCGGCTGGTGACCACGCTGGAGGAAGCGGACCTGCTGGCTCGCACCGAGGGGGGAAACCTCACCATAGGTGTGCGACTCGTCGGCTGGGCGGCCGCGACTGACGCCACCAGCCATCTGCGCACGATCGCGGAACCGCTGATGCGCCAACTCAGAGACACGACCGGCGAGACTGTCAATCTGCACGTGCGCCGAGGCGCCGACCGGATCTGTCTGGTGACGCTCCCCGGCACCTTTTCCTTGGTCCCGGCACTTCGCGTGGGTGAACCCATCCCGCTGGGCCGGGGCGCGACAGGTCGCCTGCTGCTGGCCCATGCACCCGCGGACATCATCCACGAGGTCTCCAGAAAGCTCCCGGACCTCGGCATCACGCCCCCCACGGACGAAGACCTGGATCGCTGGCGCCGCGACCTGTGGCTGGTCATCAAGGATGACCTTGAACCGGGTTTGGCCGCCGCTGCCACCGTGGTCGCATTGCCGCATGGCGAGCCGGCCGCACTCTCCATCGGTGGGTCGTCGCTGCGCCTCGACGAAGCGCGCTTCCGCGACCTCCGGCCACTGTTGATGCGTTGCGCCGGTCTCAGGCGGGCAGGATCAGGAGGCAGGATCACAAGGGCAGGCTCAGGCGCAGGTACTCATGGTCCCCGAGGAGATCGAGACGCCGCCAGAGGACGGAGCCCGGCACAGCCTGGCTCGCGTGTGCA
>DUOB01000047.1 GCA_012839035.1 Propionibacterium sp.
AGCTAACGGAAGGCCCTGGGCGGCCTTTCGCATCGGGGGACAAGGAAGAACAGCGGTGCGTGCCATCAGGACCCAACGCTGGCACGGGCCTGCGGCCCTGCTGGCTGTCTTTGCCGTGCTCCTCACCCTGGCCGTCACCCACCGCGGCGTCCCGGCCGCGGAGGTCGACCTGAACGATGGCGGCGTGTGGGTCACCAATGAGCAGCTCCATCTCGCGGCCCACTTGAACTATCCCTCCCGCACCCTCGACGGTGGCCTCCGGGCAGCGTCGAGCCAGTTCGACCTGACCCAGCGCGGCAACAGCGTCCTGCTCCATGACCGGGGCTCGGCGGCCCTCGCGCCCATCGACCCCGCGAACCTCACTCTCGGCGACGGATCCGCGCTCGGCGACGAATTCTCTGTCGCCCAGGGTGGGGAGACCACAGCGGTCCTCCATGCCACCACCGGCCGACTCTGGGTCCTCCCGACCCCGAGCGCCGGGACGTTCGATGCCAACGCCGACCCGACCGTTGAGAACGCCGACGGACTCCTGGCCACCGTGGGCACGGACGGCACCGCGCACGCCCTCGCCCCCGACGGCACACTCACGCGGATCACGATGGCCGGCGGCAAGCCCACCTCGCGCCGGGCAGGGTCGATCAGCGACCTGAAGGACTTTGCCCAACTCCAGCTGTCCGTTGTCGGGGAGACGCCGGTGGTTCTGGACCCCACCGGCGGGTCCGTACGCACCCAGCAGGGCGCCACGACACTTCCCAACGCGGTGGACGCCGTCCTCCAACAACCGGGCCCCGAAGCCGACACCGCGATCGTCGCTTCGCCGACCGCGCTCGTCTGGGCGCCCCTCGCTGGCGGCACCCCGACCGAGAAGCCCAACGCCCCTGGCCAACCCAACCCGGGCACCCCCGTGCAACCAGCCTTCCTCAACGGCTGCGCTTATGGCGCGTGGGCGGGCAGTGGGGCGTACCTCCGCGACTGCCTCGATGACACCGCCGACCAGACCGCGACCCTCGACCGCGCCAAGGGTGCGTCGAAGTTGCGCTTCCGTGTCAATCGAGACGTCATCGTCCTCAACGACGTCGCAACCGGCCTCGTGGTCCTCGTGAACGACGAGCACCGCGTCGTGGACAACTGGCAGACCGTGCAATCCCAAGTCGACGCGCACGACAAGGCCACGATGGAGCACAACCAGACCACCAGCGAGCAGGCGCCCGAGGAAGCCAGCCGTCAGGACTTCCCGCCGGTGGCGTTGCCGGATGAATTCGGCGTACGCGCAGGGCGCTCCACGACGCTTCCCGTGCTCGCGAACGATTCCTCCCCGTCGGGTGGCGCGCTCACGGCAACCGCGCTGGCCAGCCCGCGCCTCGGTCCGGTCGATCAGGTGCGCGGTGGGCAGGCCTTGCGCATCACGGCCCCGGACGATGCGCAAGGGACCGACGAGTTCACCTATCGCGCCGAGGACGGCCGCGGTGGCTCGGCCGAAGCCCTCGTCCGCGTCTCCGTCCACCCGCCGAACCGCAACGATCCCCCGCGCC
>DUOB01000048.1 GCA_012839035.1 Propionibacterium sp.
ACCCGCCGCCGGCGGTGAACGGCTCGCCTCAGCCGCCGACCACGGAGCGATAGGCCCCGGCGAGCGCCCTCGCGGAGCGGTCGACCAGCTCGGCCCAGGCCAGCGCTTCCTCGTCGGCGGAGTCCGAGACGTGTTTGATCATGCGGAGGCGCACACCGAGCTCACGGCAGGCGTACGCGATCGCGAACCCCTCCATGTCGACGACGTCGCACCGTCCGAGCAAGGCCTGACGGGCCTCCCCACCGGCAACGAACGCGTCGCCGCTCCCGAGGACGGGTCCGGCGCCCCCGAGCTCGATGCGGTTGTCAACAGGCAGACCGAGCGCACGCAGCAGGTCCTCGTCCACATCCCGATTGATCACCGCAGAGGGCTCGAAAACGTCCTCGTGGTGTTCGCCCAGCGCCCCGACACTGCCGAGGTTGACGACCAACAGCTCGGCCCGCTGCTCGGGTGTCGGCGCGCGGTCCAGGATGGCCCGGGTGGTGGCGAATGCCGCCTTGGTGAGCCCGGCACCGGTCAACACGAGGTCGGTGTCCACCGGCAGATAACGGGCCTCCTGCGCCAGCGCGACGAGCACGAGTGGGCGCATGGGCCTATTTCTCGCCCTTGTCCCGGCCACCGTCGCCCGTGGACAAAGCGGCCACGAAGGCTTCCTGGGGCACCTCGACCCGGCCGACCATCTTCATCCGCTTCTTGCCTTCCTTCTGCTTCTCCAGCAGCTTGCGCTTGCGGGAGATGTCGCCGCCGTAGCACTTGGCGAGAACGTCCTTGCGGATGGCGCGGATGGTTTCGCGGGCGATCACCCGCGAGCCGATGGCGGCCTGGATCGGCACCTCGAACTGCTGCCTCGGGATGAGCTCCTTGAGCTTGCCGGCCATGGCGATGCCATAGGCGTAGGCCTTGTCCTTGTGCACGATCGCGGAGAACGCATCCACCGGATCACCGTGCAGCAGGATGTCGACCTTGACGAGATCGGCCGCCTCCTCGCCGGCATCGTCATAGTCGAGGGACGCGTACCCCTTCGTCCGCGACTTCAGCGCATCGAAGAAGTCGAACACGATCTCGGCGAGGGGCAGGAGGTAACGAATCTCGACCCGGTCCTCCGACAGATAGTCGAGCCCCTGCTGGACACCGCGACGGGTCTGGCAGAGCTCGAGAATCGCGCCGATGTATTCCGCCGGCGCGAGGATCGTTGCTCGCACCATCGGCTCATAGACCTCGGCGATCTTGCCGGTCGTCGGGTATTCGCTCGGGTTGGTCACGATGTGTTCGGACCCGTCCTCGAGCACGACGCGATAAACGACGTTGGGGGCGGTGGAGATCAGGTCGAGGTTGAACTCGCGCTCCAGTCGCTCGCGGACGATCTCCATGTGCAGCAGACCGAGGAACCCGATCCGGAAGCCGAAGCCGAGCGCACCGGAGGTCTCGGGCTCATAGGTCAGGGCGGCATCGTTGAGCTGCAGCTTCTCCAGCGCCTCGCGGAGTTCCGGGAAGTCGTTGCCGTCGATGGGATAAAGCCCTGCGTACACCATCGGGTTCGGGTGCTGATAACCCGACAGCATCTCCTCCGCCGGGCGGACCGCCGAGGTGACCGTGTCGCCGACCCGGCTCTGGCGGACTTCCTTCACGCCCGTGATCAGGTAGCCGGTCTCCCCCACACCGAGGCGATCCACCTTCTTCGGCTCGGGTGAGATCACACCGACCTCCAGCACCTCGTGGGTGGCCTTGGTCGACATCATGAGGATTCGCTCACGGTGCGACAACTCACCGTCGATGACCCGCACATAGGTCACGACACCGCGATAGGTGTCATAGACCGAGTCGAAGATGAGGGCGCGGGCCGGGGCATCGGCGTTGCCGACGGGCGGTGGGATCTCCGCGACGATGTGATCGAGCAGTTCCTGTACGCCGGCACCGGTCTTGGCGCTCACCTGGAGCACCTCGCTCACGTCACAGCCGATGATGCCGGCGATCTCGGCCGCGTACTTCTCCGGCTGCGCACTCGGCAGATCGATCTTGTTGAGCACCGGGATGATGTGCAGGTCCGCCTCGATGGCGAGATAGAGGTTGGCCAGCGTCTGGGCCTCGATGCCCTGTGCGGCGTCGACCAGCAGGATCGCGCCCTCGCATGCCTCCAGCGAACGCGAGACCTCATAGGTGAAGTCCACGTGACCGGGGGTGTCGATCATGTTCAGGACGTAGTGCTGACCGTCGAGCTCATAGGGCATCCGGACGGCCTGGGACTTGATCGTGATGCCGCGCTCGCGCTCGATGTCCATCCGGTCCAGGTATTGCGCTCGCATCGCTCGGTCGTCGACGATCCCGGTGATCTGCAGCATCCGGTCGGCCAATGTGGATTTGCCGTGGTCGATGTGCGCGATGATGCAGAAGTTGCGGATGATCGCCGGATCGGTGTGTCCGGCAATGGGTACGGTCATGTGCGTCCTGGGTCAGGGGCTCGGCGCCCGGCGGATGAATCAGCAACCCATCTTCTCACGTTCTGCGCCGGTGCCACCCCGGCGACGCTGACTGAGGAGCGCACAGCCCTATCCACCTTGGAGTTTTCGCTGCACGGCGGTCACGAACCGTGCCCGACCCGGGATGCGGGCGTCGGCGAGAGCGGCCCGGGCGGCGAGTGCCCCGCAGGCACCGTGCACGCCACCCCCGGGGTGGATCGCAGCACTGCCGAGATACAGCCGTTCGATCGGCGTACGCGGCCCCCCGAGCCCGGGCACGGGACGGAAGATCGCCTGTTGATGGAGCTGCATGGTGCCCCCGCCAACCGCCCCTTTGTGCGCGTTCGCGTTGTTGGCCTCGATGTCCTCCGGCGTCTGATCCGTGCGATCGATCACGAGGTCGCGGATCCCGGGTGCCAGTTCCTCCAGCAGTTCGTCCAGACCGGCGATGGCTGCCTGTGCTGCTTCGGGCCGATAGACGCCGCGAGCCAGATGGGTGTACGCCCAGAACGTCTCCGTGCCCGCAGGCGATCGCGTCGGGTCGACGGTCGTCATCTGGCCCGCGATGGCGAAGGGGCGCGAGGGCAGAATCCCGCGCTCGATGTCGCCGGCCCAGCGCAGGCCACCCGAGAGGTCGTGGCCCAGGTGCAGCACCCCGGCCGTCCGGGCGGCCTCCGAGCGCCACGGGATGGGTCCCGAGAGGCGGAGATTGACCTTCGTCGTCGGCAGGTCCCAGTCGAAACGGGCGAGCCGTCGGCGGAACCGGTCGCGGAGTTGTTCGGGTGGCAGCAGGGTGGTGAACAGAGCCGGGGCAGAGGTGTTGGCGATCACGGCCCGACGGGCTTCGATGCTCCGGCCGTCGGCGAGGACGACACCGCTCGCCCGCCCTCCGCTGGTCCGGACGGACGCCACTGGCGTGTTGACCAGGATCTGCGCGCCCGCACTTTCGGCCCGGGACCGCAGGGCCGCGGCCAGCTGCCCGGCGCCACCCACGGGTGCAGGCATGCCGACGTCCTGCGCGAGCATCGCCATCATCCAGCCGAACAGCCCGCTGCCGGGGGCGTCGAGCGGGATATCGGCGTGCAGCGCGTTGCCGGCCAGGATGTCGGGGCCCTGGCTGCCGCGGAACAACTCCGCCGCCATGCGGTGCACCGGCATCAGCAGGAACCGGGCGAGCTCTCCCAGGCCCGAAAGACCGAGGACCCGCACCAGGGCGATCGGGTCGCGGACCGGGGGCCAGCCTCCCAGGAGTGAGCGCATCAGCGGCTGCCGGATGCGACGCCACTGGTCCACGAGGTCCAGCCAGGTGTCGCCGTCCCCGGGATGGTCGGCGTTGAGCGCGGCGGCGGTGATCCCGGCGTCGGTGTCGATGCGTACGCCCGGGTCTCCGCCCGAAGCCACATGCGCCAAGGGCGTCGGCGCGGCGCTCCAGCGCAGACCGTGACCGGCGAGTTCGAGCCGCTGCAACACCGGGGAGACCGCGGCGAGCGGATGGAAGGCGCTGTAGTCGTCCTGCACCCAGCGCCCATCGTGTCGGGACAGCGCATGGCTCGCGACCGCACCACCCACCTCCCCCGTGGCCTCGGCCACGATCACATCCCAGCCCGCGTCGGCCAGCAGGGCCGCCGCGACCAGTCCGTGGTGCCCCCCGCCGACCACGACCGCATCCACCGACGGAAGGGGCGCGTACGGTCGATTGCCGGGATTGCTCGTGGGCATCACGGCGACTCCTCCGGAGCCGGCGTGTCCTGACGCTCGGCGATCAGGCACAGACGCAGGAGCACCTCGTCGTTGCGGCGTTTGAACAATGCCTGGGCCACCCGGCCCGGGATGAAGCGTCCCGGCCCCCCGGTCACCGACTCGTGCATCGTCACCAGAGTGCCACCCCCATCGACCTCCTCGAGCTCGAACTCGATGGCGGCCATCATCACCGGGCGGGTCCTTGCTTCCATCCGCAGGCGCGTGGGTCGCTCGCTGAACACCACTTCCGTTTCGTCGTCCAGCACCGCCGGCCACAAGCCGACCGAGTGGTGGATGAGCGCTCCCGCATCGGGCCAGCGCAGACTGACGTCGCGGACTCTGGAGGCCCCGACCACCCAGCCTGCATACGACCAACCGTCGGCCAGCACCGCCCACACCTCCTCCGGGGATGCCGAGGTGCGTCGTGTCACGGTGGTCATGTCATCTCCTTCGGGTTGTGGACGGATCAGCTTCGGCTCGGCGCTCGTCGCCCTCGTCAGCGGAACGCCGATGTGTTCCCGCGGGAACGTCCTGCTCAGGGTCCTGCTCGTCGGAGTGGCTCTCCGCGGCCCGGGACTTCCGGGCGACCTCCGGCAGGGCGTGTCCGACCCGCTTGGGAAGTTTCGGGGTCACCCGGCCGCGGGACAGCTTCTTCGCCGAACCGGTGAGCGCGGATCCACCGCGGTCGAGCTGGGGAAACATGTCGTCGCCGCTGAGGTACAGCCGGACGGTGTTCCCGACCGCCAGCACGGGCACGACGAACAGTGCGCCGCCGAGGCCGACGAGATAGACGCCGGCCGTGGCGCCCACGAGCAGCGCCAGCGGGTGCAGGTTCACCGCCTGGCCCATCAGGAAGGGCGACAGCAGATCACTCTCCAGCTGCTGCACGGCGACCACGATCAGGAGCATGATCAGTGCTGCGGAGAGACCATCGGTGAACAGTGCGACCAACACGAACAGGGCGCCCGAGACGAACGCACCGATGAAGGGGATGATGCACAGCACGAAGGTGATCAGCACCAACGGCAGCAGGAATGGCAGGCCCAGGAAGAAGGCACCGATGCCGATGGCGATGGCATCGATGGCGGCAATGAGGACCTGCATCTTGATGTAGGTCGACAACGTCACCCAACCTCGACGACCGGCCTCGTGCAACCGCCGCGCCCGCTGTTCGTTGAGCAGATCGATGAACCAGGCCCACACCCGGTCACCCTGTGCCAGCAGGAAGAAAGTGCCCAGCAGCGCGATGACAGCACCCAGCAGGATCGTCACGGCACTGGTCCCGACCGTCAGCGCTCCACCGAAGATCGCGCCCTGATTTCCGATCACCCATTCCTCGACCTGGTCCATCGCGTCCCGGATCGTCTCGCTCGCGAACGGCAGTTGGTCGGCCAGCCAGTCCTCGACGCGGTCCAGCTCCGTCAGCACGCTGAGCCGCAGGTCCTCCAACTCCGCAGTGAGGTGATCGACGACGAGCCAGAACAGTCCGGTCAGCACGCCGAGGAACACGACGACGGTGGCTGCGGACGCCAGATAGCGCGGCAGCCGCAGACGATGGTTGAACAGCAACTGCAGGGGCATGAGGAGCGCCGCGAGAACGATCGCGCCCAGCATCGCGATGACGAGCGGGGCGATGATGCCGGAAATCCGGGCGACCATCCAGATCGCGCCACCGATCGCCACGAAGGCTGCCGCCCGCACCCCGAGGCGCACGAAGCGGCTCGATCGGACCAGCTCGACAGCCGAGCCGGCGTTCTCCCGGGTTCCAGTGGGGCGGCTCACGGTCGTCCCTTTCATCGGCAATATGTCGACAATAGGTGGCCAAGCCTAGGCAACGCGTGGCGGCCGATGACCGGCACCACCCCCAACGGCCCGTTCACAACGATGCCCAGCCGGAGCCTTCCCCGGGTTTCCGTTCTGTTCGCACCAGCCTTCGGCCCCACCCGGGTGGGCGGGGAGTTGAACGTGGCCCCGCGGACAGGAGAATGGAGGACATGGCGTACAGCAACCCCACCGCTCCCCCGCGCAAAGTCGAAACTCCCAAGGGCGCTGCGCTCTTCATGCTGGGAGCCGTGGTTCTCCTCTGGGTGCTGGAAGCCATCGACTTCTTCCTGCTGGGGCTGTTGGACCAGTTGGGCATTCACGCGCAGCAGCCGATGGGCTGGGTCGGCATCCTGTTCGCCCCCTTCCTGCATGCGGGGTTCGGTCACCTGATCGCCAACTCCGCCCCGCTGTGGGTGCTCGGATTCCTGGTCCTTCTGGGCCGCGGCGGCGCGCTGCGGATGGTCTGGTCAACCTTGGTGTCCATGGTGTCCTCGGGCATCGCGGCATGGATCCTCACCCCGGCACACACGGTGATCGTGGGGGCCTCAGGCGTCGTGTTCGGCTGGCTGACCTATCTCATGGCACGCGGCTTCTTCGCCCGGGACGCAAAATCGATCATCGTCTCGGTCCTCGTCTTCATCCTCTATGGTTCGGTCCTCTGGGGCGTTTTCCCAACCCAGGTCGGGGTCTCCTGGCAAGCCCACCTCGGGGGTGCGATCGGTGGCGTGTTCGCGGCATGGGTGATGCATCGTCGAGCCGCTCGGAAGGTATCGGTGGGTCTGTGAGCGTGGTTGGCAAGAGTCGCCGGGGAGTACGCCGGCTCGCTCTCCTGGTGGGCCTGCCTGTGACAGCGGCTCTGCTCGCGGCATGTGGCACCGCCGCAGACCCCGCGGACAAGCGGATCCGGGATCGCGCCCAGAGCGCTTTCGTGGGTCTGGATGCCAGGCTGACGCCTCTCATGCGGCAGCACTCGGTGATCGCGGATTGGCAGGCCGACTATTGCGTCGACGATCCGTTCACCACGCACGAGTGGAACTGTTACGCGACGCGCAATGTCGCCGTTCCCGCCCCGGACCTGGTCGCCACCGCCGAGGCCGTGGAGACCGAACTCACCCGATTGGCCTGTCACCCGCAGGGCGATCCCGATCTCATGGGGCTCATGGTGATGCTCAACGAGCATCCGGACCACGACCCCGCTCACGAGTTGCCCGCGGTCGAATTCCGGTGCGGCGAGGATGTGGTTTTTGTCCAGCCGAGCGACGGCTTCGACGAACGACACGCGACCCTGCAGCGCCCTGATGCCTGGCCGGAGGCCGCTGTCGGCAAGGGCACGAGCCGCATGCTGG
>DUOB01000049.1 GCA_012839035.1 Propionibacterium sp.
CCCGCCGATCCCGGCTGGCGCCCGTCGCCACCTCGCCCTCCGTCCCAGCTCGATGTAGGGCAGCTGCCCGGGGATCCACCCCGGTCGTGGGTCCGCTGGCTGATCGCGTTGACGCTCATCGTCCTGCTCGGCAGCCTGATCGCCGTGGGCCTGCGGCTGGCCCCCGGCGGCTCCGTGCGCGAACCGATGCCGCTGGCCATCACCGGCGCCATCGATTTCGACCCGGAGGGCGGCGAGGGTCAGGACCCGGCCCGTTCGGAGAACCCGGGTGACGTCTGGCAGACCCACGACGGCGATCCCGCCACTGCCTGGACCACCGTTGCCTATCGCAACCCCGACATGGACAAGCAGGGGTTGGGCATCGTCTTCGACCTCGGGGAGGTCCGCACGATCCAACGCGCCGACGTAACCCTCACGGAGCCGGGAGCCACGGTCGACCTGCGCGTCCCCGTGGACTCCGACACCAACGACACCCTCAGTCTTCAGGACATCCAGCAGACACAGAATGTCGTCGACTGGGAAGCGGTCGCCTCCGGGGAGCCCCGGGTCGGGGCGGACGTGACGCCGCAGGACATCACCCTGGAACCGGACAAGCCGGTGAAGACGCGTTTCGTGCTCGTGCTGTTCACCGAACTGCCCCCGGTCGGCAACTCCTATCAGAGCGGCATTGCCGAGGCGGTGTTCTGGGGATGACATGTGGCGTACGGTGATAAGGCGACTGCGCCCGCAGCCGCGAACACAGCAGCGCACTTCCTGGAGGGTCGCGACGTGATCGACGAACGTTCCGACGGCGAACTCCTGAGTGACCATGTCGCGGGGGACCCACAGGCATTCGAGGTGCTCGTGACCCGGCACTCGAACCGGCTGTGGGCCGTGGCCCTGCGGACCATGCGCAATCCGGAGGAGGCTGCGGACGCCCTCCAGGACGCGTACATCTCCGCCTTCCGTCGGGCCGACACCTTCCGGGGCGATGCCGCGGTGACCACCTGGCTCCACCGGATTGTCGTCAATGCGTGCCTGGATCGGATTCGGCGCAACAAGGTACGCCGGGTCGACCCGCTCCCCGACGATCCCGACAGGGCCATCGAATTGGGCATCATCCCCGAGAGCGACGACTTGGAGGTCAAGGAACGCCGGGCGGATGTCGCCAACGCGCTCGGTCAGATCAACGCCGATCAGCGGGCTGCCCTCGTGCTCGTCGACATGGAGGGCTATTCGGTCGAGGAAGCCGCACAGATTCTCGGCTGCGCCGTCGGCACGATCAAGAGTCGTTGCTCCCGCGGCCGGGCCAAGCTCGTTCCCCTGCTCGCGCACCTTCGCGAAACCCGTGGCACGGGAGCACCGGCCGGATGACGGGAACCAACACCACACCGATGAACGTCCAACCGACGTCTCCCCGCCCTGTCCCCCACGGGGTGTCGAGCCAACGGGGTGCCTGCGGGCACCACCGCACGAACAGCCCGACGAATGTGAGGAACCAGTGACCGATCGAGTGCCCGGGCAGCACGACCATGTTTCTCTCGACATCCTCGCGGATGCTGCCGAAGACCTGCTGACCAACGATGAGCGGGACCACGTCGAGAAACACCTTCGCACCTGCGTCGAATGCGCCGAACTCGCCCGCACTTTGTCGGTAGCCACCGATGCGATTCGCGACCTTGCTGCACCCCCGATGCCTTCGGCTGTGCAAGAACGTCTCATCGCACTCGTGCGAGAGGAATCCGAACGACGGGCCAGTGGAGTGGCCGAAGCCGAGGAAGCGGCCGGTGTCGCCGAAGCAGCGAAGCGCACTGATCTGGGCAGTTTTCGCCAGAACCCTCTCATCACGCAGAAGATGCCACCGCGGCGGATGCATCTGGTCGGTGGTCGCTTTCCCACCAGAAAGCCGAAGAAATAGCTTGTGATGCAGCGTCGGCACAGGGGTACGCGGCCGCCCTCCCATCGGTGTGGTGGGCTCGTTTTGTGTGTGGCCGGCGGATTGATGGTGTTGGTGTTGATCTCAGCCGCATCGTTGCTGCTCCTGCGCGACCCGTCCCCTGGGGTCCGCCCGACCGATGGTGCTCCCGTTCTGGCCGGTCCCGGATCACCCGCCGTCACGCCCGGTCTGCTGCGGGCGGATCCGGATCGAGACGTGCCGCCGGGGAGGGACACCGGTCAGGCGGAGGATCAACTGGCTGACAATGTGCTCGCCGGGATCACGCTCCGGGACACCACCTGCCCCGAGCTGCACCTGCCACAGGCGCCGGTCCCCGATGCCGAGCTGGAAGCCTTCCTCGAAGCCCAGATCGACTGCCTGACCCGCGTACACACAGAACCACTCGCCGAGGCGGGCATCGCGCTCGACCGGCCGGCCCTCGCACCCGAATCCGCATTGGCACGGTCGGGTTGCATCGTGGATGCAGAGGAACACGACGACGACTGGGCGGGGCTCTATTGCGGAGCCGACAACACGATCTATTTCCGCACCAACCGGGAGTCAACCGCTCCGCTGCACCATGTCGAGGTGATCACCCACGAGTTCGCTCACCACCTGCAGCAGCAAACCGGACTCCTCGCACGGGTCAGTCGTGCACAGGCCGCCACCGAGACCGAACCGAACGGAGCCGCCCGGGCCCAGGAGCTGTCCCGGAGGCTCGAGCTTCAGGCCGAATGCCTCACCGGCATGGCGATGAGCCCCGAAGGGCCGCTGGCTGTTCGCCCATCCGATTTTTCCGAGCTCGTCAACAAGCGGGGGGCGGTGCCGCCCGAGTGGGCTGCCACCCACGGGACCGGACGCGCCCAGACCCGGTGGTTCAAGGCCGGCGCTGCGGCCACTGGGCCGGACCGGCTGGCGGTCTGCAACACTTTCGCAGCACCCGCTGAGCTGGTCGACTGACCACGCCACCAGGGCTGGTGGAGGTCCCAGTGCCCGACGAGGGCTCTGAGAATCAGAGCCAGGGAGAGAGCGTCGGCAACTCACCCGGACCCAGCACCTTGACCTTGCCGCCCTCGCGTCCGGCCAGCCATGCGCCCATGTCGGAGGCCAGCGCCATGACCCGCAGTGGTTCACCTGAGCCCTCCAGCCGCCAGGCTTCACCTGTGTCCTGGGACAGGATCTCCAGAGCGGGTGAGTCCCCGCCTGCTCGATGGCGGACGATGTCGTCGATCAGGGCACCCAAGAAGTCATTGGGCAGATCCCCGAAGGACACCTCACCACCGAGATCGGTCGCATGGACCATGAGTTCTCGCGCCAGGAGCCAGAGGACGCCTTCGGAGGGGAGTTCCTCGGCACGGACAGTGACACTGTCCTTCCAGTCGCTTCGATTGGGTCGAGCGGCCAGCGCGGTCTGGAGTGCAGAGGCTGCCTGACGGTAGTTCTCGCGCAGAACAGTGGCCGTCCGTTCCCCGGAGGAGTCCGGACCTGCCGGCTTTGTCGTGGCGGAGAGGGCCGCGGCGCACTCTTCCATCACGTCCGTCACATGCGCAACGACATCTCCCCGGGTCCATCCCGGCAGAGTTGATTGCTCCGTCAGCCGGT
Source organism: Propionibacterium sp. (assembly GCA_012839035.1). Lineage (GTDB taxonomy): Bacteria > Actinomycetota > Actinomycetes > Propionibacteriales > Propionibacteriaceae > Enemella. Next base: position 3,518 of record DUOB01000049.1, read on the forward strand.
CATCGTTTTCCGCAGCCAGGACCTTGGTGAACGAGTCCGCACCGAGGCGCACCCATTGCAGCAATTCGGCCAGGTCAGGCATCAGATCTCCTCTGCCACGGCACGGTTGACGCACCGTCCCAAATGCTCGATCTCAGTGATCACTTCAGCCCCGTCGGTCAGATAGCGGGGCGGTTTGCGGGCATTGCCGACCCCGCCGGACGTGCCGGTTGCGATGACGTCGCCCGGTTTGAGAGTGAGGATGGTGGAGATGTATCGGACCAGGGTGATGGGATCGAACACCAGGTCCCTCGTGTTGTCGGACTGCATCACCTCGCCGTCAACCAGGCAGCGGACGTCGAGGGTGGGGCGGGTGCCGCCCGGGAGCTCATCGGGGGTGACCAGCCACGGCCCGAACGGGGCCGACCGCTCCCACGTCTTGCCCTGATCCCACATGAGCGTGCGCCGCTGCCAGTCCCGCATGGAGATGTCGTTGATGACCGCGAAACCTGCGATTGCGCTCTCGGCCTCGGGCTCGGTCGCCCGGCGGATCGGTTGCCCGATGACGATGGCCAGCTCGCACTCCCAGTCGACCTTCTCCGACTCCGGGGGGAGCTGGATGTCATCGTGCGCGCCGATCAGTGCTTCGGGATATTTCGTGAAGAGGGTCGGATAGTCCGGAACCTCCCGTCCCATCTCCTTGATGTGGCTGAGATAGTTCTGCCCGACGCAGACGATCTTTCCCGGCCATGTCACCACAGGGGCATAGTCGGCATCCGCCAGCGGAATCCGTGGCCCGTCCAGGTCGGCTGCGGCGGCGAGACGTGCCGGATCCGCAAGCAGCGCGTCAACAGCGGGAACACCCAGCATGATGGCTTCATCCCCGGCAATGCGGACGGCTGTGGTGGAGCCGTCGCGGCGCAGTGTGGCAAGTTTCATCAAGACCTCCTCGAACGCCCATGATCCTAGCTACGCGCGATGGTGATCCGGAGGACGGCACAAACCGCACGCAAAGAGGGGGCGACGACCACTATGTCGTCGCCCCCCATTGGGAGTGCAGTTTCTTACATCACAGCCAGGTGCCACCCTGACGATCGCTGGGCTCCTCCTCATCGGCCTTGAAGGAGTGGATCCAGTCGAGGTGACGGTCCCAGGACGCAGGGTCGGCGAGGCGGGCGTTGCGCTCGTCCGCCCGCTGTCCCGGTGGGAGATGGAGGACGTCGGCGTTGGTGATGGACGCGTACTGAATCTTGCGGGTCCGGCCACGGCGCACGCGCTCGAAGTCGGCGCGGGCCTCGTCGAGATCCTTGATGGCAGCGAGCTTGTCCGCGAGCACGATCGCGTCCTCGATGGAGGTGTTGGCGCCCTGGCCGTGATGCGGGACCAGCGCGTGAGCGGCATCACCGATCAGGGTGATCCGGCCCTTGGTCCACCGGCTCAGTGGCGGACGGTGGAACAGCGCCCAACGCTCCGTGCAGGTGACCGCGGACACCATCTCGATGATCGCCGGGTGCCAGTCACCGAACCCCGCCAGCTTTTCGGCGTCATCGGTCGGGGCGATCCAGGCCTTGTGCGGCCAAGGCGAGGGAGTGCGCTCGACGAGGAAGAAGTTGTGGTCACCGTCGTCGCCGATCGGATAGTGCAGGCAGTGGCGCCCGTCGCCCATCCAGAACTGGATGGCATCGGGGTCAGGCATCGACGGCATCTTGTCGGGGGTGACCACGCCACGGAACGCGCTGGCGCCGGAATAGAGCGCATCGTCATACCCCAGCATGAGGCGGCGTACGGTCGAGCGCGCACCATCGGCACCGATGACGAGATCGGCGGTCGCACTGGAACCGTCGGCAAACTTGAGGACGGCCTCGTTGCCGGCGTCGTCAATCCCGATCAGCCTCTTGCCCAGCTCGATCTTGTCCAGGCCGACGGCCTGGGAAAGCACGACCTGAAGGTCGGCGCG
>DUOB01000050.1 GCA_012839035.1 Propionibacterium sp.
CCGCGACGCTCTATGGTCGCGGCGGGGCCGTGGTGGATCTGGCCGACCAGCTGCACGCCGACCTCATCATCCTCAACACCGAGGAGGGCGGCCAGCGTGCCAAGGCCGAGCTCGCCGAGCAGGTCGCACGTCACAACCCGAAGATGGCGGTGCTCATTGCCCGCTCGACCCAGTGATGCACTGATCCTGCACTGAGTCCCCGAGACCAGCCCCCGGCCGATCAGGTCGGGGGCTGGTCTCGTTCCAGGGCTGTTCAGCTGCCCAACATGAACCTCCACCTCCCAACATGAACCCGTCCTCCCAACCTGCATGCACGTTGGGAAGTGCACCTCATGTTGGGAAGTCCCCAGTCATGTTGGGAAGTGCGCCCAGGGTGACCCGGTCTGGCGCCGCGTACTCACGTCGCGGCTGAACTGCGCGGGGATGCTGGTGAGCGAGTCTGCGCGAGCGGCACGAGATCGGGGGCACTGAGGCGTACCCGCGCCGCGGCCGCATCCTCCCGCTCACCCGCGGCAGCGGCCACGGCATCGACCCGCACCCGCCAGGCCGACTGTTCCCGCGCCGCCTCGTCCGCGGACCAGCCGAGCAGGGGTGCGACGACCTCGCAGATCTCGGGCATCGCCTCGAGCCCCCGGTCCGGGGTCTCCATCGCCAGACGGATGCGGTGCAGGAGAATGTCCTCCACGTGCAACGCACCCTCGCGGAGAACGGCGAAGGCGGCTTCGGCGCGGAGGTACGCGGGCGCTGCCGCCAGCGACCGGCCCAGGTCGGGCTGATCCTCGATGAGCTGCAGCAGCTCCCCCACCTCACTGCCGTAACGGCTGATGAGATGTTCCACGCGCGCCTCGGTCCACCCGAGACCGGGCGCTCGCCGCTGGAGGTCCGCTCGCGCGGCCGCCACGCCGGACCCGCCGACGAGGGGAGTCTCGTGGGTGATCGACGGGTTCTGCTTCGCGACCGTGGCGCCGAGCGCGAAGTCGACCGCGTCCTCCGCCATGGCGCGATAGGTGGTGAGCTTGCCCCCGGCGATGACCATGAATCCGGGGGCCAGCTCGCTGACGGCGTGCTCGCGGGAGACCTTGGTCGACGACGTGGGGTCGGCCGGCTGGAGCAGGGGCCGCAGCCCGGCCCAGCTGCCGATCACGTCCGCGCGCGTGAGATCGCTCGCGAGCACCGAGTTGGCGTGCTCGAGGACATAGTCGATGTCGGCGGCAGTCACGACCGGATGCAGCCGGTCGGGCTCCCAGACGGTGTCGGTGGTGCCGATGACCCAATAACGCTGCCAGGGAATGATGAACAGGACGGATTTCTCGGTCCGGAGGAACAGGCCCGAGGTCCCCCGGATGCGGCTCTTGTCGAACACGAGGTGGATACCCTTGCTGGCCAGCACCCTGAGGCCTTCATCCTCGCCCACCCCGGCGAGCCGCTCGGTGTCCTCCGTCCACACGCCCGTGGCCGAGATGACCCGGCTGGCGCGGATGCGGTGCTGTTCACCGGTCTCGAGGTCCATCACGGTCGCGCCCACCACCCGCTCACCGTCACGGTCGAGGGAGACCACCTGCGTGCGTGAGGCTGCGTACGCCCCGAAGCGCGCGGCGGTCCGCACCAGGCTGATCACCAGCCGTGCGTCATCGACCCGGGCGTCATAGAACCGGATCGCGCCGACGAGCTGATCCGGCCTCAGGTCGGGGAAGTGGGTGAGTGCCTGGGCGCGCGAATAGTGCTTCTGCATGGGTACGCGGGCCCCGTGGGAGCCCACCTGGGCGAGCGTGTCGTAGAGGCCGACGCCGACCGCCGAATAGCTGCGCTCGACGACCGGGGTTTTGAGCGGCCAGAGGAACGGTTGCGCGGTGACGAGATGGGGGGCGAGTTTTTCGAGCAGCAGGCCGCGCTCGCTGAGTGCCTCGGCGACGAGGCCGAAGTCGAGGTTGTAGAGATAACGGAGTCCGCCGTGGACGAGCCGGGATGATCGGGAGGACGTGCCCGCCGCCCAGTCCTGCATCTCCACGATGCCGGTCCGCAGCCCGCGGGTGGTGGCGTCCAGGGCGATGCCTGCGCCGGTCACCCCGCCGCCGATCACGAGAATATCGAGGCCTTCGTCGTCGCTCATCGCGGCCAGTGCCGCGGTTCTGGTCTGCCTGGTCAGTGCACCGGGGGTCACGTCCTTGATCCTATGAGCCATGACCGGGTTCTTCGCCACCGGTCCGGGCTCCTCAGCGGTCTCGCATGAACCGCGCCGGGATCTCGACCTGGTTGGCACGGTTCCAGGATCGAGCCCAGCCGGCCAGGTCGAGCAGGCCGTCGAGCAGGTGGGCGGTGAGGCCCCAGATGAAGAGATCGTCGGCGAGGAAGGCCGGTCCCCGATAGCCCGAGGGATGCCGAGCGATCCGCCGGTTGGCGGGATCGACGAGGTGGCTGACCGGGATGTGGTGCACTGATTCGACTTCGCCGCGGTCCCGGGCATAGACCTCGTGGGGTTCGGCCCACCAGCCGACGACCGTGGTGACGTCGAAACCGGACACCGCGACATGGGCGGCGGGCAGCGCACCGAGGAGGCGTACGGTCTCCCTGCGCAGCGCGATCTCCTCCTCGGCCTCGCGCAGGGCGGCTGCCTCCACGCTCGGGTCCCCCGGGTCCACGCCCCCGCCGGGGAAGGCGATCTGACCGGCGTGATGGCGCAGGCTGTGCGCCCGCTCGAGGACGGTGAGGATCGTCTCGTCGCCCTGCACCGAGAACAACGCGAGCACCGCGGCCTGCCGTGCGGCCCGGCCGACCCCGGGTCGATCGGACACGAGACGGGCGCCGAGGTCGGGCCGCGTCAGGCCGCACTCCAGGCGTTGGAGCGGTTCGGGCACATCGGTCACGGCGCCACCCCCAGGTGCGTGTGGATGAGTTCGGTGAGCTGTTCGGTGGAGATGAGCGGTCCGGGATGCCGGTGCGTGATGCGGCCGTCGGCGTCCACGAAGATCGTCTGGGGTGGCCCGACGATGCGCAGGTCGGGGGCGATCGCCTTGTCCGGATCGACCAGGTGGGGATAGCGCCATCCGGCGGCCTCGGCGAATTCGACGGCGAGCTCAGGCCGCGGGTCGACATAGTCGATGCCCAGGAACTGCACCTGGTCGGCCGTCAGCGCCGCGGCCTCGGCGAGGTAGGGCGCCTCGTCCCGGCACGGCCCGCACCATTGCGCCCAGACGTTGATGACGAGCGGGGTGCCCCGGAGTCCCGCCAGCCGTACGCTCGAGTCCGCGCCCAGGCAGTCCAGCGTGATCTCCGGCAACCCGTCGGGCCGGGCGGGCACGTGCGGGTCCGCCACAGGACAGTCGGCGATCCCGGCCGCTCGGCGCTGGTCGAGGACGTGGGCCGTGGATCCGGCACCC
>DUOB01000051.1 GCA_012839035.1 Propionibacterium sp.
CGCGACGGGTGGTGCCGGGCGGGCGCTAGCCCTCGGCGGTGGCGGCATCGATGGCGAGCAGCGCGGTGCTGGAGACGAGGAAGGCGGGAGGGAAGCGGCGATTCGGGTGCGCATGACCTGAATCTATCCAATGGATAGATAGCGTGCTAGGGTCGGGGTCGTGAACTACCACCACGGCGATCTGCGCGCCGAAACCCTGACCCTCGTCGACCGCATCGTGCGCAAGCAGGGTCCGGAGGCCGTCACGCTGCGCGCCCTCGGCGCCGAGCTCGGTGTCTCGCACGGGTCGTTCCGTCATCACTTCGGGACGCGGGCGGGGGTGCTGAGTGCGTTCGCCGCGCAGGGGTACGGGTGGTTGGCCGAGCACCTCGACGCAGCACAGGTCGACGGCTATCTCGAGACCGGTGTGGCGTACGTCCGCTTCGCCACCGACCACCCCGCCCACTTCCAGGTCATGTTCAACCCCGACCTGCTCGACCCCACGGACGCGGAGCTGATCGAACAGCGCTCGCGCTGCCTCGCCACCCTGGTGCGCAGCGCCCAGGAGGTCTCCGCCCGCGCCCGCCCCGACATGGCCGCCGCCGTTCTCGCCGGCTGGTCCCTCATGCACGGCCTCGCCACGCTCCACGACACCGGTGTGCTCGACCAGGCCCACCTCGCCGACCTCGTCGGCGAATCCGACGTCATCGAGCTCGCCCGCCGGGTCGGGTCGATGCTCTTCGGCTCACCCACACCCCCGGAGGGAACCTCATGACCGAGATCGATCTGACCACCACTGGCGTCATCATCCTCACCCTCGTCGCTGTCGCCTGGGGCGGGACGTTCCTGCTCCGCGTCAGCACCGGCGGAGTGCCGACGAATGGGTTGCAGCGGACGTACTTCCGCGCCGGGCACGCCCACGCCGGCATGCTCGTCACCCTCGGTCTGGTGATCCGGATCCTCGTCGGTCAGGAGGGCGTGCCCGAGTGGGCGAGGTTCGCCGCGACCGGCGTGCTGTTCGCCGCGATCCTCATGCCGCTCGGGTTCTTCCTCAGCGTGCTCGGCCGGGATCCCCAGCGGCCGAACGCGTGGAGGTGGAGCATCTGGGCCGGTGCCGCCGTGCTGGTGGCCGGGCTCATCGGTGCCGGTGCGGGCATGATCGCCGCTCCCTGAGCAGGCCGAAGGTGTCTCGAAGGGTCAGCGGCTTCGAGACGCGCTGCGCGCTCCTCAGCCGTCGTCCTGCCGGTCCCCGTAGCGGGTGCTGTCCTCATGGGGACTGGGGGCGTACTTCGTCCCACCCGGATGCGTCGCCGCCAGCGTCAGCGGCCAGGCCAGCCACAGGCCGAGACAGATGGCCCCGGCCACGATGCCGGCGATGAGCGCCGCGGTGGCATGCACGACGATGCCGAAGATCAGCGCGGTGGAGGTGATCACGGTGACACCCAGCAGACCCAGCCCGATGCGGGCGGACAGGTGGCCCAGTGCCACGATCACATCCTTGCGGTGGCTCTGGAACAGCGTCCGGTGCGCAACCACGGGCGCGACAACGAAGAACGTCGACAAGGTGGCGGCTGACACCGCGATCAGATAGACGAGCCGCAGCCCGGGGCTCAGCTCCATGAACCGCGGCTGGAACGGCAGGATCAACAGAAAGCCACCCAGCAACTGAATGCCCGTCTGGGTGACGCGCAACTCCTGGAGCAGCTCATTGAACTGCCGGTCCAGGCGTTCGCCCGGGGCCTCGTCGCGGTCCCGCTGGTGTTGCTCGTCGGCGGACGGAGTCATGGGATATGGATATCACCAGGGGCGATTAGTCGACACGAGGGGCGGGTGGCTTCATCGCGTGCATATGGTCCACCGGCCCGCTGCCGTGCCCGATCTCCAGGGCATCGGCGTGCCCCAGCGCCTCGGTGAGCCAGGCCTTGGCGTCGCGTACCGCCTCGAACCACCCCGCCCGCTGCGGACTCAACGCCGCGATCGCCGACGACAGCGTGCACCCCGTGCCATGCGTGTTCTGCGTGCGGACGCGCGGGGCGGAGACCTCGCGTACCCCCTCCTCATCCGCCAACAGATCCACCGCCTCGGGCCCGTCCAGGTGGCCCCCCTTGAGCAGTACGCGCGTCCCCAACTCCCGCAACGCGTCCGCCTGCTGATGCATCTCGGGGAGAGAAGTGGCGGGCGGGGTGTTGAGGAGTACGCCGGCCTCGGGCAGGTTCGGCGTGATCAGCGACGCCAGCGGGAGGATCTCCCGGAGCGCGGCGACCGCGTCGGACTCGAGCAGGGACGAGCCGGCCGTGGCCACCATGACCGGGTCGAGGACGATCGGCACCTGGTTCAGCGGTGGCTTCGCCAGCCATTCCCCGATGGCGCGGACCAGCTCGGCCGACGCGAGCATCCCGATCTTCACCGCGTCGATGCGCACGTCGTCGGTCAGCGTCTCGAGCTGCTGATGGACGAAGTCAACAGGGATCGGATGGACGCCGGTCACTCCGCGAGTGCTCTGCGCCGTCAGCGCCGTGATGACCGTGGTCCCGAACGCGCCGAGAGCGGTGAACGTCTTGAGGTCAGCCTGGATGCCGGCGCCACCGGAGGGATCGCTGCCCGCGATGGTGAGGGCGACCGGGGGACGGGAATGGTGGGACATGGGCAGCGAGCGTAGCTGAGGGTGGTCGGTCGCTTGGCGTCAGGAGCCCATCGATGCTGCCCAGGCGTCAAGGCCCGCCTGGATCTCCGCGTCGGTGCGCTCGGCAGCGCGCGTCATGATCGACCAGCGGATGCCGAACGGGTCACGGATCGAGGAGAACCGGTCACCGGTGACGTCAAAGTCGTCCGGCTGTTCGCGGATGGTCGCGCCGAGTTCGACGGCCTTCGCCGTGGTCGCATCGCAGTCGGGGACGTAGAGGGCGAGGGAGAAGGGTACGTCGTCGTTCGCCGGGTCCAGCGCGACGATGTGGAAGGCAGGGTTGGCGTCCATCAGCTGCAGCCGGCCTGACTCGAGCTGGAGCTCGCAGTGCCAGACCGAACCGTCCGGGCCATCCATGCGGGTGGTCACGCGGGCGCCGAACACGGCCTCATAGAAGGTGATCGCGGCTGCCGCATCCGGCACGGCGATCATGGGGGTCAGGGTGCTGAATCCTTCGGGGCGATAGTTCGTCATGGCGCCAGCCTGCCTAGTGTGCCGAGCGTGGGACTTGAACATCTGCGACAGATTCGCCGCGAAGGACGGGTGCTGGAGCCCGGGCGGAATCGTGGTCTGTTCGAGCACGGGCGGGAGATGGCAAAGGGTCCGCTGTCCGCGTTGGTGCTGCACATGTGGTGGGTGCGCTGGGGGCCGCTCGAGAAGCCGATTCAGCAGCGGGTGCTGTCGGACCCGGTTATCCACCTGACGTTCGAAACGGGCTCCGGGCCGATGCACGGATTTCCAACGCCGGTCGCCCTTGTGCACGGGGTGGTGCCCGAAGTGTTCGAGGTGACCCTGCCGAGTGAAGGGCGAGTGACCGGCGTGGCGTTCCAGCCCGCTGCCTTCGCGACCGCGTTCGGAGTGGATGCCTCGACGCTGACGGGGCGCGTGGTGCCCGCGGAAGAGGTCGTGGGGGAAGAAATAAAAAGGCTCAGGGACGTCCTTGTCACTGAGCTTGATGAAAGCATACGCCGCAAGCTTCTTTCTCGTCACCTCGGCCCAGTCTGTGATCTCAGCGTTATGAACGACTCCAGCCGTGTATTGGTCCGTCAGGCTTGCGACTTGGTCGATCGGGGCGACTTTTCGCGGGTCGAGGACCTGGCGGACGCAGTGCATGTCACGCCCCGGACTTTGCAGCGATTGTTCTCCCGGCTCGTGGGTGTCTCTCCACTGTGGGTCATTCGGCGGCGACGGATGCAACGGGTGGCCGAACGGCTCGACCGAGGTGACGCGCCCAATCTCGCGGAGCTTGCCGTGGAGCTGGGTTTTGCCGACCAAGCGCACCTGACGCGTGAGTTCCGCCGAGTTATCGGGCGGCCGCCCGGGGCCTATCGCGCGGATTCGAGCTAGCTGCGCGCGTTGGTGGCAACCGCAGCCCTTCTCGTGGGAGCGCAGCGGCCCTCTTGTGGGGGCGTCGCAGCCTTCTCGTGGGGGCGCTGCAGCCCACTCGTCGAGGGGATGTCGTCGGTATCGTCAAAAACTGCACTATTTGAGGGGGCCATCGAAATAGTTGTCACTGCAGGGCCTGTGGATGCGACTTGTGACCATCCACAGGACTAGCCCGATGGTGAACCACTCCGGGGTCGATCACGCATTGGTGAGTCATGATCGATCAACTGCTGTCCGAGAACCTCGGAATCGTCCGTCGAGCCCAACTGATCGCCGCAGGCATCGAGCCCCAGGAGATTCGCCGCATGCTCGCGGGCGGATCACTCGGACGACTGACTCATGGCTGGTATGCGACGCCCACAGCCGACCGGGACGTCGCGCGTGCTGTTCGAGCCGACGGTGCTCTGACATGCCTATCCGCCCTGGCCCGCCTGAACGTCTGGGTCCCGACGACGCAAACCCTTCATGTGCGTCGGAGCCGCCAGCACTCCGGCAAGAAGCTGCCGCCGGGCATCAAGGAATGCCAACACCGGAACAAGAACGCTGGCAGAGTGAGCCGACCGGTGGACGCCATCGGTCAGGCGTTGCTGTCTGCACTGTGCTGCGTCGACGCCGATGAAGCTGTGGCCATCATGGATTCGATCCTCAACAAGGGACTGCTTTCCATGGCGGACCTCATCACCCTGCTTGAGCACGAACCGAAATCCAGCCGGGATCTCCTGCGCAGGGTCGATGAGCGAGCGGAGTCGGGCACGGAGTCCTTGGCCAGGTGCCGGCTCGCCCGCTTGGGCATCAAGACGACACCGCAGGCGGAGATCGACGGCGTCGGAAGGGTCGATCTCCTGATCGGTCACCGACTCGTCCTGGAGATCGACAGCATCGCGCACCACACCAGCGCCGAGAACTATCAGAACGATCGCGCGCGCGACCTGAAACTTGTGGGCCTGGGCTATTTGGTGGTGCGCCTCACCTATCAGGATGTGATCGACAAGTGGGATGAGGTCGTGCAGCAGATCCTGATCCTCGTGCGGGCACGGAAACACAAATGTGCGCTCCTCGCGCGATGAGGAGAACCGAGGCTGCCGTCCCGGGGCCGGTCTTGGGACGCTTCGCTACTGTGCGGCGTGTGGACTCTCTCCGTGGGGTGATTGAGCGGGTGCGGCGGCAAATCCCGCTCGTCCACTGCCTGAGCGCCGCCGAATCCCTGGCGCGTCAGACCGGCGCGGTCGTCGCAGTCTCCGGGCCACCATTGACCTTGATTCCTTTGGAGGAGAGAGCGGGGAGATGACAACCGAACTTGATCTGCGTTGCTATGTGATCACGGCAGGCCACGGTCGGCAGGTCGTGGAGACGGCGGCGGCGGCCGCCGCAGGCGGTGCCGGAATGATCCAGGTCCGGGAGAAGACGCTCTCCACGAGAGCCCTCCTCGACTTCACCATCGAGGTGGCCCGAGCCGTCCGCGCCGCGAATCCGATCACCAAGGTGGTCGTTGACGATCACGCCGACATCGCGTGGGCGGCGGAGCTCCGGGAGCCGGGACTGGTGCATGGTGTGCATCTCGGCCAGGACGACCTCCCCGTCATCGTGGCTCGAGCGATGCTCGGCGCCGAGGCGATTATCGGCCTCACCACCGGAACCCTCGAGCTGGTGCAGGGGGCCAATGAGGTGGCGCAGTGGATCGACTACATCGGCGCGGGACCCTTCCGGCCGACACCGACCAAGGATTCGGGACGCCAGCCGCTGGGGGTCGAGGGTTATCCGCCGCTGGTGGAGATTTCCCGGCGACCCGTTGTCGCCATCGGCGACGTGCAGCCGGCGGACGTGCGGGACCTCGCCGAGACCGGAGTCGCGGGCGTGGCCCTCGTCCGAGCGGTCATGGGGGCAGAGGACCCCGGGGCGGTCGTTCGGGAGGTTCTGTCCGCGTACGCACAAGGCGCCCAAGCTCGCTGATCGGAGCTTGGACGCCTCGCGTCTGCCGGACTTCGGCCCGGGCGTGGGGTCGGACTCAGCCCTCGGTCTGACCGGAGCTGGTGGAGCCGGATTCGGTCTCCGCGCCGGTGCCCGAATCGGTGGTGCCTGACTGGCTCTCCGCACCGGTCGTGCCGCCCGTCGTGCCCCCGTCGGTGGTCGGCGCAGCGCCGGTCGGCTCGGTGGTGGGTTGCGTGGTCGGTTCCGTCGTGGGCTCGGTGGTGGGTTCCGTGGTCGGTTCCGTCGTGGGCTCGGTAGTGGGTTCCGTGGTCGGCTCCGTCGTCGGCTCGACCTGGGACTCCTGATCCTGGTCGGTCGGCTCGGTCGTCTCGACGGGTGCCGAACGGGTCTTCGAGGTCGTGACGTCACCCCGTGAGATCTGCCCGATCGTGGTGCCTTCGCCACCCGAAACGGACGAACCGCGGAAGGACTCGAGCCCGGTCACCACGACCGCGGCGATCAGGAAGAACGCGGCAGCCGCTGCGATAACCGTGACCGGACTGAACCGGCGATACCAGGGCAGGGCCTGCTCAGCCTCCGTCTTCGCGGTTGCCTGCGCGGCCACGATCCTGGTCGGGTCGTCGGCCGGGGTGGCGTACGCCTGCGCCGCGACCACGCGGCTCGGGGCCGGGGACACATGGCCGATCGGGTTGACGCGGGTCGCGTCAGGATCGTCCAGTGGTTCGGAGGGGGCGTCGGGGGTCACCGGCGGGGTGCCGGCGAGCCGAAACTTGGCAACGGCTGTGTCGATGCCGTCCTTGGTCTTGTCGAAAGTGCGCGTATAAAGCGCGCCACCGATGGCGATCGTGAGGCTCGTCAGCGCCGCCCCGGCAACGGTTCCGGCCACACCAAGCTGGCCGCCCAGGACTGCAGCCGTGCAGGACGCGAGCGCGCCGCCGACCACCTGGGTTGGCTTGAGGCCGAGAAACGGTTGCTTCTCCTCCTCAGCAGGTTTCTCGCTCTCGCTGTGATGGATCTTCGGATCGAGCTCCTCGACGGAGCTGCCCGGATCGATGCCAATGGCCGGGTCAACTTTGGGGCTGATCGTCGAACGCACGATCTCCTCCCTGTTCGGATAGGTCACGCCTCTGCGGCGTCTGGGACGCATTTCTGCGCACCATCAACGGTACGTTTTCCTCAGCCCCGAGCAACCGATCGTTCCAGTGCTCAGCCCATGGTCCGAGGCCCCGGCCCGTGGGGTCATCCGGCAGTCGTGCGGCGGACGTTCGCGGGTGGCGGATCCATCGATAAATCCCTTGCCCCGGCTCACTGGCAGGCATACGGTGAAGCCACGCAGGAAAGGAGGTGGTCCGCTCAATGAATGATCAACGGACTTGTGAGGTGGCTCGCCGCTGAGGCGACCGTCCCGTGGCACCCTGCCACTGAAGGACTGTTGTCGTGGCGAATCCACCCGAGCCACCGGAACCGCGGGGGTCGACCTGGTCCTGTCGACAGCGCATAGCGCAACCCCGCGGTTTTTCTATGGGCTTTATCCCGATTTGCGTCCTGCCAAAAGTTCTTTTGTTTGAATAACCCCCAGGGCGGGTTACTAGTCTTCTATTAGCAAGATTGTTCTGCAGTCGAGGCGTTATGCGGAGGTAAGGCGTGACCCATTCCAAGGGCCCTCAGGATTCCTTTGATCAGGGTGGGCAGGAGCCCTCGTTATGTGAGTTGATCGGGGAAATCATTGCCGGGGATCCGTCGATCGAAGAAGTGCTTGAGCGCGTAGTGGCCTTGGCGACGCGGATCATCGACAGCGCGGACGGGGCCAGTCTCACGCTCTTCCGGCCCAACCTGCAGCCCTATTCCATGGTCGCTTCCCACGATTGGGTCCGGGCGGTTGATGAGCGGCAGTACGCCGCGATGCAGGGGCCCTGCATCGAGGTGGCCGCCACGAGTGCGCCGAGCTCCGGCTCTGGGGACCTGGCTGAATCGACTTCCTGGCCGGTGTTCGGACCGGCCGCGGCCGACCTGGGAGTGCGCTCAATTCTCGCGGTCGGACTCTCGCCCCGGCCTGATCATCTGAATCCCGCCTCCGGCCTGCCCGGTGCGCTGAACCTCTATTCGCGCAGCGTCCCCGACTTCCAGCCCGCGGAACAGGAGGAAGCCCTGGTCCTGGCGGCGATCGCCGGGGCTGAGTGTCCAGCTCACCGAGGCCCGCCTGGACGCCAAGCGGTTGAAGGAAGCGTTGTCGACGCGCGATGTCATCGGGCAGGCGAAGGGCATCCTGATGGAACGGCACGGCATTGACGAGGACGCTGCCTTCGCAACCCTGCGGAGGGCGAGCAACGACCTCAACATCAAATTGCGCGACGTCGCAGCACAGGTTGCCGAGCGGCCCACCGACTCCGACCAGCACTCTGCGCCACGGTCCGGGGCAGGAGTGGACGGCTAGCCACCGGGCGGCGGCGGGTCCCACGGGTCAGCCGCAGTCAGGGCTGCCGGCCGCTCGCTCGACGGGTTCCCCCTGGCCGCGCAGCAGGATCGCGCGCGCGGCCTCCGCCCGCATCGGCGCAGGGGACGGCTCCACGCTGAGGACCCGCCCCGGCTCATAGACTTCGGCGTCCAGCCACAGCTCGACAGTCGAGCGGGGCCGGGCCAGCAGGCAGCACCGCAGCAGGGTCGCGGGCGTCAGCCCACCGGCCATGTCCAGCAGCCAGCGCGACCGATCCTTCGCGTACGCCACCAGCCAGCGGTCTGCAGTGAGCTTTTCTGCTGCCAGTGGCCAGTCGAGCCGACGCCGCGTGCGCTCGGACAGGCCCGAGTGTGCGGCCTGAACGAGATCCAGCGTGAGCTCCAACTCGGTTCGGGCGAACTCCGGGGTGACCCCGGTGGCGTCGAGATGCGCAGCGACGGATCGCCCGGATTCCTGGAAGCCGATGTACCCCGCCACTGCACGTGACGGGGGCATGGGTGACAGTGCGTCGAGAAGCGCGGGCGCGACAACGTCCAAAGAATTGGTCAACAGCACACCGTCGGCCACCAGGCAGGGGCCGGTGATTCGGGGGATGGGCAAGGTCGGTACCTCCTCATTGGGTGCATACCCCTGTCCGTGGATGCCGAAACCGTTCGGTCAGAAACTTGGTGCCGCGGCCCCGGCCTCGACCAGTGCCTGCCGCAGCGCAGTGGCGATCCCCGGGGCGGCGGCAAGGGCGAACCGGTCGTCCACCGGGCTGTCCTCGGTCAGCCCGCCGACCACCGCGCCGGCCGTACGGGCGATGAGGCCACCGGCGGCGTGGTCCCAGGGCTGGAGTCCGCGCTCCCAATAGCCGTCGAGTCGGCCCGCGGCCACGCCGCAGAGATCGAGACTGGCGGCGCCCATCCGGCGAATGTCGCGGACCCGGGTGATCATCGGCAGCAATACTTCGGCCTGGTGCTGGCGGCGCGCTGCGGCGTACCCGAATCCCGTCGCCACCAACGCCTGACCCAGCTCGGTCCGCGGACTCACCCGCAGGGGGCGACCATTGAGAGTGGCGGCGCCGCCCGCGGACGCGGCGTACACCTCCCCGGCCATCGGATTCACCACGCAGCCCGCAAGGGCGCGCCACGTGGCCGGATCGGGATCCCCCTCGACGACGGCGACCGAGACGGCCCACGCGGGAATGCCATAGAGGTAGTTGACGGTGCCGTCGATCGGATCGATCACCCAGGTGAGCCCCGATCGGGAGGCGACGCCGTCGTCCTCCTCGCCGAGCAATCCGTCGTGCGGTCGGGCGTTGATCAGCTCTTCGCGCAGGTACGCCTCCGTGGCCCGGTCCGCTTCCGTCACCACATCCGTGGGGCTGGATTTGAGAGCGCTCACCGCGACGCCCTCGGCGCGCCACCGCAGGGCCAGGTCCGCGGCCGCGCTCGCCACCCGGATCGCCAAATCCTCCAATTCGTTGTTCACGAGGACGACTGTGCCATGCCCGGATATCCTCTTTTCATGGGCATCTTCGGCAATGCCGTTACTTATGAAGAAGTCATCGCTGCGCTGCGCAAGAGGATTGAGGAACAGTATGACGAAGGCGCGGAATATGCGCGGCTCGCGGAGGTCGGTGAAGACATCCTGAAGCAGCACGTGCCGGCCAGCAAGAAGGTCGGCGACCCGTGTCCGCACTGCAAGGACGACACCTTCCCCTGCACCATCATCACCGACTACGTCGCGCATCCCGACTGAGCGGTCGCGGCGATCCGCCGGGGCGCGACCCCATGCTGGGATCTCCGCGCAAACGTCTCCTGCCGTTCACCTGCCCCCGCTAATGTGCGGACATGCAGATGAACCTCCGGGAATACATCGATCGACTGCGGTCCGAGGGTTATACGGTGCAGGGCGGCAAGGATGAGGACCCCGAACTGATCGATCCGGGCGGCAATGCCGTGGAGACATGGGAAGAGGACTATCCCTATGACCACCGGATGACCCGCGAAGAATATGACGAGATCAAGTATCTGTTGCAGATCGAGCTCCTGAAGGTGCAGTACTGGTCGGAGGACAACGATCTGCGCCACATCATCGTCTTCGAGGGGCGGGACGCCGCCGGCAAGGGTGGCACGATCAAGCGGTTCACCGAGCATCTCAACCCGCGGGGTGCGCGCGTGGTGGCCCTCAACAAGCCCAACGACCGCGAGCGCGGGCAGTGGTATTTCCAGCGCTACATCAACCATTTCCCCACTTTCGGGGAGCTCGTGCTGTTCGACCGGTCGTGGTACAACCGTGCCGGCGTCGAGCGCGTCATGGGGTTCTGCACCGATGACGAATACGAGACGTTCATGGAGCAGGCGCCGAAGTTCGAGCACATGATCGTCGACTCGGGCATTCACCTCACCAAGTTCTGGTTCTCCGTCACCCAGCACGAGCAGCGCACCCGGTTCGCGATCCGCCAGATCGACCCGGTGCGCCGGTGGAAACTGTCGCCGATGGACCTGGAGTCACTGGACCGCTGGGAGGCGTACACCGACGCCAAGGAGCAGATGTTCCTCCGCACCGACTCCGACTGGGCACCCTGGACGACGATCAAGTCCAACGACAAGAAGCGCGGCCGCATCGAGGCGATGCGTGCCTTCCTCACTCAGTTCGACTATCCGGACAAGAACCACGAGATCATCGGCACCCCGGACCCGAAGATCGTCCGGCGTGGGCGGGAGGCCGTCGGCGACTGACGGCTATTCCTTGCGGACGTGGACCGCAGCCAGGGTGGGGCGTTTGCACTCCTTGCCCTGGCTGTATTCCTTTCCGCGCAACCCAGCGACCACCCACGGGCCGAAGTGCCGGCGGGCCCAGTCGAGATGCGATTTGGCACCCGCACGGACCTGATCGGTGACCCCGTCGGTGAGTTCACCCGGTTGTTCGTCGAGGTCGATGGCCCAGCTCCGGTCGAATCCGGGCAGGGAGAGCAGCCACGCCATCCCGGCCGCGACGCGCACGTGGCCGATCGTGTTGATGTGCAGACGGTCCTCGGCCCACAACCGGGGGTCGGAGGCCATCGGGACGTGCTCGAAATCGACGAACAGCACGCCATGCTCCCGGGCCAGTCGCCGGACGATCCCGTTGAGGGTGAGCAGCCGGTCGCGGACGACGGTCGCCACGGGGTTCGCGCGCGAGATGTCGGGGTTGGTGAAGGAGATCACGGTGATCCCGCGCGCGCGGGCGCGGGCGAACATGATGTCGATGTCGGCTTCCATCTGTGCGAAATCGGGCCGCAGCGAGATGACGTCGTTGACGCCGCCGACGATGCTGAGCAAGTCCGGCTCCATGGCCAGCGCCGTGTCGAACTGTTGGGTCCGGATGTCGTGGAGGCGATAGCCGGAGATCGCCAGATTCGCGTACGCCAGCGGGGCTGCCTGGTGCGTCGCGATGTGGGCGGCCAGTCGGTCCGCCCAGCCGATCCACTGGCCCTCCCCGTCGGAGTCGACCCACCCCTCGGTGACGGAGTCCCCGATCGCGACGAACCGCCGCCAGACCGTGGGCTCGGGCGGGGGAGGGGCCACCCGGGGGACCAACTGGAAGCGGTTGCCGTCGGGATCGGCGAACAGATCCTCGCGGCCCTCGACCGGGTGACAGCCGGCCCGCCAGACCTCGTCCACCGCGGTGTCGAGATCGTTGACCAGGAGCTGGAGGACCGGCGCGTCCTGGCGGCCGTCGTCGCGGCCCGGTCGATCGGGTCGCTCGGCGAGCTCGGGCGGAGTGAGGGGACGAAAGGCGAGGCCGGGCGCCGCTTCGTTGGCGGCGACCACGACGAACTCCGGGTCGTCCGAGATGATGGGCAGATCGAGAATCCGGGCCCAGAACTGAGCGGTCTGCCGGGGGTCCCGGCTGGGTAACACAACATGGTGCAGGCGACCGATCATTTTCCCATTGTGCCGTGCCTGCGAAAGAGCCCGCAGGAGGGGGGATTTCTCATGGCCACGGAACTTTCCCAGTTTCTGAATGGTGACTCAGCGGATTTTCAGGCTAGCTTGTCTGTCAGCGCATCCTGTTGAGGGTGCCCGAGGTCAGCAGGAGCATCCGTGTCAGCCCACGTGGTCAACGACGAAACCGCAAGTGATCCGTTCGTGCGACGTCTGCGGGAAGTCTGTCTCACCAGGGCTGGGGTTGACGTGCGATTCCTGGCCGGCATGCCGGCCATCCGTCGGGCCACGGCCCAACTCGAATCCATGCCGGCGACCGAGCGGTTGACCATCATCAACCGGTTGGGGCCGCGGACGCCGCAGCCCGTGTGTTCGGCCTCCGTGATGCGCGTTCTGGTCCCGCCGGCGGCCACCTCCGGGGTGGCCCGTGACCAGGTGGACGCGCTCAGCGATCAGGGAGCTCTCGTGCGCGTCTCCCCCCGCGCGCTGCACCGCTGCCTGATCGTCAACCGCTCGGTGGCGCTGGTCGACGTGACCTCCTGCGACGGCCGTTCGGATCCCGAGGCGGTCCGGGTCCGCAATACCGAACTCATCCGCGCGATGGTGGGATATTTCGAGGACATCTGGCATGCAGCAGCGCCGCTCACCAGTGATGGGCCGGTCACGCTCAACCGGTTCACGGTCCGTCAACAGCGCATCCTGGAGCTACTCGCCCAGGGCATGACAGACGACATGGTCAGCCGTGAACTCAAGGTCTCGACGCGTTCCGTGCGCAGCGAGGTGGCGATCATTCGCGACGTGCTGGGGGCGTCGTCGCGCTTCGAGGCCGGATTGAAGTACGCCGCAGTCCTCAACGCCTGAGTCTCGCGCCCGGTCAGCCTCCGTGGTGGCCCGGATGAGACTGGCCCGGGTGGGGCTGTCCCGGAGGGGCGGGGTGCTCCGGACCCGGCTGCCGCGGACCGAACTGGGCCTGGATGTCCGCCACCCGACCGGCCTGGTCGAACGCGATCCGGACATTGCCCTCGGGAAAACCGATGTTGAGCGCACTGAAGTTCGGCTCCCAGCCATAGGGCAAATTGCGTGCCTGGGCATAACCCTGAGTCGCGCGGCGGTGCTCGTGCACCCAACCGGGCGCGCTGATCGCGGTGGTCAGGATGCGCGGGAATGTCAGCCCGCTCGGGACGGCAGGGGTGAACCCGGCTGCGTCCACGAGCATCACCAGTCGAACTCCGTCGCCGGTGATGATCTGCGCGGTCGGAATCCCGATGATCCGGCAGGAGACGGCGGCCATCGTGGTGGCCATGGCGGCCAGCGCATCAGACCCTTCATCGCCCTCGGGGACCGGGATCTCCGCGGTGGTCAGTTCACTCACGCCGTTGCTTTCACCGAAGCCGCGCACGCGCTGGACCATCGTGGCGACGGGCAGGTCCTTGACGTGTTCGTTCGCCCAGGCCCACATGGCCGACCGGGGTTCGGACGCCACGCTGCCGAGGAGATGGATGGGGGCGACGACTTCATCACGCTTGTGCAGTCTGGGCCGATAGGTGATCTGCTGCTTGTGCAGGTCGAGAGACATGGAGTCCGACCCGCCGCCCGTGCGTTCGGTGATCCACTCGACGAACCGCTCGTGGTCCTCGACATAGGCGAGGATCGAGTCGTCCATCACGTTCGCAAAGGTCAGTCCGGTCACGGGGCGAGTCTAGGGGAGGGCGCGGACGGAGTGTGGCTTCGCGGCCAGCGCGTTATCGGCGGCGCCGGCGATCCACGAGCTGTGCCTTGGCATAGCGGCCGACCGTGAGCGTGTCCCAGCCGTCAAAGGCGGCACCGACGCCACCGCCCAGGACCGGAACCCGCTTCGTCATGGCGACCACGACCCGCTTGCCCGTGATGCGCGCCAACAGGTCCGCCGCGACGCGATCCGAGATCTGCTGATCGAGCCGGGCATCGAAGACCGGCGCAGTGGCCACCACCAGCGGCGAGCTCGGCAGCCCCGCATCGCCCAGACTCTTTTCGAGATCGTCCCCCACCAGGCACATGGCGATCGCGGTCCGCACGCGGGGGTCGTCGATGTCATAGCCGCGCAGATGCGCGATCGTGGCGACGAGTCGCGCCTGGAGAACGGCGATGCCGGCGATGTTGGCAGGCAGGGCCACCAGCGTTGTGAGCACGCCACCGATGTTGGTCACGAATCCCTGGGCGCCCGCCATCGTGACGTGCAACTGGATCAACGAGTCGATCGCCGCTTCCGAGTCCTGGTGTTTGCGCAATTGATTGGCCGCGGATTCCTTGGCGGGCGGCAGCGCGCTGTATCCGTCCACCGCCATCCCGAGGACGCGACGCAGGAGGTTGCCGGCAGCATTGGGGACTTTGCCGAGGGGGACGAGGCCGCCGAATGCATTGCTGTCCGAAGTGGGCATGGGTGCTCTCCTTGCTGCGGGCGCATGAGTGCGCAGGGTCCAATCTACGCAGTCGGAGAAGCACCAAACGACCCGAGCGGCCCCCGAAAATCCCCGGATCCGAGGGTTGCCTGGGAGACTGTGACCTGTGGTGACGTTCGAGGATCCCGGGACTTGGCCGAAACGCGACGCGATCGGCGCGTCGGTGGAGCTGACTCCGGAGCTGATCCTGCACGCCTATCGCCACGGTGCTTTCCCGATGCCGTTCGCGCCTGGCCTGATCGGGTGGTTCTCGCCCATGCTGCGCGGCATCCTGCCGCTGGGTTCCCTGCGGGTGACTCGTTCGCTCCGGAAGTCCGCCCGGCGCTATTCGCTCACCGTCGACATGGCGTTCGACCAGGTTCTGGCTCGCTGTGCGGACCCGCAGCGCCCCCACGGCTGGATCGACGCGGCCATTGCCGACGCCTATGCAGCGCTGCGCGAGCTCGGGTTCGTCCATTCGATCGAGGCCTGGGACGATGAGGGCCGGCTGTGTGGCGGGCTCTATGGCGTCAGCATCGGTGGATTGTTCGCCGGGGAGTCGATGTTTCACGACCCCGAGCACGGGCGCGACGCATCCAAGGTCGCGCTCATGGGCCTGGTGGACATCCTGACCGGCGACGGGGAGACCGGGCGGTTGCTGGACGTGCAGTGGCGTACCGACCATCTCGCCACCCTCGGCGTCACCGAGGTGCCCCGCACGCACTATCTCGAGTTGCTCCGCTGCGCACTGGCGCTCCCTGCGCCCGACTGGGCCCGTGCGAGACTTGGGTATGCCTGAGCTGCCGGAGGTCGAGTCCCTGCGCCGGTTCCTGGTGGAGCGTTGCCTGGGAAAGGAGTACGCGCGGCTGGAGCTCGCCTCGTTCACCGCGCTGAAGACCGTCGATGTGCCACTGACGGACCTCATCGGCCGGACGGTCTCCGACGTGGTCCGGCGCGGAAAATTCATCGCCATGGAGTCCGGCGGATTGTGGCTCGCCTGGCATCTCGCCCGGGCCGGCTGGCTGCGCTGGAAGGACCAGGTCCCCGCTGCCCCGGCGCGTCCGGGCAAGGGCCCGCTGACGCTGCGGCTGGCGTTCACCGACGGTTCGGGTTTCGAGCTCACGGAGGCGGGTACGCAGCGCAAGCTCGCCCTCCACGTCGTCAAGGACCTCGCCGAGGTGGTCCAGATCGCGACGCTCGGTCCGGACCCGCTGTCCGATGAGTTCTCGCTCGAGGCTTTCGCGGCGATCCTGGCCGGTGCGGGGCGGGCCCAGATCAAGGGAGTGCTGCGGGACCAGCGCACGATCGCCGGGGTGGGCAACGCCTATTCGGACGAGATCCTGCACGCGGCCAAGCTGTCGCCGTTCAAGCCCGCCAATGGGTTGAGCGAGGACCAAGTGGCGCAGCTCTATGCGGCGCTGCGGACTGAGCTGGGCGAGGCCATCGCCCGCGCCGACGGGTTGGCGGCGAAGGATCTCAAGGGGGAGAAGAAGTCCGGCCTCCGGGTCCATGGCCGCACCGGGGAAGCCTGCCCCGTGTGCGGCGACACCATCGCGCAGGTGTCCTTCGCCGATTCCTCGCTGCAGTACTGCCCCCGCTGTCAGACCGGTGGGAAACCCCTGGCGGATCGCCGACTGTCCCGACTTCTCAAGTGAGGGTCGAGTCCTGCCGCCCGGCATCGGGCCGAATCGGACACCGCGGCCATGCGGCAACGTGATCTTGACGACACGAACGCCAATTTCGCGGTCGGCAGCTTGGCGAAGGTTAACTAAAGATGAACAATAGGTGTCATGACGGGAATTTCTGACGCTGAGTACAACGCCATCGTCGAAGACCTGGCTTATCGCTACGCCGATATGTTCTCGCGCGACGTCGTCGCGTCCGAGGTCGCCACCGTGCGGTCGGCACTGGAGCAGACCGCACGCAAGCCGGACTTCCTCGGCATGCTGATCGCCAAGCAGTCCCGTGACCGCTTGGCCGCGCGGGCCGCTGCTGCGGGCCAGGAACTCAAACCGGTGCCCACCATTCTCTTCGTCTGCGTGCACAACACCGGACGCTCCCAATTCGCCGCAGCGCTCACCAAGCAGTTGGCGGGTGACGCCGTGCACGTGCGCGCAGCGGGGATGCGACCCACCGAGGGAGTGAACCCCGCGGTCGCCGAAGTGTTGGGGGAGCGCGGGATCGTGATCGACGAGGAGTTTCCGACGGGCAGGCCCTATGACGTCGAGGACGCCGCCGACATCGTGGTCGACATGGGCTGTGACCTGCCGCGCTATCCGGCGCGACGGGTCATCCGCTGGGATATCGACGATCCCGAGGGCCGCAGCGTCCGAACGGTCCGCCTGATCTGCGACAAGATCGAACGCCGCGTGCGTTCGCTGCTCGCCGATCTGGAGATCCCGGCCGCGGCGCCCACGGAAGCCACCGCGGCGAGCTGAGCCCGGACGTCACCAGCCGTCAGTGCTGGTGACCGTGGCCGTCGTGGTCATGGCCGTCGTGGTCATGGTCGTGGTCGTCATGGTCGTGGGGCCGCTGCTCCATGTTCTTGCCGACCACACCGATCAGCAGGCGTGCCTGGGCCTCGCGTTCGGCGACGAGCTGTGCCTCCGCGTCGTTGTGCACGGCCGCCCGCAGGAGCTGCTTGGTCTCCCGCAGCGCAGCGTCGGGGATCTCGAGCACGGCCTTGGCGACCTCGAGGGTCACCTCGTCGAGCTTCTCCGGTGGCACGGCGAGGGTGGCCAGCCCATAGGCAACAGCTTCCTGGGCTCCGATGAACCGGCTCGTGACGCAAATCTCCAGCGCACGGGAATAACCGAGTGCGCGGACCAGCGGCAGCGTACCCCCCAAATCCGGCACCAGACCCAGCGAAGGCTCCCGCATCGCGAACTGGACGTTGGTGGTGACGATGCGCAGATCCGCGGCGAGCGCGAGCTGGAAACCGGCCCCGATCGCATGGCCCTGCACCGCCGCCAGGACGATCGCCGAGACCTCGCCCCACGCAGTGAAGGCCCGCTGGAAGCCACGGATCAATTCGGTCGTCTCGCCCATGCCCCGGTTGGCCGCGACCGAGAGCACCCGCGGCTCGCCCTGAATGCCCTCGCGCGACAACATGCCGCGGTCCAGCCCGGTCGAGAAGTCTTTGCCCTCCGCGTTGAGGATCACCAGCCGGACCTCCGGGTCCAGCCCTGTCGCGAGCTGCTCGAGCGCATGCCACAGCGTCGGTGTCTGCGGGTTGCGTTTGGCCGGGTTGGCGAGAGTGATGGTGAGAATGTCGCCGTCGCGTTGCGTACGCAGACCCGGGTGCGTGGGGAGTTCGGTCATGCGCCGCATCTTCCCAGACGGACCGGTGCTGCCCCGGCACGGGCCACGCTCTGGGTGCCGGGAGGCACGACGGTCAATCGACAAATAGCCACCCGGGCATGACCTCGGCAGGGCGCCCTGTTTTCATGGCTGCATGACACGCATCGGCTTCCACGCGTCGCATGAGCAGATCGGGCCGCGGCAACTCCTGACCGACGTCGAGCACGCCGAGCGAGCCGGGTTCGCCATGGCGATGTGCTCCGACCACTTCGCGCCCTGGAGCGAACGGCAGGGCCACTCCGGCTTCACCCTGTCCTGGCTGGGGGCCGCGCTGGCGCGGACGAGCCTGGAGTTCGGTTGCGTCCACGCTCCCGGCCAGCGCTATCACCCCGCAACCACCGCCCAGGCGATCGCGACGCTGGGCGAGATGTTCCCGGGCCGGTTCTGGATCGCGCTCGGCAGCGGCGAGAACATGAATGAACACGTCACCGACGGCCAGTGGCTCGACAAGGAGACGCGGACCCAGCGTCTTGAGGAATGCGTGGACGTGATCCGCCGGCTGCTCGGTGGTGCCACCGTCACCCATCGGGGGCTGATCCGGGTCCACGAGGCCCGGCTGTGGGAGCGCGCCGATCCGCTGCCGTTGCTCATCGCGCCGGCCGTCTCGGTCGAGAGCGCGGCGCGAGTCGCGCAGTGGGCGGACGGGCTCGTCACCCTCAACCAACCGCTCGACACCCTGCGGGAGATCATCGACGCCTATCGCGGCGCCGGCGGGCGCGGGAAGCTCGCGCTGCAGGTCCACCTCTCCTGGGCGCCGACACAGAGCGAGGCCCTCGCGATCGCCCACGATCAGTGGCGCACCAATGTGTTCGGGGCCGGCTTGGCGTGGGATCTGCGTACCCCCGCCGCCTTCGACGAAGCCGCCCGGTTCGTCCCGCCCGAGGCGCTCCACGACGTCGTACGCATTTCGGCGAACCCGGAGCAGCACGTGGCCTGGTTGGCGGAGTACGCCGCACTCGGTTTCGACGACATCTATTGCCACCATGTCGGCCAGCAGCAGACCGACTTCATCGACGCCTTCGCGGAGCACGTGCTCCCGGTCTTCAAGGAGAGCTGATCATGCGGATCACCGACACAGCCGACCAATGGTGGAAGAGCGCCGTGGTCTATTGCCTGGACATCGAGACCTTCCTCGACCACAACGACGACGGCATCGGCGACCTCGCTGGGTTGGCCCACCGGATCGACTACCTGGCGGAACTCGGCGTCACCTGCCTGTGGCTCATGCCCTTCTATCCCACTCCGGACCGCGACGACGGCTATGACGTCACCGACTTCTACGGGGTCGACTCGCGGCTCGGAGATCACGGCCGCGTCGTCGAGGTGATCCGGATGGCCCATCACCGGGGCATGCGCGTGATCGCGGATCTCGTCGTGAACCACACCTCCGATCAGCACCCCTGGTTCAAGGCCGCTCGGCGCAGCAAGGACAATCCGTTCCGCGACTATTACGTGTGGCGCTCCGACACTCCACCCGACACCTCCGACGAGGTCGTCTTCCCGGACTCCGAGGACAGCATCTGGGAGCTCGACGAGAAGACGGGGGAGTGGTATCTCCATCACTTCTACAAGCACCAGCCGGATCTCAACTGGGCCAACCCGCTGGTCCGGGAGGAAGTCCAACGGGTCATGGACTTCTGGCTGCAGGTCGGGCTGGACGGATTCCGCGTCGATGCCGTGCCGTTCATCTTCGAGGACACCGAGACCCTCGACAAGCGCAGTGACGTCCCCGCCGACCCGCACGTGTTCCTCAAGGAGCTGCGGGCGTTCCTCGGCCGCCGCAAGGGGGATGCCATCCTGCTCGGTGAGGTGAACGTCCCCCACAAGGATCAGTTCCTCTATTTCGGTGGGGAGGCCGGTGACGAGCTCACGATGATGTTCGACTTCATCGGGATGCAGAACTGCTATCTCTCCCTGGCCCGCGGTGACGCCCGACCGCTGACCAAGGCGCTGCTCGACCGGCCCGTGATCAACCCCAAGAACCAGTGGGCGACCTTCCTCCGCAACCACGACGAGCTCACCCTCGACAAGCTCGGCGATGAGGAGCGCCAAGAGGTGTTCGACGCCTTCGGGCCCGATCCGGACGTCCAGATCTATGACCGCGGCCTGACCCTGCGGCTGCCCACGATGCTCCAGCACGACCCGCGCCGGTTGCGGATGGCGTACTCGCTCCTCTTCTCCCTGCCCGGCACACCCACGCTCTACTACGGCGAGGAGATCGGGCTCGGTGAGGACCTCAGTCAGGACGGACGCATGGCGGTCCGCGTCCCCATGCAGTGGACCGGCGGCAAGAACGGTGGCTTCTCGGCCGCCCAGCCGCGGCAGCTCGTCCAGCCCGTGCTCACCGGCGGCCAAGGTCCGGACCACATCAATGTCGCCGCCCAACGCCGCGATCCCGAGTCACTGTGGAACTTCATGAGGTCACTGATCCAGCACTACCGCACTTGTCCGGAGCTCGGCTGGGGCAGCTTCCATGTGCTGGAGCAGGAACTCGATCAGGTCCTCGTGCACGAATGCCGGCTCGACGACTCCTCCGTCTTCGCCGTGCACAACTTCTCCGACGAAGCCTGCGACGTCGAGTTCACTCTCGGCCGCGACAGGGCCGGGATCACGATCGTTGACATTTTCGCCGACAATCCGATCCAGGCCGACAGCCGTGGCCGGGTCCGGTTGCCGGTGGAGGGTTATGGGCACAAGTGGCTGCGTCTGCAGCCCGGCGAGCCCCTGCTGCCCTGACGTGCGCCGGTCTCACGGGGGATCAGGTGACGTGGTCAGCTCTCGACCAGGAGGCCCAGCTTGCGTACGTTCTCATCGAAATCCTGCGCGGACCGGCGGCCGATCAGGCGGGTGAACAGGACGCCATAGCGTCCGGACACGCGGATCCGCTGGACGATGCGGGTGCCCTCGTCGCCCGGGGCCACCCACCACGAGAAGATCTGTTCGCCACGACCCGGCTGGGGTTGGCGCACGACCACGGAGCGCTCGCCGATCGATGTGGTGAAGGGCCCGGCTGTCCGGGCGTGGATGAAGCCGCGCCAGCCGGCAGGGACATAGTGTCCGTGGCCCGGATGGAGGGCGGTCTCCGGGTCCTCGATGGAGACGGACGCAAAGAAGTGGTGCCAGCGGGGCAGCAGCGTGATGTCACGCACGATGTCCCAGACCTTGGTGGGGGATGCCGACAGGACGCCCGTCTCGGTGGAGAGCCACATGGAGCCAGTTTAGGTGGGCTCGTCCGGCGGCGTACGCCACGTCGACGTGCCGACCCCCGCAGCGACACCGCCGGACTGTCGGAGCCAGCCGATAGACTCCCCGCTGTTTCCGGACACTTCCCGAAGGATTGACACGTGAGCTCCAAGTCGCCCGATGCCACCGACCAGGTGGCCGCGCCGGATTCGGCCGGGACCGCCCAGCCGCAGGCGGCTGATTCGAGTCGTGGTGGCTTCTGGCGGGGCTGGGGCCGCTTGCTGTCGGCGCCGCCGGAGACGCCGTGGCATCGCCATCCGCGCACGGGCATCGTGCTCATCCTCGCTTCCACACTCCTGACGCTGTTCGTCGGGTTCCTGGGGCCGTCGGTCGCCACGCTGACCCTGGGGCCGCGCGAGGGCAGCCTGTTGCCGCCGTGGTATCTCCCGGGACTTCTCAAGCCCAATCCCTGGCTCATCGCAGCCCTGGGCTGGTCGCTGATCCTCATGGGCGCGGTCGGCACGTGGATCCTGCTGCGGGCCATCGCCATCGGTTGGCGCCCGGACAACAGGAGACTTTTCGCGGGCGCGGTGGGGCTCAACATCGCCACGATCCTCGTGCCGCCGATGACGTCGGCGGATGTGTTGATGTACGCGGCGTATGGTCGCCTGGCCAAACTCGGGTTCGACCCCTATGTGGATTCCCCGGCCGAGGTGTTCCGCATGCAGTGGGACACCGTGATCCGGTGGACCGAGCGGCCCTGGCAGGACACCGTCAACGTCTATGGCCCCCTCATCTATTGGATGCAGTGGGCGGCCAACATGCTCGGCGGCGACAACATGCACGACATCGTGTTCTTCCTGCAGGTGTTCTGCTGCCTCTTCTTCATCGGTGCCTGCGCGGTCGTGATCTGGATCGCGCGCGGCAACCCCGGCCTCCAGACGCGCGCGATCGTGTGGACCATCGGCAGTCCGGTGATGATCTGGGCCGTCGTCGCGGGGGCGCACAACGAGGCGGTCTCGATCTTCTTCGCGATGCTCGCTTTCCTGACGATCCGCAAATATCCGTTGGCGACCGGTCTGTTGGTGGGCGTCGCATGCACCGGCAAGGCGACCGTCGGACTGTTCGGGGTCGCGATGGCGTGGGCCTATCGACGCGAGATCAAGAAGTTCCTGCTGTTCATGGTGGGGGCGGCGGTGCCGAACGTCATCGTCTACATCATCCTTTATCCGGCCGCGCTCGAGCTGGCCGCCAAGAACGCCTCTTATGTCGCGGGCTCGTCCTGGGTGCATCCCGTGCGGCGGCTCCTCGAGCCGTTCATGGAGTTCGACACCGTGTCGTCCCTCGTGTCCGTCCTGGCATGGGGTTCCGCGGTCCTCATCGGGTGGATGCTCTCGCGGGTCCTGCCCTGGCGAGCGCTGCCGGGGGCACCTGAAGGTGTCGGACCGGAGCGGGACCCGATGGTCATAGCGGTCCGCACGACGGTCGTGATCGCCGCGGCCTGGGTGATCACGTCCGCCTATTCGCTGCCGTGGTATGACCTGATCTATTTCCTTCCCGTCGCACTCCTCGGGGCGACGAAGCTCGATCTCATCGCGCTGTGGCGGGTCGCGGTTCTCAACCTCGCCTATGTGCTCGGCCGGGTCATCTCCTACTCACCGCTGATGCAGCAGACCAACCAGCGCATCCGCGAGGTCTTCTCCACCTCGGTGTCGATCGGCGTGATCGTGGCCGTCATCCTGTGGTGGCACGAGCACGGCCTGCGGGTCGGCAGCCACACCAAGGCACCCCGTGCCGGCGATGAGACCGATGAGCCGGCGCTGACCTCGAGCTGACCGCTGGCGGACCGGCAGGGCGTCGCTTTTTCATGCGCCGACGTCCTTCGCCTACGATCCCTGCATGCCTGCCGCGCCGCCACGTGCACCCCGTCCGGGGTGGTACGCGGACCCGCGCGTACCCGACGAGGACCCGCAGCATCCTGAATCCCACGCGGGCGAAGCCGGCCAATTCCGTTGGTGGGACGGGACGGCCTGGACGGCTTGGCTGTCGGATTCGGCGTACGCGCCCAAGCCGCGCGGAGCGGTGACCCGAGTGACGCCGGTGCCGGTGCTCGCCACTCCTCGGTCGCCACGCTGGTTTGTTGCCGGCCTGGCGGGCGCGATCGCGGTGACTCTGCTGGCTGCGATCAGTCTGATCGGTCAGGGGCTTCCGCAGCCCAGCCAGCCCTTTCTCGAGGCGCGGCCGGCGGATGCTGTTGGCCCGGAGCGGATCTATCGCGACTACGCACTCGATCCGGACCATCGGGCTGTGATCTATGAACGGCTGGCCATGGAAGTGCCCGACGGCCTCCGGGTGCTCGCGGACGTGGATCGGGTCACCACCGTGTTGCGGAAGGCCTCGCATGCCTATGTGCTCCTCGACCCCCGGGGCGATCTGGTCGCGAACCTGCTGGTCGGTGACGCCGAACCCGAGTTGGTCGTCGTCGGCGACGCAGGCGCGTCGGCCGAGCGCATCCTCACCGCGCTCGTCCCCCGCTATCACCAGGGCGGCGGAGTCACCCCGGAGAACATCTCGGTCGAGCCCTGGCCGTCGATTCCGGGAGCGGTCGAGGTGAGGGGCTATTTGAGGTACGCGACCCCCACCGCAGGAGCCAATGGCGACAATTTCCGGATGGTGGTGACGCCTTGGAGCCAAGGCGCCCACAGCGGCATGGGGGCCTGGATCGCGCTGGTTCCCGAAACCGCGTCACACGAAATCCACGATCTGCTGCTGGTCAGGGCGCCGGATATTGCTCTCCTCGAGTAACGGGGCATTTGCAGGGATCGTCTCGAACGACTGAGCGGATCCTGCTGTCCGGCGCTAACCTGTCCGAAAGGTCGCACGATCTGGCGATGCTGGGCAGGGAGGAGACGCGGATGCTTCGGGTAGAGGTGCGTTGTGCCGGGCTTGCCACTGTCGTGTTGGGGTCCCAGGAAACGCTCGTTTTCGGTCGCGCGCCGCACGCCATTTTGCCGGAAGAGGAAGCCGACTCGACACTGCAGGTGATTGCGCTTGCGCTTCCGCAGAGCACCGCACACACCTCCCGGCTGCTCGGTGAGCTCATCATCGGTGAGGACATCGTGCGGCTGCGCTGGCACGGGACTCTCGAGGCCCAGCTGTCCAGTTTGTTCGAGGCGCCCGGTGGTGCGCGGCGGGTGACGCTGGTCAAGGGGATGACGGCGCTGCTCGACGAGGGCGAGAACACGGTGACCGTCCTGCGCGGACGTCAGGGCCTGCTTCCTGATCAGTTCGACGACCTGACGCTCGAGGTCACCGTCCAGCCGATGGAGCCCGAGCCCTCCTTCGTGCCGATGCCGGGCCAGGAGTTCGATGAGCCGGGCGACCCGGATCACACGGCGCCCGCGCCCATGCTGCGGCCGCGCTCGCGCGAGTGGTTCGTCGCCCTGGCGCTTGCGGAGCCGTGGCTGGTCGGCGACGACTCATATCCGCGGCCACCCTCCAACCGGGAGATCTATGAACGCGTGCTGAAGTGGCACGGATATGCCTGGAACCTCGAGCGCCCGCAGCGCGTGGACGACGCCATCCGGGTCATCTCCCGCATCGCCTTCGGCCCCCGCGACGACCCCTTCGCAGCCACGAGTGGTCGTCGGGTTCAGAACGTTCGATTCGCGATCGGTCGCCGGGCCGCAGAGGTGCGGTTGGTCACCGCGGAGGATCTCGCAGCGGCCTATTCCGGCGCCCATGAGCGCCTGGGTGGGCCGGGCAATCCGGGCGTACGCCCCGCTCCCCGAGCCTGAATTGGTCCGCTCTCTGAAACATAATGTGCCGGATTCTCCCCAAATAAGAGATGATAAGGAAGGCCCTTGAACACCCCCTAAATCTTGGTGCCCAGGAGAAGCGCAGTGCATAGCCCCTTGACGAAATTGTGGTCACGGGTCAGGCATGCCCCGGCGAAGAAAATTGCGAATGCGTCGGCAGCCTCGGTGATCAGCCTCGCCATGGTCGGCGTGCTGATCGGATCCGGCGTGGCCAGCACCGTGATGGGTGTGAGCGACGGGATCACCTGGCTCTCCAATGGTGCTCGCGGTGAGGTCCTGCAATACATCCCTGGCTCCAAGCGAGTCGAGCGGGGCTATCAGGTTGGTGCCGGCAGCGACCCGATCGAAGTCACACAGGGCGACGGGATTGTGGCGCTGCGCAATGAACGCACCGGCGAGATCATGACGGTGGACATGAGCCGCATGCGCGTCGGCGGAGTGCGGGCGTCCCGCGGTGGATCCAAGGTCGTGGTCACGCGCGGCATGATGTTCGTCCTCGATACCGAACGGAACAGGCTCTCCCGGGTCGACCCGGTGCGCGCCGAGGACCTCGGGGAGCCTTGGGGCACGCCGGACAACGTTCCCATTGCCGACGTGGCGGCGGACGACGAGGGCACGGTCTGGGTCGTTGACGCTCGCGGTGTGCTGCGGGGGTTGTCGTGGGAGCCAGAGGGAGCCCGGTTCGTGGAGCGCAAGGCGAAGCGCGTGGCCCTGGTCGGTGAGGATGCAGTGCTCACCGGTCACGAGGTCGGCGTGTCGGTCTTCGGCCCGCGTGCGGGGGTCATCGCGCAGGTCGGCACCAAGAACGATGGATACCGCCAGAGCAGTCAACTCATCGGTGTTGATCCCGCCCGGGTCAACGGGCCGTCCGATCTCGTGTCCGCTGCAGTGTCCGACAAGACCATGGTCGTGATCCTCGACCGTGGGGAAGTGCGTGTGGTGTCAACGGGCAACCTGGGCTGCCCGCGACCCGCCAAGCCGGTGGCCTTCGATGACACCATCTTCGTGGTCTGCCAGGGCAGTGGAAAGGTCATTCAACTGACCCGCGACGGCAAGATGGCGGGCCCACCCATTGCGACACCGGGTGAAGCCGACGCTGAGCTCATCACCGACGAGGGACGTCTCCTGTTCAACGTGGGTGGAGCGCCCGAAGGCATCCAGATCGAACGCGGCGGAGCAGCCGAGCGATTCAACAGGATCCCCTTGGGCGGAACGCAGTCCATGCAGCTGGCCGATGAGGATCAGCCCGTTGACGGGCTGCTCGCCGGCCGGGATCAGGCCCGCGAGGATCTTGAGCAGGCCCCGGCAACCGAGTCCGGTTCTCCGGATGAAGCGCCCCGCACGAGCGTTGGCGACGAGATTCCCCGTGAGGAAGTCGTGCCCGAGGGCCAGGAACAGGAGGAGTTGCCGACCTCACCGGTCATCCCGCCGACGGATCCCGTCGTTGCGGTGACGCTCCCCCCTGCGCAGACCGATCCCATCCGCAGGGATCCGGCACCTCAACCGGTGCCACCCCCAGCACCCGAGCCCGCCCCGGTCCCGGAACCGGCCCCCGCTCCATCGACTGCGCCGGAACGTGCTGCCGCGCCATCCTTTGCACCCGAGCCTGTTCCGGCGCCGGCTGAACCTGATCCTGTTCCGGTCCCGGCGCCTGATCCTGATCCTGATCCCGTCCCGGCACCGGTCCCAGCGCCCCTCCCGACCCGGGAGCCGGAGCCGACCGCGCCGCCGACCCGGGAGCCGGAGCCGGAGCCGACTGCACCCCCGACCCAGGAACCGGAGCCCACCGCGCCACCGACCCGGGAGCCGGAGCCGGAGCCGACTGCACCCCCGACCCAGGAA
>DUOB01000052.1 GCA_012839035.1 Propionibacterium sp.
CCCCGCCGAGGCCCGGCAACGAGCCGAGGCTCGGCAGCGAGTCGAGGCTCCACGGGGCGTGCGTCGGTGGCGAGGTTTCGGGCCGGGCAGTCCGCGAGCGTACGCCCAGCGTCCGCCCACCGCGCATGCGGCACGTCGGCGGTGTCTCGACGCGTCGCGGCCCGTGCTCCGTGGCGGTCGACTCGTTGGTGCTGAACTGCGCACCGCCGAGGGCCCGCTGGATCATCGCGGTCGCCTCGGCCAGCCGGCCGGATCGGGTGAGGCTGAGCGCCTCCGTCATGGCAGCGGGGTCGGGTGTGGACAGTGAAATGGGCATGGTGATTCCTCACTGGTGGTTGTGGGCCTGCCGCGCTCTGGCGGCAGGTGTGCAGGGTCGCCGATCAGAGGATGCGGCGTCGGAGTGATGCGTCTCGGATCGTCAGATCCGGCAGATGATGCAGCTCCGGGTCAACGGACCCGGGGACAACGGATCAGAGGATCCGCGGCCGCAGCGCGGCTTTGACTGCGGCGGATGCCCGGAACGCGCCCAGCACCTCGATCGAGGCGATGGTGGCCAGCGCGAGTTCGGGCGTGACATCGTCGGCGATGGAGGCCAGACCGAGGACGCGCACCTCGGTCATCTCACCCGCCGCTTGGAGCGCTTCCAGATCGGCGCGGGACAAGTGATGGTTGCCCAACTGGAGAGTCCGGCGGACGACGGTCTGCTGCACCGCCGTTGCCCGGGTTGCCAACTGGGCGCGGATGGCCGAGCGGATGAAGTCGGTGCGGTTGGCATAGAAGCCTTCCTGCACCAGCAGGTCGATCTCCCCCAGGTCGACGATGCCGAGGTTGACGGTGATCTTCTCCGTCTTCTCCGGCTCGGGCCGACCGGCTGCGGGGCTGTCCTTCACCATCGGAAACTCCGATCTCCTTGACGATGAAATCACCCTAGCACCATCCCCCTGGATGGCAAAGGGAATCCCTGCGGCTTCTTTTCCCGTATTCCTGCCTGTCCGCCTGGCCGCTTGGCGGCGCAACGTGCACCGGCAGCTCAGGCGATCGGCGACAGCGCCTCAGCGATGCGGGCGAAGTCGGCCACGTCGAGCGCCTCCCCACGCAGGGTCGGATCAATCCCCGCAGCCTCGATCGCCTCGCTCGCTGCGGCCGATGACCCGGCGATACCGGACAGCGCGGCCCGCAACATCTTCCGCCGCTGCGCGAACGCCGCATCGACCACGCGGAAGACCTCCGCCCGGGCGGCGGTGGTGACGGGCGGGTCCCGGCGTACCAATCGCACCAACCCCGAGTCCACGTTCGGCGCAGGCCAGAAGACCGAGGGGGGCACGGTGCCGACGCGCTTGGCGGAGCAATACCAGGCCATCTTCACCGACGGCACCCCATAGACCTTCGACCCCGGCGGGGCGACGAGCCGATCCGCCACTTCGAGCTGGACCATCACCAACCCGCGCTGCAGAGAGGGGAAGGTCGCCAGGAGGTGGAGCAACACGGGGACGGAGACGTTGTAGGGCAGGTTGGCCACGACCGTCGTCGGTGCCGGCCCGGGCAACTCGTTCACGCGCAACGCATCGGCGTTGACGACGCTGAGCCGGTCCGCTGCCCCCGGCACGCGGGCCGCCGCCGTGATGGGCAACTGCGCCGCGAGCGAATCCTCGATCTCCACTGCCGTCACGTGTCGGGCCACCTCGAGGAGCCCCAGCGTCAGCGAGCCCAGCCCCGGACCGATCTCGAGCGCGACGTCGTCCGGCTCGACCCGGGCCAACGCCACGATGCGCCGGACCGTGTTGGCATCGATGACGAAGTTCTGCCCCCGCTGCTTGGTCGGTCGCAGGTCGAGTTGGGCAGCAAGCTCACGGATCGTCCGTGCGTCGAGCAATCCGCTCACCAAGCCTCCTTGTGAATCAATTCCGCGGGGTGGCGGCGTTTTCGCCTGCGTGGCGAGCCACTGGATTCGGTGGCTTCCGCTGCCCAGCCGAGGGCGATCGCGCCCACGGAGAGTTGTTCGGCAGGCACGCCGAACTCACCGCGAACCGCGTCCGCCCGGTCCGGAGGAACCCCGAAGAAGCAGGCACCCAGCCCCTGTGCGGTCGCACCCAGCAACACGTTCTCAACGGCCATCCCCGCGTCCACCCACCAATAGGGCGCTGCCCACGGCTGGGTTTCCGGATCGGTCCCCCAGCCCTTGTCCGGCTCGGCGTAGCGCCGTTCATAGGCTCCGCGGTCGGTCCACACGAGCACGATCACGGGCGCCGTCATCATCCCGGCCAGCCACGCGTTCGGAGGTTCGCTGAGCAGTTGATCGGGGTTCACTCCCCGCGGCAGGGCCGAGACCGCCCAGAATCGGCGTACTCGCTGTTCGGTCAGCACCAACAGCGACACTGCCTGGGTGAAACCGGCAGAGGGCGCGCGCAGGGCGTACCCCGTCAACTCGTCCACCAACTCCGGCGGAACGGCTCTGGCGTCGAAACGACGCACCATCCGCCGTCGCCCGATCACCCGGGCCAGCGCGTCGGCATCGGTCACCAAGCACCACCGAACACCGCAAAGGCATTCTCCGTCAGCGCATCGCACAGCTCCGCCACCGACTCCCCACGAACCTCGGCCATATGACGCACGGTGTGCGGGATCAAATAGGACGCATTGGGATAGCCGCGCCAGGGCATGGGCACCAGATAGGGCGCGTCGGTCTCGACCAGCACCCGGTCGATCGGCGTTGCCCGCAACGCTGCCCGGAGATCGTCGTTCGCCTTGTAGGTGACGGGGCCGGGGAAGCTCAGGTACGCACCCCGATCCAGGCATTCGCGTGCGAACGCAGCGTCACCGGAGAAGCAGTGCATGATGAACCGCTCCGGTGCGCCTTCTGCGTCCAGGACCTTGAGGATGTCGTCATGTGCATCCCTGTCGTGAATCACGAGCGTCTTGCCATGGGCATGCGCCAAGGAGATATGCGCGGCGAACGACTCGTGCTGCCGGGCCTTTCCCTCCGACTCCCGTGTTCGGTAATAGTCCAGTCCGGTCTCACCAATCCCGCGGACCCGTTCGTCGGTCGCGAGCCCATCGATCTCGACGAGCGCTGCTGACAGCTCTTCGCGTGACATCCGCGCGGCCTGGTTGGGGTGGAGCGCGACGGTGGCGACAACCTCGGGGTGGGCATGCGCGGTCTCGATCGCCCAGCGTGAGTCGTCAACGTCACAGCCGATCTGCACGATTCTGGTGATGTTCGCCTCTGCTGCACGGGCGATGGCATCGGCGGGTGAGAGTCCGGTGACATGGGCGGCCGTGTCCAAGTGGCAGTGGGAGTCCACCACCGGCCGCGGCAGCGGTTCAGGGCTCGGAGGCAGTTCCTTCTTCACCCCCGGGAGTTTACGCGGCTGATCTCAATCCGCCGCGTAGAGCCAGCGCCGCAGCACCACACTCGCCTTCGGCATCACGAGCCACGTCATGATCGCAGTCACAGGGAACGACATGAACAGCACGCGCACCGGGATCGGCCAATCCGTCACGAACTGTCCAAAAACTGTGTACTCCAGCACCTGCAACAGATAGATCACCAGACCGGAGACCACGAACATCTTCCATTTGGGCGGCGGATTGGTCAGCATCCCGGGGAGCGAGAACCACGTCTCCAGGCCCGACACTTTTTGTGCCGCCACGGTCTCCATCAGCTCAGCGCCCTCATCAAGCAGATGCTGACGCTCCGCGCTCGCCTCCCAGGCATCAAGCTTCTCCTGGCTCGCAAATCGATAGACAACGTGCCATACCTGCGGATCGCCTTCCCCCGCGCCGGGCTTGAGCCGGCCACACCCGAGATAGCCCGGGAACCCGGATGCCGAATCCGTCAGCCGATCGGCCCAGGTCTCGAAATCCGCCTCGCGTCCCGGCACCACCCGACGTGCGATGGTCACCGTCACCGGATTGTCGGCCACCCCCACCTCCGTTGGTGATTCGTTGGTGCGAGGGAGTTTACGCGGGGTTGGCCCGCCCGTCCGAGCCACCCGGACAGCCGGAGTCCCAGTCCCAGCAGGCGCTAGCCACCCAGTCGTTCAAGCGCGAGCGCACGAACGACGGCCGTGCCGGCCTGATCACTGGCCGGCAGATCGACCTCGGCGAGGATCCGCCAGTCGTGGTTCCCCTCCGGGTCGTGCACGACCTGGGTGACCTCCCAGCGGGTGCGGTGCTTCTCGATTCGGAAGAGCCCCGGCCCCCGCGCTTCGGCGTCGGTCAGCAGGTCCTCGTGTTCGTCCCAATACAATCCGAGCGCGTCGTCCCAGGCCTCTGCCGTCATCACCACGGGCAGGGCCGGCTCGGGCAGCTGCGCAACGGCGGTCTCCAGCGAGCCGAGATCCTCCCACCGGTCCCGGGAGGCGAGCTCGATCCGGCGGAACATCGCTTGGCGGACCATCGCGGTGAACACCCGCTCGTTGCCGGTGACGGGCCGGGGTGGCGGCGGTGGCGCCCCGGCTGCCGCGGCCGCCGCAGCTTCCGCGACCTTCTCGGGATCGGTCAGGGCCTCCCACTCGTCGAGCAGCGAGGAGTCGGTCTGTCGGACCAGCTCGCCGAGCCACTCGATGAGGATCATGAGCTCCTCGGTTCGGAACGACTCGGGCACCGTCTGCCGCAGCGTCCGATAGGCGTCGGTCAGATAGCGCAACACGAGGCCCTCGGAGCGCTGCAGTTGATAGAAGCCGATGTACTGGGTGAAGTCCATCGCCCGCTCCCACAGATCCCGCACGATCGACTTCGGTGACAGCGAGTTCCTGTCGACCCACGGGTGCGTCTGGGCGAACACCCCGAGGGCGTGCTCCAGCAGATCCTCCAGTGGCTTGGGCCAACCGACGTCCTCGAGGAGCTCCATCCGCTCGTCATATTCCACGCCGTCCGCCTTCATTTCGGCGACCGCCTCACCGCGCGCCTTGTGCTGCTGGGCGAACAGGATCTGGTTGGGGTCGTCCAGCACGGCCTCGATCACGGACACGACATCGAGGGCATAGGTGTCCGACTCGCGATCCAGCAGGTCCAGCGCCGCGACCGCGAACGGGGCAAGCGGCTGGTTCAACGCGAAATCGTCCTGGACGGTCTCGGCGAGCGCGCACGTCCGTCCTGTCTTGTCCGGCTCCGGAAGCTTGACCAGAACTCCGGACCCGAGCAGCCCACGGGTCAGCGCGATGGCCCGCCGGGACAGCCGCCGCTGTGAGCGCCAGTCCTCATGGTTGTCCTGCAGCAGATTCTTCATGGCGACCCACGGATCCCCCGGGCGCTGCACGACGTTCAGCAGCATCGCGTGGGTCACCCGCATCCGGGAGATCAGCTGCTCGGGCTGCGCCTCGATGATCTTCTCGAAAGTCTCCTCCGTCCAGCCGATGAAGCCGTCCGGCGCCTTCTTCCGCTGCACCTTCCGCCGCTTCTTCGGGTCGTCCCCGGCCTTCGCCAGCGCCCGCTCGTTCTCAATGACGTGCTCCGGGGCCTGCACGACGACATAGCCGACGGTGTCGAATCCTGCGCGGCCGGCGCGCCCGGCGATCTGGTGGAATTCCCGGGACCGCAGCCGGCGCACCCGTGACCCGTCGAACTTCGTCAGCCCCGTCATCAGCACCGTCCGGATCGGCACGTTGATCCCGACACCGAGGGTGTCTGTGCCGCAGATCACCTTCAACAGCCCGGTCTGGGCCAGTTGCTCGACGAGCCGCCGATATTTCGGCAGCATTCCGGCGTGATGTACGCCGATCCCGCGGCGTACGAGCTTGGACAGCACGCGGCCGAAGCCGGGCCCGAACTGGAAGGCCCCGATCTCCGCCGCGATCCGATCCGTGACGCTCTTGTCCACGAGCTTGATCGACAGCAACGACTGGGCGCGCTCGAGTGCCTCGGCCTGGGTGAAATGGACGATGTAGATCGGCGCCCGGCCCGCCTCGGCGAGCTCGGTCACCTTGTCCTGCAGGGGCGTCATCGACCATTCGAACTCGAGTGGGACTGGTCGTTCGGCGTCGGCGATGACGTTGGTGTCCCGCCCTGTACGCCGGGTCAGGTCCGCGCAGAACTTCGACACATCGCCGAGCGTCGCCGACATCAACAGGAACTGCGCCTGCGGGAGCTCGAGCAGCGGCACCTGCCACGCCCAGCCCCGGTCGGGCTCGGAATAGAAGTGGAACTCGTCCATGACCACGAGCCCGACATCGGCGGTCCGGCCCTCCCGCAGGGCGATGTTCGCAAGGATCTCCGCCGTGCAGCAGATGATCGGCGCATCGGCGTTGACCGACGCGTCGCCGGTGATCATCCCGACGTTGTCGGCGCCGAAGATCTCGCACAGGCTGAAGAACTTCTCGCTCACCAATGCCTTGATCGGCGCCGTATAGAACGACACGCGGTCCCCCGCCAGCGCCGCGAAGTGGGCGGCGACGGCGACCAGCGACTTCCCCGATCCGGTCGGCGTCGCGAGGATGAGGTTGTTGCCGGAGAAGAGCTCGATCGCGGCCTCGTCCTGGTGGTCATAGAGATCCAGCCCACGCTCATCGGCCCAGCCGGTGAAATGGTCATAGAGGCTGTCAGGGGTCGCGGGAATCGGGTCGGTGAGCTTCATCGCTCCCCACCGTAGCCGTGCCGGTGAGGCATTATTCCTCGCGTCGGCTGTCGAGCACGGCTTGATAGAGGGCATTTCGGGGTACGCGGGCCCGGGCAGCGACTTCGTTGACCGCGGCCTTCAGTTTCTGCCCCTCGGCGACCAATCCCTCGACGTCGGAAACGAGATCCGCCGGGTCCGCCGCCTGGTGGGCGGCGCCGGAGATCACGATCGTGATCTCGCCCCGCACCCCGTCCGCAGCCCAGCGCGCAAGCGCTGCGAGGCCGTCCCGGCGTACCTCCTCATAGGTCTTGGTCAGCTCACGGCACACGGCCGCCGGACGGTCCTCCCCCAACGCTGCAGCCGCATCGGTGAGAAACGCCGCCAACCGATGGGGGGCCTCGAAGAAGACCATCGTGCGCTTCTCATCGACCAACTCGGCCAGACGTCGGCTGCGCTCACCCTTCTTGCGCGGCAGGAAGCCCTCGAAACAGAACCGATCGACAGGGAGGCCCGAGACAGCCAGGGCGGTGAGGACGGCGGAGGGCCCGGGTGCGGCGGTGAGAGGTACGCCGGCCTCGACCGCCGCGGACACCAGGCGATAGCCGGGATCGGATACCGACGGCATGCCGGCATCGGTGATCAGCACGACCGTGGCCCCCTCACGCACCGCATCAATCAGCCCAGGGGTGCGGGTGGCCTCGTTGCCCTCGAAGTAGGAGACCACCTTGGCCCGGGACATCACTCCGAGTCGCTGCAACAGGCCGGTGAGTCGTCGCGTGTCCTCCGCGGCAATGACATCGGCCTCCGTCAACAGCCTGCGCAGCCGCGGCGATGCATCCTCCACGTCACCAATCGGTGTGCCGGCGAGCACCAGTTGCCCTGCCCCCCGCGATGCCGAGTCGGTGGGCGGGGTTGCAGCGGGGTGGGTGCTCATGGGTTCACCGTAGACCGGACGTGTCAGCACTTGCGAGACGATCGGCTCACGCTCTGCCCGGCTTCCGGACAGACCCGCAATCCGTCGGGACTGTCCGACCCCGCGGTTAGGATGGCGCCCGTGAACGTCCACCCATCGTCAGCCACGGAGCCGATCGTGACCGAACCGAGCCTCGAGGATGCCGCGGAGACGTCACCGAAGGACCTCCGCCGCCGGTGGTGGCAGGGCCCCCATCCGGTCACGGGAGACCCCCAGATCGGGCCCCGGCCGTCCACGATCGACCGGTTGCGCAATCCGATGCCCTCGGACTGGCGAGTGGCGTGGCTGATCGCGCTGACGATCACCCTGGTGGCGTTCATCCTGCGCATCGTCGAGCTCACCCGGCCGACGGGGTTGATGTTCGACGAGACCTATTACGCCAAGGACGCCTATGCGCTCCTCCAGTCGGGCTTCGAACGCAACTGGGCCGAGGGCGCCAACGACGCCGCGATCGGCGGGGACTTCAGCGGTCTGCAGGAGACCGGGGCCTTCATCGTGCACCCGCCCGTCGGCAAGTGGCTGATCGCGCTGGGGATCCACCTGTTCGGGTTCAATGCGTTCGGTTTCCGGTTCCCCTCCCTGATCGCCGGCTGCGGACTGATCCTGGTCGTCTTCTTCCTCGCCCGGCGACTCTCCCGGTCCACCTTGATCGGGGCGGTCGCAGCCCTGTTGCTGAGCTTGGACGGGCTCCACTTCGCGATGTCCCGCATCGCCCTGCTCGACATCTTCCAGGCGTTCTTCACCGTCGCTGCGGTCTCGGCACTGGTGATCGACCGGGACTGGTTTCGCCGCAAGCTCGCGGACCACTTGGATGCCAAGGGCATTCCCGACCTCGGCGGGACCTATGGTCCGTTGGCCCTGTGGCGGCCATGGCGGCTGGTGGCCGGGGTGTTGTTCGCGCTGGCCTGTGGGACCAAATGGAGCTCGATCTGGGTGCTGGCGATCTTCTCCGTCGTATCGGTCCTGTGGGACATGGGCGCCCGGCGGATGGCCGGTGCCGGCCGTGAGGCACCGGTCAGCCTCATGGCCGACGGCCCGATCGCGTTCGTTTATCAGGTTGTCCTCGCGGTCCCGATCTATGTGCTCACCTGGTGGGGCTGGCTGACGACTTCCGGTGGCTATTCCCGGGACTACGGCGCCAACCATCCCGACGACCCCGTGGTGCGCTTGTTCGGCACGGCATTGGGCTCGCTCTGGAACTATCACCGCGAGATCTACGGGTTCCACACCGGCGAGGGCATCAAGGAGGCCACCCACGTCTATGAGGCACACCCGATCGGCTGGCTGGTGATGGCCCGCCCCATCGGCATCGACGCGGTCAATGACATCCAACCCGGCACGGACGGCTGTGTCGGTCCGGACAATTGTCTGCGGGTGATCACCGGGATGGGCACGCCGGTGCTGTGGTGGATCGGCGTGTTCGCCCTGGTGGCGGCGCTGCTTCTGTGGGTCGGCAACCGCGACTGGCGCTTCGGGGTGCCGGTTCTCGGGCTCGCAGCCACTTGGCTCACGTGGTTCCCCAACGCCGAACGGCCGCTGTTCTTCTTCTATGCGATCATGATCATCCCGTTCACCTGCATCGCGATCGCCCTGGTCATCGGCGCGCTGCTGGGACCTGCCGATGGACCCAGACGCTGGTGGGGCAGCATCGTCGCCGGTGTTGCGGTGACGTTGGTGGCGCTCAATTTTGCGTACATCTATCCGATCCTCACCGACGCCCTCCTGCCCTATCCGCAGTGGCTGTCCAGGATGTGGTTCCGATCGTGGATCTGACCGGTTGCGGACCAAGGTGTCGGTGGGCCGTTTGAGGTCATCGGGGCTGATGAAGCAATGAGAGGATGGCAATGAAGCTGCGAGCGCTGGTGACGCTGCCCATGATCGCGGTTCTGCTGGCGACCGGCTGTTCGGGTCCGGTGGATCACGGCGAGACGAACACGACACCACTCGCCGTGAGCGCGCTCAACCCGACCGATCCCACCACGCACGCGCCGGGCGGCGAACTGCGCCTGGCCGTGGACGAGTTCGGGACGCTGAACCCCATGGCCGAGGAGTCGAATGCGGAGTTCGCGCTGCTCCAGCAGTCCTATCTGCCGACGTTCTTCCGCTATGACGAACGCGGCGTGGCGGTGCCCAACCCCGACTTCCTGGCGTCGGCGACCGAAACGTCCAGCAACCCCACCAAGGTCACGCTCAAGCTCAACCCGAGTGCGGTCTGGGGAGACGGCAAGAAGATCACCGCCACCGACGTCGTGGCGACCTGGGCCGCGTGCAATGGCCGATCGACGGGCTTCACGTGTTCGTCCGATCTGCGCTTCCGCGACATTCAGGGAGTCGCCCAGGGTGTGGACGAGTCGACGGTGGAGCTGACCTTCAACCGCGCCTATCCCGAGTGGCGGGGCATCTTCGACCGGGTGAGCGTGCTCCGCGCGGACAGCGTACGCAGCCCCCAGGTCTTCAACACCGGCTGGACCGAGGTCCGCAAGGAGTGGGCTTCCGGACCCTTCCTGCCGGACAGCGGCAGCATCGAGACCAAGGCCGTGGTCGCCAGTCCCAACGAGGACTGGTGGGGCACGACCAAACCCACGTTGGCTCGCATCACGATCAAGGAAATCCCGCGCGAGAACCAAGTCAAGGCGTTCAGCGACGCCCAGATCGACGCGGTCGACATCGTCGGATCCTCCGACTTCTATGCCGCGGTCCGCCGGGTGCAGGGTGTGGAGGTACGCCAGGCCGGGTCAGCCGTATCGCGCCAGTTGGTGTTCAATACCTCCTCCCCCGGCGCCGTCAGCGACCCGAAGGTCCGGCAGGCGATTGCTGTGGCATTGGACCGATCCGGAGTGGGCACGGCGGCGCTGCCCGGGATCGGGTTCACCGCGGCTCCGCTGGGCAACCGGATCTATCTGCCGGGCCAGGAGGGGTACGCGGACAACGCCGCCGAGCTCGAGCTCACCCGCAACCAGGCCGCCGCACGCGACCTGCTGGATGAAGCCGGTTGGCGTCGTTCGGAGGAACAGCGCGTCCGGGACGGTCGTCCCCTCGAGGTCCGGCTTGCCCGGATCCAGGGACTCAGGATGTCGGAGAACGAGGCCGACGCGATCGCCGCTCAGCTCGGCGAGGTCGGCATCCGCGTCCTGATGGAGGACGTGACGTTGGAGAACTTCGACAACGGGTCGGTCCTCGCCGGTGGCGACTTCGACATGGTCGTCGTCGGCATCGAGGGCGGCAATTATCCGCTCGCCGATCTCGACGCCCGCTTCGGTGCCGGGGCCGAGGAGAACTGGGCGAGGTTCGAGGACCCGGCGATCGACGCGCTCATCCAACGGATCACCCTTGAGGGTGACCCCGAACAGCGTCGTGCCGCCGCCAACGAGCTCGATCGGCTGTTGTGGGAGCACATGCCGACGGCCCCGCTCTATCAACTGCCCCAGAGCATCGCGGTGGGAGTCCGGCTCGCCGGCTATGGCGCACCGGGCCTCAGCTCGATCGCGTGGGAGTCGGTGGGCTACGCGGGCGAATGATCCCGGAGCCGAATGGGCCCGTCGTTGACCGTCGGGACTCAACCCCTCCGGGGGAACGGCGTGACGGGGTGGATGCGCAGGCCGTGGCGCACCCGGCCCCACACGGCCCGGCCCACGGTCACCGCACGTGGCAGCCGCTCGGCTGACCCATTGATCACGTCGAGCAGTTGCATCGCAGCCGCGGTCCCGAGGGTGAGCTCCCAACAGTCGAAGCCACAGGCCACCAGGCGACGGTGTCCGCCGGCGTGGCCGACGAACGGCAGTGCGTCGAAACTCGCGTTCGTGCGTGCCTCCCACTGGGCCCGGACCGTGA
Organism: Propionibacterium sp.; assembly: GCA_012839035.1. Lineage (GTDB taxonomy): Bacteria > Actinomycetota > Actinomycetes > Propionibacteriales > Propionibacteriaceae > Enemella. The sequence continues at coordinate 11,361 of DUOB01000052.1, forward strand.
CGTCCTCCACATGCCGGGTCACCCAGTCCAGCGCGGACCCGGACCGGCTGCCCAACCAGGCCCGGTCCCCCGCAACCGCGAGGACATGGCCGCCATCGTCCAGGTCGGACATGCTGCGGGTGGGCAGCGCGGCTGCAGTGAATTCGACCCAGGTCCACCTCGCCGGCCGCAGGCGTACTCTCATCCCCGCTCCGTCGAACATCGGCTCCACCGTGGTGGACACCACCCAACCATCGCCCGCCTTGCCGGGCGCATGCGGGGACAGTTCCCCTCCGGCGGAGCGGAAGGCCTCCGCGAGCTGGTCGCGATAGAGGGTCACATCCACGACTGGCTGATCGCTCGACACCAGCTGCGGGCGGGTGCTGAACGGCAGGCCGGACGTGTCGGTGAAAGCAGGATCCAAACCGGCCGCCCGCATCGCCTGTGCTTCATAGCGCAGCCAGAACGCTTCCTTGCCGTCCTTGGTGACCGTGGCCACGTCCGTCCGGTGCACGGGTACGCCCACGTCGGACGCCAATGCGACCACGACGTCCTGGGCGAGGCGCACCTGCTCGGCGTACGCCTGTGCGGCGGCAGTCCCCGCCCACCGCCACACATGGTGGTACTGCAGTTCCTGCTGCACACTCGCCGGTGCGGCCATGAGGCCCCGGGGGTCACCGATCCGCAATGCCGGATCGACGACCGTCACCCGGTGCCCCGCCTTGGCACACAGGAGACCGAGGGTGAGGCCGGTCAGCCCCGCCCCCAGCACAGTCACCCGTTCGCGCACGCCATCCCTTTCGGTCAGAGCGCTGTCGTTCAGAGCGCCTTGATGATGTCTTCCACGCGATCCTTGGCATCACCGAACAACATCTGGGTGTTCTCCTTGAAGAAGAGCGGGTTCTGCACGCCGGCATAGCCGGCCGCCATGGACCGCTTGAACACGATGACGTTGTCGGAGTGCCACACCTCGAGGACCGGCATGCCCGCGATCGGTGAGTTGGGTTCTTCCAACGCCGCCGGGTTCACGGTGTCGTTGGCGCCGATCACGAGGACCACATCCGTGTCATCGAAGTCCTCGTTGATCTCGTCCATCTCCAGCACGATGTCATACGGGACCCGCGCCTCGGCCAGAAGCACGTTCATGTGACCCGGCAGACGCCCCGCCACGGGATGGATGCCGAAGCGCACGTCCACCCCCTCGTCCCGGAGCTTCTGGGTGAGCTGCGCCACCGGACCCTGGGCCTTGGCAACGGCCATGCCATAGCCCGGGGTGATGATGACGCGCTTGGCGGTCTTGAGCAGTTCCGCCGCCCCGTCGGCCATGATCTCGCGGTGTTCGCCATAGTCCCGGGCCTCGATCGCGGGACCTGCGCCCTCACCGAATCCGCCGAGGATCACCGAGATGAAGGAGCGGTTCATGCCCTTGCACATGATGTAGGACAGGATCGCACCGGAGGCACCGACGAGTGCACCCGTCACGATGAGCAGGTTGTTGTTCAGCATGAAGCCGGCGGCGGCTGCGGCCCAGCCGGAATAGGAGTTGAGCATCGACACGACGACCGGCATGTCGCCGCCGCCGATCGACGCCACCATGTGCCAGCCGAGGGCGAAACCGATGACCGCGATCACGATCAGCGGGACCACGCTGGGCGCGACCACGAACCACACCATGAATCCGACCGACACCAGGAACACCAGCAGGTTCAGCAGGTTGCGCGCCGGCAGCGTCATCGGCTTGGACTTCATCCGGCCGGACAGTTTGCCGAACGCAACGACGGAACCCGTGAACGTGTACGCGCCGATCAGGACACCGAGCGCCACCTCGACGAGGTGGGCGGCGTTGTGGGTGTCCGCCGCCAGGAAGGAGTTGAAACCGACCAGCACGGCCGCGATGCCGACGAAGGAGTGCAGGATCGCGATGAGCTGGGGCATGCCGGTCATCTCGACCGTCCGGGCCCGCCAGACACCGATCGCAGCACCGATCAGGACCGCGGCGAACAGCAGCAGGGCCGTCATCGGACGAGCCATCGCATATTCACAGTGCGCGATTTCGCCCTCCGCCGGCGCCCTGCAGGTGAGGGACTCGGCGATCGTCGCCCCGAGGGCGATGACCATGCCGATCATGCCGGCCATGTTGCCGACCTTCGCCGACTCATGCTTGGACAGCCCGGCGAGGGCCAGAATGAACAGGACCGCCGCAACGATATAGGCGGTCTGAACCATCGTGAGCAGCATCCGATCAGCCCTTCGTGAACATGCCGAGCATCCGGCGGGTCACGAGGAATCCGCCGAACACGTTGATGGAAGCGACCAGGATCGCAATGAACGCCATGATCGTGATGGCCAGGTTGTCGGAGCCCACCTGGAGCAGCGCGCCGACCATGATGATGCCGGAGATGGCGTTGGTTTCCGCCATGAGCGGCGTGTGGAGCGAATGGCTCACGTTCGAGATGACATAGAACCCGACGAAGATCGCGAGGATGAACACGGTCCAGGTCGGGAGCAGTGCAGCCGGGCCGAAGCTGCCGATCAGGGCGAACAGCACCAGGGCCAGGGCCCCGGTGAAGATCGTCCGGCGCCGCTTGCGGCTCGCTTCCGCCTCCGGGTCGATCTTGGCGACCTCGGTCGGTGCCGTCGCGGACGCGGCGGCAGGCACAGGGGCCGCCGACACGGACACGGGCGGCGGGGGCCACATGATCTCGCCGTCGCGCACGACGGTGATCGTCCGCTGGACGACGTCGTCCATGTCGAGGACGACTTGGCCGTCCTTGCCCGGGGTCAGCAGCTTCATGAGGTTGACGACATTGGTGCCGAACAGCTGCGACGACTGAGTTGGCAGGCGTCCCGCGAGGTCGGTGAAACCGAGGATGATCACACCGTTGTCGGTGACGATCTTCTCGTTCTTGACGGTGAGCTCGCAGTTGCCGCCGTTGGCCGCGGCCATGTCGACGATGACCGAGCCGGGCTTCATGTTGCGGACCATCTCGGTCGTGATGAGCGTGGGCGCGGGACGGCCCGGGATGAGGGCGGTCGTGATGACGATGTCAGCCTCGGCGGACTCCCGGGCGTACAGTTCCTTCGCCCTGGCCTCCTGGTCCGCGGACATCTCCTTCGCATAACCATCTGTGGAGATCTCTGCGGTGTCGTCGATGTGGACGAAGTCGCCGCCCATCGACTGGACCTGTTCAGCCACCTCCGGCCGGACGTCAGTGGCGCGCACGATGGCGCCCAGCGACACGGCGGTGCCGATCGCCGCCAGACCCGCGACGCCGGCCCCGATCACGAAGACGTTCGCCGGCGGCACCTTGCCCGCTGCGGTCACCTGGCCATTGAGCAGCGAACCGTACGCGTGCGCGGCCTCGACGACGGCGCGATAGCCCGCCACGTTGGCCTGCGAGGACAACACGTCGAGGGCCTGGGCTCGCGAGATGCGGGGCACTGCGTCCAGCGCGAGACCGGTCACGCCGTGCTTCGACAGCAGCTCGATCAGTGGCTCGTTCCGCGCAGGGGCCATGATCGAGATGATCTGCTGTCCCTTGCGCATGCGGTGGAATTCCTCCCCCATCGGTTCATAGACCTTGAGGATGATGTCGGACTTCCACACCTCCTCGACGGACTCCACATAAGCCCCGGCCGCCGCATAGCGGGCATCCGGGAAGTGGGCGCGTTCGCCCGCGCCGTGTTCGACCACGACCTCATAGCCAAGACCGATCAGTTGCGTGACGGTCTTGGGGGTCGCAGCCACCATCGTCTCGCCCTGACGTATCTCTCGAGGCACACCGATGCGCATCGTTCCTCCTCACGGCGCCCCGAGCGCCGAATCAAAATGACAGGAGCACCCTACGGCAGGGATTCGACATCCACGCCGCAAACCGACCGAGCCGCGTCAACCCGACTGTCAATCGGCCGCGCGACGGGGCCGGGACTCCTCAATCCCGTCCTTCCCGACGCTGGTTGTTGCCACGTTGGTCCTGCCGCGACCTCGGATCAACCGATAAACCACACCCACGACATAGACCGCGACCCCGAGACCGATGGCCTGCCAGGGCAGGGTCACCACCAGCACCACACAGGCCGCTGCTCCCAGTGCCTGGACGAACCGTGGATAGCGGCGATCACCGCGATCCTGTGTCCAGGCAGAAAGATTGGCGATCAGATAATAGACAAGGACGCCGAAGCTGGAAAAGCCGATCACGATGCGTACATCGGTGACGAGCACCAGCCCGCACACCACGGCTGCCAGCACCAACTCCGCGTTGCGGGGCACCCGATGGACCGCATCGACACGCGCGAGCCAACCGGGCAGATCCTGGTTGCGGGCCATCGCGAGCGTTGTCCGTCCGACCCCTGTCATCAGGTTGAGCATCGCCCCGACGGTGGCGAGCGCGGCCGCCGCGGCGACCACGGGGGTCAGCCAGACCCACGGGGAGTGCGCGGTCGCGAAGGCGAGCGGCGCGTCGGTGACACCCAGGATCTCCGCCGGGATGCGCCACAGCAGCAGCCCGCCCACGACCGCGTACACCACGGCCGTCAGCAGCAACGACCACAGGATCGCCAACGGGATGACGCGCTTGGGGTTCTTCACCTCTTCCCCCATCGTGGCGATGCGGGCATAACCGGCGAACGCGAAGAACAACAGGCCGGCCGACTGCAGGACGCCATAGAGACCGCCCTGCACCGGAACGATCGGCTGCCCGGGCGGGAATTCGCGTACGCCACCCTGCACGTTCGCCACGGACACCAGAATGAGCACGACCAACACGACCGAGACGATGACGCGGGTCACCTGGGCGGTCCGCGTCACGCCCAACAGGTTCACCCCCGTGAGCACGATGACGACGGCCACCGCGATCCAGCGGGCATAGGGGTCGAAGACGTACGCCCCGAACGTCAGCGCCATCGCCGCGATCGAGGCGGTCTTGCCGACCACGAATCCCCAGCCCGCAATGACTCCCGGCCAATGCCCGAGCCGTTCCCGACCGTAGACATAGGTGCCGCCGGAGGTCGGATACTGGGCAGCGAGCTGGGCCGAGGAAGTGGCGTTGCAGAACGCGACGACGAGGGCGATGGCCAGGCCGACCAAGAGCCATCGACCTGCGGCATGGGCGGCGGGCGCCCACACCGCGAAGACTCCGGCGCCGATCATCGATCCGAGACCGATGAACACGCCGTCACCGAGGCCGAGACGGCGGACGAGGGCAGGCTGCTGAGCGGTCATGGGCACGCACGCTAGGCCCTCCGGGTGAACGGCTCGGGTCACCGAGATTTCACCCGCTCCCCCGCCCCGTCTGGTTGTGTTGTCCCCAATGGGTATGTCCTTTCGGACTCGCCCCCGCTCAACCCGTGCCCGCTCGGGATGGCCCGATCCGCGGGAGACGCTCGAGGAGGTCGTGTGATGTCGCCAACGCCGGGTGCCCATACGCTGTTTCGCTGGGTTGCGGACCGGGCCCGCATGGCGCCCGATTCGATCGCGATCGAGGACCGGGGCACGCACCTGACCTATGGGGACCTGTACGACAGGTCGCGCGCCCTCTCCGACGCCCTTGCGAACGCCGGATATGGCCGTGGGGACCGGATCGCCACGATCAGCGGCAACAGTGCCGACCAGGTGGTGCTGTTCTTCGCGTGCGCCGACCGCGGCATGGCCCTCGTGCCGCTCATGTGGCGACTCACCGCGTACGAACTCGCCGATCAGCTCGACCGTTCGACCCCCTCGCTCGTGGTGGTGGAGGACGAGTACGCCGAGCTGGGTGCCCAGGCGCTGGATCTTCTCGCCCAGCAATCCAACGGGGACAGGCGTCCCCCGCACATTTCCTTCCCGGAACTCGCTGATCCTCCCGCTCGCGCGGGCGACGAGCCACCCCTGCCCGGTCCGGCGCAGGATGACGACCCGATCCTGGTGATCTTCACCTCCGGCAGCTCGGGCAAACCCAAGGCCGCTCCCCTGACCCAGGCGAATTGCTTCTGGAACAATCTGTCGTTCTCCCGCACGATCCCGATGACCGACGCCGACGTGCTGCTCGCGTTCCTGCCCCAGTTCCACTCGGGCGGCTGGAACATCCAGACGCTGCTGGCCTTCTGGGTGGGGGCGACCGTCGTGCTCGAGCGGGCGTTCGACGCCGGCCGGGCACTTGAGCTCATCGAGTCCCGCGGCATCACGACCTTCATCGGGGTCCCGGCGACGTACCACATGATGGCGGAGCATCCGGCGTTCAATGACACCGACCTGTCCAGCCTGGGCACCGTCGTGGTCGGGGGTGGAACGCTGCCCGTGCCGCAACTGCAGATCTTCCACGATCGCGGCATCCAGTTGTGCCAGGGCTATGGCCTCACCGAGGCTTCCCCCAACGTCCTGTGTCTCCCTGCCCGGGACGCGATGTCACACCACGGATCGTCCGGGAAGCCCTATCCCTACGTCGATTGCGCCGTGGCCGATCCCGTGACCCACGAGATCCTCGAGGGCGAGGCCACCGGTGAGCTGCTGGTGGCCGGTCCGGGGGTGTTCCCCGGCTACCTCGATGACCCGGACGCCACTGCCGCGACGATGCACGGTGACTGGCTGTTGACCGGTGACATGGTCCACCGCGACGCAGACGGCTTCTATTTCGTCGTCGATCGCATCAAGGACATGTTCAAGTCCGGCGGGGAGAACGTCTCCCCCACCGAGGTCGAGGATGTCCTGCGCCTGCACGACGCGGTCCACCACGTGGCCGTGGTCGGGGTCCGGGACGACCGTTGGGGCGAGGTGGGCAAGGCTTTCGTGGTCCTGCGGGAGGGTGGCGAGGTCGATGAGGAAACCCTGCAGGCGCACTGTTCGCAGCGGCTGGCACGGTTCAAGGTCCCGAAGACGATCGAGTTCGTGACCGAGTTGCCGTTCAACGCGCTCAACAAGGTGCGCCGCTTCACGCTCCGCGACAGGGAAGAGGAGGGCACGGACTGACCCGCTGGCTAGGGTGGACGGGTGTCATCGACGACTCCGCGCGCCTGCCGGACCCCATCGTCGCCCCCGTCACGCGAGCCCGCGTTGCTTACCGAAGGAGAATCATCCATGACCCTCGACCCCACTCCCGGACAGACGCTGGCCGGCCGCCGAGTCATCGTGACCGGTGGCGGCAGCGGCATCGGTGAAGGGATCGCCCGCACGCTCGCCGGACACGGCGCCGAGGTGACGATCGCGGATCTCAACGAAGAAGCGGCGAACGGTGTCGCCGACGAGCTCGGGGGCAAGGCCTGGGTGGTGGATCTGGGCCGCACGACGGAACTCGACGATCTCCGCCTCGAGACCGACGTCCTGGTGAACTGCGCCGGCATCCAGCACGTGTCACCCATCGAGGAGTTCGATCCGGACCGCTTCCGGCTGATCCACCGGATCATGCTCGAGGCGCCGTTCCTCCTCATCCGCGCCGCTCTCCCCGCCATGTATGCCCAGGGTTGGGGCCGCATCGTCAACATCTCCTCGGTGCACGGTCTCGTCGCGTCCCCGTTCAAGGCCGCCTATGTTGCGGCCAAGCACGGGCTCGAAGGGCTGTCGAAGGTCGTTGCGCTCGAGGGCGCGGAGAAGGGTGTCACGAGCGTGTGCATCAACCCCGGGTATGCCTGGACTCCCCTCGTCGAGCATCAACTCGCCGATCAGGCCAAGGCGCACAACATGCCGGTCGAGGAGGTCCGGGACAAGGTGCTTCTCGCTCCCCAGCCGATCAAGGATTTCGTACGCCCGGAGGACCTCGGGGAGATGGTGGCTTTCGTGTGCGGTCCGCACGGCGCGATGGTGTCGGGCACCAACCTGATCGCCGACGGCGCCTGGACCGCCCGATGAGCCCGCTGGGAGCCGGGCGGGCCCCCGCCGAGGCGGAGCGCTATCGACCTCTCGCCATTGAGGTCACGGGCGGCACCCTGCGGGGTGGGATCTGGGACCCCGCCGCCGACCGGCCTGAGCAGGGCACGGTGCTGGCGATCCACGGGATCACCGCAACCCATTTGACGTGGCAGTGGCTGGCTCGGGCGCTGCCTGGTTGGCGCATCATCGCCCCGGATCTGCGGGGCCGTGGCCGGAGCAATGACCTGGCCGGCCCCTATGGGTTGCAGGCGCACGCGGCGGACCTGGCCATCGTGCTCGAGAAGATTCTGGACGATGCCGGCGACGATCGGCCGATCCCGGTGGTGGGTCATTCGATGGGCGGTTTCATCTCCCTGGTCCTCGGCGGCCTGCGGCCGGCCCTCATTGACCGGTTGCTGCTCGTGGACGGCGGGATCCCGGTCCAGCTCCCGGAGGCGACATCCCCCGGTGACGCGCTGACGGCGGTGCTGGCCCCGACCGAGCAGCGCCTGCGGATGGAGTTCGAGTCACTCGACGCGGTCGACGCCTTCTGGCGGCAGCATCCCGGGCTCGGCTCCGAATGGGGACCGGACCTCGCCGCGTACGCCGCGTACGACACCACCGGCGAGCCCCCGCATCTCCGGCCAACCGCGCACTATGAGGCGATGGCGGAGGACTCGCGCGACATCCAGCTGGGTGACACGCTGCCTCAGGCCTTGGAAGAGCTCCGGCACCCGGCGTTGCTGCTCCGCGCCGAGCGCGGCCTCCAGAACGAGCCGGCGGCGATGTTCTCGGCCGAGTGGGCCACCCAGTGGGCGGAGCGGTTGCCCCAGCTGACCGTGCGCGACATTCCGAACACCAATCACTTCACGATCGTCATGTCCGAGGCGGGCGCAGCGAGCGTCGCGGCAGCCCTGGTTCAAAAGCCGTTCACCTTGGCTGACTAGAATTCGTCCGACCTGGAGGAAAGGCTGGTCGTGGCCATCGAGATAGAGCGCAAATTCAGCATCGAGCCCAAGGCTCCACTACCGGATCTGACCGACGTCGTCGTTCCGGCGGATTCCCGGCTGCACAATCTGCATGCCATCTATTTCGACACCCCGGATTTCCTCCTCGCCCGCAACCGCCGCACGCTGCGTCGTCGCACGGGTGGTGGTGACGCCGGCTGGCATTTGAAGCTCCCGATGGACGGACATTCCCGCGAGGAAGTGCATCTGCCGCTCACCGACGGTTCGGGCATGTCGAGCGTGCCCAACGAGCTCCGCACTCTGGTCGCGGACGTCATCGCGTACGCTCCGCTCGCCCCCGTCATCGAGCTCCGCACCGCCCGGCAGGAGACTGAGCTCAAGGATGCGGAAGGCCGCCTGATCGCTCTGCTGTGTGATGACACGGTCACGGCGACGCGGGGAGACAAGACCCGGACGTGGCGTGAGCTCGAGGTCGAGCTCGCCGGGGAGGGTACGCCCGCCCACCTGGACGCCATCACCGAGATCCTGCACAAGGCAGGGGTCGAACCTTCGGAGTCGGCCTCCAAGTTGGTCCATGCGCTCGGGAAGTCCCTGGCCAAGGCCGAGCAGGCCGCCGGACTGCGCCGCAAGGCGAGCGCCGCCGAGGTCATCGGTGCCTATATGGCTGAACAGATCGGCGTCATCCAGGGCCGGGAGGCCGAAGTGCGCGTCGATGCCCCCGATTCGGTGCACAAGATGCGCGTCGGCGTACGCCGGCTGCGCTCGGCACTCCGGACGTTCCGTCCCTTCCTCGACAGGGACCGCGTCCAGGAGATCCGCACAGAGCTCAAGTGGCTCGGCGAGATGCTCGGAGGGCCCCGGGACGCGGAGGTCCTCAAGGCCCACCTCGTGCCGGCCGTCGAGGCGCTTCCCGAGGATGCTCTCATCGGCCCCGTGGGTGAGCGGATCACGGCGGAGTTGGATGTACGCCACTCCACCGCCCATGCCGCACTCGTCCAGGCCCTCGACTCCGAGCGCTTCGAGGCGCTGCGAGAGGCCCTCGTCGAGTGGGTGGTCGCTCCCCCCTTCAACGAGTACGCCGCAGCCCGCGCGAAAGGCCTCCTGCCCGAGCGACTCGAGCAGGTGGGCCGGCGCACACTCAAGGAGTGGGCGCAGGCCGAGCGGCTGGAGGGCCACGACCAGCTGATCGGCTGGCACGAGACACGCAAGCGCGCCAAGGCCGCCCGCTATGCGTGGGAGGCTGCAGTGCCCGCCCTCGGCGACACGGCGATGTCCGCCGCCAAGGCGTGGGAGGACGTCACTGAGTCCTTGGGGACCGTCCAGGACGCCGTTGTCGCACGCGAGGCTCTGAAAGAATTGGCTGACGTCGCGATGTCCCACGGGGAATCCACCTTCAGCTACGGCGTCCTCTATCAACGTGAAATCGAACGGACCACGGACTTCTATGCCCAAGCGGCTGAAGCAATCGAGACCGCCCGCGCAGTGTCCGTTGGTGATTGAGCTCGGACCAACTCAAAACAAGAGAAAAGGCCCCTGGCAGAAGCCAGGGGCCTTTCACAAAACTAGAGAAATGTCTGGTGAATTGGTTGAGGGTCTGGGAACCATGTGGTGGTTTCCAGACCCTCGATACCTGTCCCCCGTGTGGGGGGTGTGTTGTCCGGCAATGTCCTAGTCTCCCACACACTCCCGTGTGCAGTACCATCGGCGCTGAGAGGCTTAACTTCCGGGTTCGGAATGGGACCGGGTGTTTCCCTCTCGCCATGATCACCGTAACTTTGGTGGACACACTCTCTTTTTTCACACCCCCCGGTGTCCGGGCTACCTAGGTGTCCCGGGGTGGGGGTGTTGGGTGGGTATCCTGAGATACCGGACAGTGAACGCGAACAATCGTTTGTTGTGTCTGTTGATGGGTGACAAGCCCTCGGACTATTAGTATCGGTCAGCTCCACACATTGCTGTGCTTCCACATCCGACCTATCACCCGGTAGTCTGCCGGGGTCCTTACCCCCTGTAACGGGGTGGGAGCCCTCATCTTGAAGCGTGCTTCCCGCTTAGATGCTTTCAGCGGTTATCACTTCCCAACGTAGCCAACCAGCCATGCTCTTGGCAGAACAACTGGCACACCAGAGGTTAGTCCGTCCCGGTCCTCTCGTACTAAGGACAGCTCTTCTCAAGACTCCTACGCGCGCAGCGGATAGGGACCGAACTGTCTCACGACGTTCTAAACCCAGCTCGCGTGCCGCTTTAATGGGCGAACAGCCCAACCCTTGGGACCGACTCCAGCCCCAGGATGCGACG
>DUOB01000053.1 GCA_012839035.1 Propionibacterium sp.
CTGCGGCGCGGGGGTATCCTCGGGATATGACCCAGACCGTGCCCGGATTCCCCCGGCTGACAGTTGAGGCCGACAAACTCGGCGGTCAGCCATGCATTCGCGGCTACCGTTTTGGCGTGGAGCAGCTGCTCGGCCTCTTGGCGGACGGCATGACCTTTGACCAGATCCAAGAGGACTATCCGTTTCTGGAGCAGGCTGACGTGAGCGAGGTACTGCGATACGCCGCCGTTCTTGCTGGCCGTGACTTCTATGTCCCCAACCGTGCGTCCGCGTGAGGCTGCTCATCGATCAGAACTTGCCGCGCTCGTTGGCGCGGCGAATGACGGACGCCGGACACGCTGCCGCACACACCAGCGAACTGGGTTTGGAGAAGGCACCGATCCGGTTGTCTTTGCGGCCACTGGTGACCTAATGGAGCTGTCTGGGCATTTCGCGAGGCACTGCGTACCGTCTTTTGACGGAACTCGTGGGCACTGACTTTCGGCAGGCAGGGGATGGGAGAAGCCGGCGCTACGAACTCATCGCAGAGGCTCAAAGCTGCCGTTGACGGCTCCACTGTTTTACTTTAAGCCATAAAGTAAAAAAGTGGCCCTCGGTGATGGAGGTTACGGGCTATGGCTCGATGGGAAGACGCGTGGTGGGAGTCGACGCTCGGCAGCGGCGTGCGACGCAAAGACCAGCGCTCTGGGGCGTACCGTTCCTATGTCCCCGACCTCCTAGGCGAGCGAGCGGTCAGCGTCGACGCCCAGCTCTCCCGGCGGATCGCGGAAGCCGAAGCCGCGGTGCGCAGGATTGACGGCGCGGGAGGAGAGCTGCTGGCCTCGATCTCGCGCTTCCTGTTGAGATCCGAGGCGATCGCCTCCTCCCGGATTGAAGGCGTCGCGCCATCGGCCAAGCAGGTCGCGCTTGCCGAACTGGGCCAGACGGAGCAAGTGCGGGGCATCAGCGAGCAGGCCCAACTGGTCGCCAACAACCTGACGGTCGTGCGGGACGCGACGACCAAGCTGGTCGACGAGGCAGCGGTGACGGTGGCAGACATCGAGGAGCTCCATCGAGCGCTGCTGCCGGATCAGCCACAGCTGCACGGGATCCGCCGAGTCCAGAATTGGATCGGCGGCTCCGACTACCACCCCATCGACGCGGACTTCGTGCCGCCGGAGCCCGGGCGCGTCGGAGGCCTCATGACCGACTTGGTCGGCTGCATCAACGGAGCAGCCCATTCCCCGTTGGTGCAGGCGGCGCTGGTCCACGCTCAATTCGAGACGATCCATCCGTTCACCGACGGCAATGGTCGGGTCGGCCGCGCGCTCGTGCACACGGTGCTCGCACGTCGCAGGCTGACGCCCGTCGCTGTTCTGCCGATCAGTCTGGTGTTCTCGACGTTGCGGAGGGAGTACGTCGAGGGGCTCACGGCTTATCGCTATGACGGTCCGCCCGAGGCGCCGCCGGGGATGGCTGCCGTCCGGCAGTGGGTGACCACGTTCGTCGAGGCCGCGATCGCAGCGGCCGAGCAGTCCCATCGCATCATGGACGAACTCCAGGAACTTCGCGCTGGCTGGGCTGACCAAGTGGCTGAGCACCGGCGTGCCAAGGGACAACGCATTACGCCGCGGTCGGACTCAGGGACGGCGAAGCTGCTGGATCTCTTGCCCGCTGCGCCCGTGCTCACGTCCAACTCTGTGCAACGCATCGTGGGCCTTTCCCCCAAGGCTGCGCTTGATGCACTGGCGGAGCTGCAGGCGGCAGGGATCCTCAGCAGGCGCAGCATCGGCGGCGGGGCGCATGCCTATCTGGCCGATGAACTGCTGGACCTGCTCACCGTGGCCGAACGACGGCTGGCGAGCACCAAGTTCGACACCCGCGTGTCACCGCCCGTGCGTCCGGTGCCCGCGCTGCCGGTGAGACCCGGCGAGGTCGCTCACGCGACAGAGTCCCCGAGCGCCCCGCAGTGATGCTCGATCGCGGGCGAGGTGCTGAACTTTGGCGTGAGCGACCGCGCCGTCACGAGGCTGCGGTCGGGACGATCAGCAGCAGCGGGCGGACCAGTCGGCGGTCGGGGGCCATCTCGGCGATGAGTTCGGCTTCGTCGCGTACGCCGGTTCTGCGCGTCCGGACTTCCGGCCGCTGGGCCAGCTCATCCGCGTCGCGCTGCCAGGACGTGGCGCGTTGCAACCACGCGGCGACGCGGTCCTGGGTGGCCTGCTCGGCGGCTGCAAAGGTGAGGCCGAGATCACGCTCGGCAGCTTGGACGGCTTGGGGCACAAGAGCTTGATGGCGATCCAGGTCAGGGACCGCGCCGGAGTTGTGTTCGTCGATCGGATGATGCTTGAGCAGCTCCGCAGGTGAGTCATAGGTGATCGAGAACGCGCTGCTGCCCACGCACTCGACCGCGATCCAGCTCGCAGCGACGACCTGGCCGCGGCGGTTGGTGAGCGTGCCCAGCACCACAAACGTCGGATAGTCCACCTGCCCCCGGACGACGAAGATCTCGTTGCGGCCCAGCGAGGCGAGGCTGCGGTCGGCGGCCCACTCCAGCACGGGGTGGAGCGGCGAGAGGTAGTGCGCCTCCGGCCACGACGAGTCAGTCTCGTCGGTGAGCGCATCCGCGAGCAGCTGCTTGCCGCGCTGCATCGTGGTGGCGAGCTTGAGCGTCTGGGTGACCTCGCGGTCCCGGAGATAGCTCTGCGGCAGGACCTCCAGTCGCTGGCGCAGGTCCGCCGGCGGGGTGAACTCGACCGTGCCGTGCTGCGTGTGCTCACGCCAGTTCACGCCGTTGGCCGAGACCGGAGCCTCGGGCGTACCGAACACCTCATAAAGCGCATCGCGCAGGAAATCGAGATCCGGATAGGTCGGCTTCGCCGCGGTGCTCTTCTGAGTCGGCGTGGCCTTGGCGGCGGCGAGCTGGGTGAAAAAGTCCGTGATCGGATCGGTCGCCACCACCTGCTCAGGGGTGCGTACGACATCATCCAAATCGCGCTGCCCCGCCAACACGTCGCGGATCGCGTTCTCCTCGGCCTTCACCGAGTAGTGGCCCATCAGCGACGCGGCGTCCCCGAGCGCGCGGTGGGCTTCGGCTTCCTTTTCCATGAGGCGGGTGAGTACGCGGACGTCGCCGGAGAACCGCTCTGAACTCGGATCCAGCAGGAGCGTGGTGATCCGGGGCGGCGTGCGCTGGCCGTAGCGGTCGATGCGACCGTTGCGCTGCTCGATCCGGATCAGCGACCACGGGATGTCGAAGTGGATCATCTCGTGGCACTGCCGGTGGAGGTTGACGCCCTCGGACGCGACGTCGCCGGTGACGAGGACGCGGATTGGGGAGGTCGCCTGTTTGAACGACTCGACGATGCTCTGCTGCTCCTCATCGGTGAGGCCGCCGTGCAGGATCGCGACGTTGTCCGCCTTGAGCTTGAGGTCTTTGCGGAGCTTGCCTTGCAGCCAATGCAGGGTCGCGACGCGCTCGGCGAACACGACCGCGCGGTTGGACTTGGTGACGTCGATCTCGGTGAGGAGTCTCAGCAACTCTGCGTACTTCGCCGAGGTCGCGAACGACGCATCGTTGAGCTTGTCAAGGCGCTCGAGCGCGGCGATCTCGCGCTCGACGGTGGTGTTCTTCAGGCGCGTGTGGATCGTGTCGCGGAGGGCCGCGGGGGAGGAGAGGTACGCCTTCGCGAGCGTCCACGGGAACAGGCGGACGGCGGTCGGCGCGCTGCCGTGCGGGTGGAGCCAGACCTCGTCGAGCTCGGTGGCGACCGCATCCTCGGCGGGGGAGGCGTTGATCAGGAGGTTGTTCGGCTCGCGGCGCTCGGCCCACGCATCGCCGACGATGCCGGCGACCTCGTCGGAGTGGCGGTGGCGGCGGATGACCAGGCGCTTGGCCTGGTCCTCGATGAGCTCGTTGTCGGGGGTGACGGCGGTGGGCTCGAGGAGGCGTACCAACTCCGCGAACGACTCCGGCTTGCCGTTGTGCGGGGTCGCGGACGCGAGGATCAGCGCGTCGGTGTTCGGCGCGAGGATGCGGGCGAGGCGGTTGTTCTGCGTCTCGGTGTTGGTGACGTTGTGGGACTCGTCGATCACCACCGCGTCCCAGCGATGCTTGCCGAGGTCGCGGACGAAGCGGTCCTGTTTGAGGGTGTCCATCGAGATGATCACGCGCTGGAAGAACGTGAACGGGTTGCGGGTGGCGGGAAGGATTTGTTTCACGCGTTGTACGCCGACCGAGTCGAGCCGGACGAACGGCAGGGCGAAGCGGGTCCACATCTCGTGTTGCATCTGCTCCAGGACATGGCGGGGACAGACGATGAGGATCCGCTCGCCGCGGCCCCGGCGTACCAACTCAGCGAGGATCATCCCGATCTCAAGCGTCTTGCCCAGGCCAACCGCGTCCGCGAGGAGGATTCTTGGGCGGAGGAGGTCGGGGTTGAGCGCCTTCGTGACCGCGGACTGCTGATAGGGGAGTTGGTCCGCGAGGGCCTGGGTGGAGACGGTGAGCGTCTGGTCGCCGATCGGGAGCGGGGTCTTGCGGACCGTCGCTTCGAGCCACAGCTTCGCCCGGCGATAGCCGGGGGAGTCATCGGCGCGGAGGGTTGCTTGCGTGGGGTCGAGGGCTCGGATGGTGTCGAGGGATTCGTAGAACGACGCGTTCGTCCCGCGCACGAGCTCGGAGAGGCCTTGCACGTGGAGGAGCTGACCATCGTCCTTCGCCTCCACCGACTTAACCAGCCATTCCTCGTCGCGGACGACCACGACCGACCCGGGCGCGACGGTCAGGGTCATGGTTGCTCCTCAGATGGCAGTCGTGAAGTCCTGACCTTAGCCGGAATCAAAATCCAATCTGATTGGAAGTTGGCATGCGGCATCCTGGGCGAGCACCGACAGTGCGTGAGTCGATTGAGCTGTTCGCCTCTCCCGGCGCAGGGAAGGGTCTGCTGGACGCTTTTCAGGCAGTCGAAGAGGATGCCTATCTTCATTGGGGCCAGCTGCGGCGTATCTGTCGGCGCGGCTTCGTCGCTTGGGCGACGAGACCTGAACTTCAAATGAGCATCAAACTGCGTCAAAGTTTGAAGTTGGTCCTGCTGGTGGCCGTGCGTGGTGGAGCCGGTCATCATGGACGCAGGGGATCTCCGACATCGTCGCCAATCTGCCCATGGCGCATCGGGCCAGCTCGGATGAGTTCTATGGCGACTTCCTCGGGCTGGAGACGACGATGGACCAGGACTGGGTGGTCCGGTATGAGTGCCCCGACTCGGGCGCCCATCTGCAGCTGGTCACGCGGGATGCGACCGCGCCGGAGGACTCCGTGGCCACGATTCGGGTGGCCGATGTCGATGAGGCGTACGCCGAAGCGCGCCGGCGGGGCTATGACATCGTGCATCCGCTGGTGACGGAGCCGTGGGGCGTACGCCGGTTTTTCGTCCGGGACCCCAACGGCAATGTGCTGAACATCGCGGCGTCGCACTGACCGGGTTGAGCCCATCCAGTCGCGGGGGTCTTGGGGATTGGGGCGCCGAGGCGTTCGGCGAGAGCGGGGTCTGTGAGCGCGGCCCGGCGTACCAACTCCGCAGCAACCAAAGTTGACACCACTCGAATGTCAACTAAAGTTGCGTATGTGATCAAGGCGAGCGCGTTCAAGCACGGGGCTACCGACGCTGACGTCAATCACGCCCTTGACCACGCCATGTTCTGGTTCGACATGGACGACTTCGATATGTACGTCGGTCCGGCCCTCAACGGCTCCCTGCTGGAGGTCGGCGTGAACCGCGACGGTGACGTGTTCCATGCCGTGGCGGCTCGGCCCAAGTTCCTGCGAGGAAGGTGAATGCGATGACGAATGATGAAGACCTCTTGGCCCGCATCGAGGCGGACGAAGACGAGATCAAGGGCGGTCCCTATTCGGCCGCGCCGCTGCGTGCCTTGCGGGCGGCCGCGGCGAACCGTCGCGCTGCCGAAGATGCAGTGACGGCTGCGGTCGAAGCGGCCAAGGAATCGGGCGTGTCGTGGGCCGCGATCGGTTCCGCGATCGGCGTGAGCCGCCAGGCAGCGGCAAAGCGGTACGCGCGACGCGACTGAGGTGCGGCGTCAGGGTTGCATATCCCGTCGGCGCCGCGTGAGGCTGCGCGTGACGTTGCGGAGGGTCCGGTCGGTGAGCGGCAGGGCACCGGCGCGCAACTGGTCCGGAACAGGCTCGGTCACCGCCAGCACCTCCTCGATCGCTCGCTCCGTCGCGCGCGCCGGGAGCCCGATCGTCTCCGCGAAGTCGAGGAACCGGGCTCGGATCCGGGAGGCTGCAGCTCGTCGGGTGCATGAGGACAAGGTGTGGCGGCTTTCGGCGGCGGCGCGTGCTCGCTATGCGGATGTGCTGGACCGGCTCGGCCAGCGAGCGAATATCTCACCTTGGAGGACGCGCTCGCGCTGATTGACGTCCTCTCGGTCGGGCCGGTCCAGGATCAGGACTTCTCGATTCGGCGATGCACCGACCCAGGCGAGCGTGTTCGGTCTGGTCACCCGCTGGGTTTGCGGCTGCTCGGAGGTTCGGAACGAGAGGGAGACGGGGATGAAGTGGTCGCTGGCGAGGTACGCCGGGTCGTAGCTGAATGCCGTCGGGCCCTTGGCTCTGGTGACCTCGCCGGCGCGCGTTGAGCCGAGGAACACGACGAGGGTGTCGGCGCTCATTCCCAGCCCTCGCCCAGGACCTCGGCGAGGGTCGGCTCCTGGATCACCGGGCGCGGGACCAGTGCGATATCGAGCTGTAGCGCCCGCAGGACATCGATCACCTTGCTCAGCTCGGCGGCGTGGTGTCCCTGCTCAAGCCGGACCAGCCACCTTCGCGAGACGTGGGCTGCGGCGCACAGCTCTTCCTGCGTGAGTCCTGCTTCGTTGCGCGCGTCGCGAATCGCCCGGCCCAACTCCGTCGCGGTGACAACGCGCGTGGTCATCGTGTCCCCCTGATGTGGTCGTTCATTCACATTATGCGATGTGACCGACCGTGCACAATGGCGGACTCTCAACTCTGGTGTGTGCCTCAGGTGTCGTGATAGCGACACTCAAGGCGCACGCGAGTTCGAAATCGCCGCTGAGCTGTTCCTCGGCCTGCCCAGTGATGGCGGCGATCAACTCAAAGTCCTTAGTCCACGTGCAGGACCGCGAGTCCCGAGAACTCGGCAGTCGCCGCGATCACGAGGTCGGGGATGCCGGAGTGAGATATTCCACCCTGAGCAGAGCCAGCGGCCGGGATTCGAGAGCGTGGGTCCAGGTTTTGGCGTTCGTAGCGGAGAAGCCCAGCTCCAGCGGCGTCAGGTTGGAGACGTGTACAAGCCCGCGGTTGATGCGGGTGAGCCATAGGTCGAAATCGAGGGACTGGCCCAACGTGCATAGGCCGACTTGTCGATCAGCCAACCTGGAGGTCATGACCAGTCCCGACGCTCGACCTCGTCGCATTCGATGTCAGGCAGGGCATCCACTGACCGCTGTGCGACCGCGCCGGAGGATTCGGTGGCTACGATCCGGGTGGCGGATGTGGATGAGGCGTACGCCGAGGCGCGTCGGCGGGGCTATGAGATCGTGCATCCGCTGGTGACCGAGCCCTGGGGAGCGCGCCGGTTCTTCATTCGAGATCCCAATGGCCATATGCTGAACATTGCGGCGGCGCACTTTATCGACGAAAGGGTTCAGGAGACGTAGGCCTGCACGAGAGCCCCATACCCCTTGGCGGCCGAGGTGCATTCGGAATTGGTCGTCGCTCGAACGGTCAACTCTTGCACCCCACGCACATCTA
Organism: Propionibacterium sp.; assembly: GCA_012839035.1. Lineage (GTDB taxonomy): Bacteria > Actinomycetota > Actinomycetes > Propionibacteriales > Propionibacteriaceae > Enemella. Next base: position 7,772 of record DUOB01000053.1, read on the forward strand.
GCTGTCGTCGGCTCAGGCCCTGCCCGAGGGTCGTGCTGCTCATGAAGACCGGAGTGTCATCGGCGATAATCGTGACGTGGGCGATGAGGCCGGGTGGCGTGTGGAATTGCAGGGCCCAAGCGAAGTCGAGAGTCGACCAGTTCCCGTTGAGGGCAAAACGCGTCTCGTTATCGACCCCGCAACCAACCCATTGGTTGGTGCTGAATGGATAGGAAGTGCCGTCGGGAAGCGTGGCAATGTCCTGCTTGCCACTGGTGAGGGTGCCGCTGTTCCGGATCTCATAGAGCCACCTTGCGCCCGAGGGCAACTCGCGGCGCGCATCAGCCGCAACGAGGTAGACCGTGAAACGTTCAACGTTCGTTCCTTGCAGTTCCCGGTTGATGCCATCCAGCTGCGTTCGCACGGTGGTGGGGCCCCATGTCAGCAGGGCGAGGAGATCGCCGGCGGTGCCACCAGCTGCTGCGAGACATGACGTCATTGCCTGGAGCTGCTCAATTCTGAGCCGTCCGACGGTCGTTTTGGTGAGTTGATCGACCGCGCACTGGCCCCAATCCAAGGCGGCACTCCAGTGGGGCGGCAGCAGCAGCGCGACCCCAGTAGCCAGCACGTTTATCTGGGTAAGCCCCGGTGCTGCGGTCAATCGAAACTGGACCGCATCGACGGGCTGCTGGAAGGTGACCGTGATCTTCTCGCCCGGGAGCAGGACACCTTGCCCCTTGAGAAGCCCCTCGGCCTGCATTCTTGTGGCGGCCACGGCGGTGGCGATTCCGCTCACGCTGAAGGCGGTCAGCGGGCTGAATACGCCTTCGGGTTCCGTGTCGACCGTGAAAACCAATCCGCTGTTCGAGTGCAACGTGACTTCGGTGGTCCCCGCCTTTTCCTGGGCGCACACCCAAGCTGCGGTCGGCCACGGCTCGGCAAGGGTATATGTTCCCGATGCTCCTGGCGCGTCGACACAGTCAGGTTTTGCCGAACGTGTGCCGGTCGCCTCGCCAATCCATTGTCCGAATCGTTCGGTGAGATTCTCCGAATCCACCTGAGTCACGGCGTACCAAGACAAGTGGTCTGTGGTGGCTGTGAGGGTGCGGCTCGCCGGATTCCACGAGGATTCAACAAAGTCTGCGGAACGGCCGGGTTCCTTGCTTTGGCCGAGGACAAACAGGGTTTCCGGGGCTACGTGCACGTCCTCCGGAATAGCGAATTCGATTGTGACGGGCGCCGCAGGTTGTTGGTCGTCCTCAAGCTTGATGTCGACGGCCGGTCCCACGGGGACGGCGAACGAGTGGCTATCGGGGATCCTCGCCGGGACAACGTCAGCCGAGACCTTGGTGTTTGCGGGTGCGACCCCGCTCGGGGCTGAGACAGTGATGCCACCGCTCAATCGGAGCCGAAATCCGTCGGCCTTCACCTTGCCGGAGGCTGAGTCACGGTCACCGAAGTTGACGAAACCCAGAGCGCTGCACGAGGTCACAAGGACCAGCAACAGAATCCCCAGTGCCCCTTTGGCCAAAATCCGTGCGGCGGTTCTTTTCCACATGTGCGAATTTTCCCATCATCA
>DUOB01000054.1 GCA_012839035.1 Propionibacterium sp.
GCCGGCGCCGCCGCCCGCCTCCCGATCGCCCGGGCCGGCAACCTGAACCGGGCCCTGGAGGCGTACGCGAAGGCCGGCTTCACCATCGCCGGTCTGGCCGGTGAGGCGGACACCGACATCGAGGAGCTGCCGGGCGCCGACGGTCCGCTGGTCCTGGTCGTCGGATCGGAGGGGGACGGCCTGTCCCGCCTCGTGCGCGAACACTGCGACGTGCTGGTGTCGATCCCGATCACCAGCGCTGTCGAATCCCTCAACGCCGGAGTCGCAGTGGGCATCGCCCTCTATGCGATTGCCCGCAGCCGCTAGATTTGCTCACCCACGCCGAAGGAGCCATCCGTGACCAATCCGAACGCCGAGTTGTCGAGCGCCTATCAGACCATCCTCAACGTGGTGGAGCAGGTTGAACCCCGCATTGCCGCCGCCACCCGTGCCGAGCTCGCCGACCAGCGGGCGTCGCTCAAGCTGATCGCGTCCGAGAACTATGCCTCGCTGCCGGTGTTGGCGACGATGGGCACGTGGCTGTCGGACAAGTACGCCGAGGGCACCGTCGGTCACCGCTTCTATGCAGGGTGCCAGAACGTCGACACGGTCGAGGCGGTGGCGGCCGAGCACGCGCGGGAGCTGTTCGGGGCGGAATATGCGTACGCCCAGCCCCACTCGGGCATCGACGCCAACCTGACCGCGTTCTGGGCGATCCTCGCGCACAAGGTCGAGACCCCGGCGCTGGCCGAGTTCGGCGCCAAGACCGTGAACGACCTGTCCGAGGCGGACTGGGAGACGCTGCGCAGGCGGTTCGGTGATCAGAAGATGTTGGGCATGAGCCTCGACGCGGGCGGCCACCTCACCCACGGCTTCCGGCCCAACATCTCGGGCAAGATGTTCGACCAGCGCTCCTATGGCACCGATCCCGGGACGCAGCTGCTCGACTACGACAAGGTCGCCGCGCAGGCGCGGGAGTTCAAGCCGCTGATCCTGGTGGCGGGCTATTCGGCCTATCCGCGCCGGATCAACTTCGCCACGATGAAGGAGATCGCGGACGAGGTCGGTGCCGTGTTCATGGTCGACATGGCCCACTTCGCCGGCCTGGTTGCGGGCAAGGTCTTCACCGGCGACGAGGACCCGGTCCCCTTCGCGGACGTCGTGACCACGACGACGCACAAGTCCCTGCGCGGCCCGCGGGGTGGTCTGGTGTTGGCGAAGGAGGAGTACGCGCCGTCGGTCGACCGGGGTTGCCCGCTCGTGCTGGGTGGCCCGCTGTCGCACATGATGGCCGCCAAGGCCGTGGCGCTTGCGGAGGCCCGCACTCCGGAGTTCCGCACCTATGCCCAGAACGTGGTCGACAACGCCCAGACCCTGGCCGAGGGACTGATGAAGCGTGGCGGCAGGCTCGTCACCGGCGGCACCGACAACCACATCGTGCTGCTCGACGTCACCTCGTTCGGACTGACCGGCCGCCAGGCGGAGTCGGCACTGCTCGATGCCGGCGTGGTCACCAACCGCAACTCGGTGCCGTCGGATCCGAACGGCGCCTGGTATACCTCGGGCGTCCGCCTCGGCACCCCCGCCCTCACCTCGCGCGGGTTCGGTGCCGCCGAGTTCGATCGGGTGGCGGAGCTGATCGTCGAGGTGCTGTCGAACACCACGCCGGTGACTGCCTCGACGGGCAAGCCGGGCAAGGCGAAGTACGACCTCGCCGACGGTGTGGCCGAACGCGTCCAGGCTGCCTCGGCGGAGCTGCTCGACGCCCACCCGCTCTATCCGGGGCTGGAACTCTGATCCACCCGTCCTGAGCGGTCAGCGTGCGAAGAGCTGGCCGTTCAGCGTCGTGATCAGGTTGCGCAAAGAGTCCGGCAGGTCCTGCAGGTGCCAGTTGTCGGGACCGTTGAACCACGACAGATCCGTCGAATCCGGCTGATCGTCGTCGTCCGCGGCGGCGAGAGCCTCGAGCCATCGATCCGCGCCGCCGAGGACGATCGCATAGGGCAGGACCTCGGAAAGCTCCCGATATTCGTGGCCCTTCGGCATCTGGTCGGTGCGCTGCGACATCAGCTGTTGGCGCAGCTGGCCGAGACCGGCGAGCAGCCGCGCGCCCTTCGCGGTGCGGGCGGGCATTTCTTGTGCCACGACGGCGAGGCCCAGGCCGATCGCGATGACCGCGAGCCCGACCAGGCCGAACGTGGTGAAGGCGGCGAGCAGCGCGGTCAGGACGATGCCGGCGATGATGACTCCGATCGCCGCAGTGTTCCAGACATTGCGGGTGCTGTCGGGGCGCTGGTCATAGAAGCCCTGCGCGACCACCTCGTCATAGAGATCCGACTGGATCTCGGGGATTGCTGCGGTCACCGCGGGCCCGATCTCCGAGACCATCGTGCGCTGCCCCACGGGCACGACTGCGTCCAACAAGTCCCGTTCATAGGTCCGCAAGTCGCGGCCTCCGGCATCCAGCCGGATCAACTCCCAGTCCGTGGGCGCGAAGTCGGACCGTCTGGGTTGCTCCACGATCAGGAGATGGCCGTGAACGGCGAGGTCGAGGATCGTGGCGGTGATGTCGATGGGGTCGACCCGCTCGTCGATCACGGTGCCGACCTCTCCGGGCAGCACCTCGCCACCCGGATGGAACTCCACCTCACCGGGTCCGACCGCGTCGAAGCGGGCAACCTCAATGGGGTCGCCACTCGGGTGGGCGTCACGGCCTGCCCGACGATGCAGGAGATAGAGCACGATCGCACCGAGGGCCAGGACCGCAGCCGCGGCCGCGAGCGGCCAGCCCGTGCCGGTGAACGCCCGACCGACGGTCCAGCGCTCGTCGATCTCCTCGTTCGGTGCCACCACCGAGGCGGGGAAGGTGATCCGCGGGCCCACGATCTCGCCCGCACCCCGCGGCCCATCGGTGAAGCGGGGCATGAACGATTCATGAGTCCCGCCGGAGGCCAGCGTGCATGCCGTCTGGCTGCCGGGGGCACCGGCCACGCACTTGAAGTCGGTGAACGAGCCGGGGACGGTGAGCTCACCCTCGACCTGCTGGACGGGCAGGGACAGACCTTGGAGGACGTCCCAGCGTACGAGCGTCTGATCGCCCGCCGTCCGGACTGCCGCGCCCGTGACGCGATAGGTCACCACGATCTCCTCCGCGTCGCCCGGCGCAATGGTGAGCACAACGTGCTCGGCCTCTTCGGTGACCCGGCCGATGTCGTGCCCGTTCGCGCTGGCACGGAGGTCGGCCACGCCGAACACATAGTCACGCTCGCCGACGACTTCTTCCTTGGTCCGGAAGCGCTGGATCACCTCGGCAGGCGGCGGCCCGTCGAATCGCATCGTCGAGGTGACCTCGAGCGACCCGTCACCGTTGACAGTTGCCTGTGTCACGTGAGTGGCCAACTGATCCGCGGCATGTGCCGGCAGACCACCGAACCCCAGCAACAACCCGAACGCGAGTGCCATCAGCACCATTCGTCGGATCACACCCGTGGATGTCTGCTTCATGCCTGACTCCCGATCGCTTGGGTCGCCCATCCCGGAAACTATGGCACAGGGAGGTCGCACCCACCACGACAGCAAGGTGTGCCACACTCACGCCATGGTTCGCACCGGGATCGGCTTTGACGTTCACGCACTCGCAGAGGGACGGCCCATGATGGTCGCCGGTCTGCACTTCCCCGAGGAACCGCGGGGTCCCGTCGGTCACTCCGACGGCGATGTGGCCGCCCACGCCGCCTGCGATGCGCTGTTGTCCGCTGCAGGACTGGGTGACCTCGGCAGCAACTTCGGGACGTCCGACCCCGGTTGGGCCGCTGCTCCCGGCGTCGCTTTCCTCCGCGAAACGGCCCGTCGCGTACGCGCCGCAGGGTTCGAGATCGGCAACGTCGCGGTCCAGGTCATCGGCAACAGGCCCCGGCTCGGTCCCCGCAGAGATGAGGCCCAAGCGCTCATGGGCGAGGCGCTCGGCGCGTCCGTCTCGGTGTCCGCGACGACCACCGACCGTCTGGGTTTCACGGGCCGTGGGGAAGGCATCGCAGCGATCGCGACCGCTTTGGTGATGTCCGTCACATCCGACCCCGCAGCGGTTTAGGGTCACGGCAGCAGAGGAGGTGGCGCGCATGAGTCAGGGATACCCGGGTCAGCCCTGGGGGCAGCAACAGTGGGGCCAGCATCAGTGGGGTCAGCAACCCATGGGTCAGCAACAATGGCCCGCACCCACCGTGCCCACGCAGCCCCCGACCAAGCGCGGCCCGGGACCGATCATCCTGGGTGCCCTGATCGTCGTGGCCGTCGCCATGCTCGGGTTCGTCCTCTATTCCCTGCTCTCCGGACCGGACTATCAGAACGACGACTACGAGCCCCCGCCCCCGGGCCCGACCTCGCCGCTGCCGGACATCCGGATCAGCGAGGCGGACGCGATCCTGTCGGACAACCCGCTCTATGCCCAGCAGATCCCCGTCCCCGTCCGGTGCGAGCTGCAGACCCCCGACATCAACCTGGACACCGCGACCGATGCGGAGGTACAAGCTCACCTCGATGACGTCATGGCCTGCCTGATGCGCGTCTGGGACCCGCCCTTCCGCAGCACCCAGCGATTCGAGTCGCACCGGCCGGTGGTCAACGTCTATCACGAGTCGATCACCACTCCCTGCGGCGAGCAGGAGGACCCGAGCGCCTTCTATTGCATGGTCAACCAGCAGATCTATCTGTCCCGGCAGTACGCCCAGGTCCACCCCAATCTCTCCACCCTGCCAAGGCCGCGCGTGGTCGACGCCGTGATGGCGCACGAGTTCGGGCACTCGGTGCAGGCCCGCAACGGCATCCTGCTGGTCCGGCTGTTCAAGAGCCAGGACCTCGAGCGGGAGGAGGCCCTTGAGCTGAGCCGGCGCGTGGAGGCGCAGGCCGACTGCTTCGCCGGTCTCTATTTCCGTTCAGTCCAGCAATCCATCGGCCTCACCCAGGAGCAACTGGGCACGATCACCGAATATCGCCGGCTCGTCGGCAGCGACGAACTTTCCGGCACCCCGGACGATCCCGACGTCATCACCACCCATCCCCATGGCCGCAGCCGGGTCTATTGGTTCCAGACCGGTTTGACCAGTGACGATGTGGGCGCCTGCAACACCTTCACGGCTCCCTCCGACTATGTGCGGTGAGCAGTGAGGATCTGATCCGGGAAGGCGGCCAGCAGCGCCTCGGCGATCACCATGTCGGTCGGTTCGGTGACCTTCATCGCCAACCGCGACCCGGGCACCACGTGCACTGCCTCGCCGATCGCCTCGCAACAAGCGGCATCGTCGGTCACTTCGAGCCCGGATCGGGCCACGTGGTCGTGTGCGGCGAGCAGGGTGGCGTACGCGAATCCCTGTGGGGTCTGCACCGCCCGCAGCGGGGCGCGGTCCACCACCTCGGACGCCTCGCCGCGGATGCGGCGGATGCTGTCGACCACCGGGAGCGCGGGCACGACGGCGGTGTGGCCGGCTCGGACAGCGGCGATCACCTCGGCCACCACGGCGGGCGGGACCATCGGCCGCGCGGCATCGTGGACGAGCACGACCCCGGCCGACCCGGATTCCTCGATCGCCGCGAGGCCACGGCGCACGGAATGCTGCCGTTCCGTGCCCCCGACGACCAGGCGCCACGGGATGGGCGCGGCTGCGAGCGCCTGTTCGAAATCCTGTTGCAGGCCGTCCGCGACGATCACGACGACTCGCTCGACCCCGCCGGCGGCGAGGCGTGCGACGGAATGGGCCACGAGCGGCACACCGGCCAGCTCCCGCAGGGCTTTCGGCACATCACCGCCGAGCCTGGAACCAGAACCGGCCGCCGCCACGAGGGCGACGACCGGATATTCGGATGTCATCGACGCAGTCAGGAAGCGAGGACTTCGTCGAGCATTGTTTCGGCTTTGTCCTCCTCGACCTTTTCGGCCAGTGCCAGCTCGGAGACGAGGATCTGGCGGGCCTTTGCCAGCATCCGCTTCTCCCCGGCCGACAGGCCGCGGTCCTTCTCACGGCGCCAGAGATCGCGAACGACCTCGGAGACCTTGATGACGTTGCCGGAGTGCAGTTTTTCGAGATTCGCCTTGTATCGGCGGGACCAGTTGGTGGGCTCTTCTGCATGGGGAGCGCGCAGCACGTCGAAGACCCTCTTCAGGCCTTCCGCGTCCACGACATCACGAACCCCGACCAAATCGAGGTTGCAGGCCGGAACCCTCACCACGAGATCATTCTGGCCGACGATTCTGAGCACCAAGTAGAGCTGATCCTCTCCCTTGATCTTGCGGGTCTCAATGTCCTCGATGACGGCCGCCCCATGATTGGGGTAGACCACCGTTTCGCCGACTGTGAAGGTCATATTTTTGTAACCCCTTTCCCGCGGGATAGTGTAGCACGTGGGGAGTTATCGCCTCAGAGCATTTGCCCTAGCCAGAGGCAAGTCGGGAGCACTTCACACCCTTGACACGGCACCGGCCGTATGCCTCGCGGTCGTTTGTTGCTTCTTCGTTGAGCGAATTCACGGTTTTGTCGCTAGGCTGCGCATTGTCCTGAGTCACGTTCCTCGAGGAGTACGCCCCAGTGGTCAAGCGTCATTCGCCCCGCATCCTTGCCGCCACCGCCGTGGCCGCGCTCGCAATCAGCCTGTCGGCCTGTGGAACACCGCAGACGCTGGTTCCTTATACGCCGGCTGAGGGCGTGAACGCGGACGCTCACCGCATCGGTGCGCCGGCCGGGCACAACGAGGTCCCGCTGAAGATCCGCACCCTGTCGATCATCAGCGAGCCGGGCTCGGGCAGCGGTGTCCTCAACGGCGCAATCACCGCGCCGATGGAGCGTGACGATCAGCTCGTGAGCGTCGAGGGCCGTGCCTTCACGTCCGACAACCAGCCGGGTGCCCCGATCGCGCTCGCCTCGGCCAACCTGGATCTTCCCGCCGGTGAGATGGTGGTGCTGGCCAACGAGACGCCGCTGACGCTGGAGTCCGACGACCTTGAGGCAGGCCTCGTCGCGGAGCTCACCCTGACTTTCCGGGACAGCGAAGCCCAGACGCTGATGGTGCCGGTGGTGGACGGCACCAAGCCCGACTATGCGGACGCCACCCCGGGCGCCGACGCCACCCCCGATGCCACCCCGGGTGCCGAGGAAGCCGAGACTCCGGCGGCCGATGAGCCTTCACCGGCAGCGACCCCCGAGTGAGCTGAGAACTCACAGCCAAAAAGCGCCCGTCCCCCAAAGGGGGCGGGCGCTTTGCCGGCTCTTCACAGAAGAGAGTGGATCTGGGGTCTGAACCCGCCGGCGTCGAGTAGGCAGCGGGCGATGTAATGGGAGAGATTGCGGAAGCCGCGGGCGGTTCCGCGCAGATGTTCCAGCAGTCCGTTGATTGCTTCGGAGGGGCCATTGCTGGTGCCGGGGTGGTCGAAGTAGGCCAGTACGTCATCGCGTCGGCGGTGCAGGGTCCGGCCCAGAGTGCGCAGCTCGGCAAGGTCGGCGGGGACGCCGGCCTTGAGGGTGTCGATCACCCGAGTCATCAGCTTCTTGCCCGCACTGGGTCGTTCGGCTTGGTAGGCGTCGATGATGTCTTGGTAGAAGCTCCAGGTGATCTCGAACGCAGCGTGCGCTGGGTCGTCGAACACCCGCAGGAGTCGGTGCCATTGTTTGTCGGTGAGCAGGCCGGCGCGGGTGCGGGCGGTCCGGCGGATCCCGAACAGCGGATCCCCAGAGCGCCCGCGATGGCCACGGGTGTGTTGTTGGAGCCGTTGCCGGCATTGGGTGAGTTTGTCCCCCGCGAGAGCGACGACATGGAAGGGATCCATGACGGTGATGACGTTCTCGATCGCCTCAGTGGCCGCGGTCTTGTAGCCGGTGAACCCGTCCATCGCGACGACCTCGACGGTGTCACGGAACTGCTGGGTTTGGTCGTCGAGCCAGGATTTGAACGCCTTCTTCGACCGTCCCTCCAGGACGGCGAGCAGGCGGGCGGGTCCGGTGTTTGTCCTTGTCGGGGTGAGATCGATGACCACGGTGACGTATTTGTCGCCGTATCGGGTGTGGCGCCAGTTGGGTCGGGCTGTGGCGCCCTGCTCGGGTTGCCCCGGGTGGGTTTCCACAGCCCGCCCGCCGAACCCGGCGTGCGATTTTCACCGCACCGGGCTCTCCGCGTGAGTGGTTGGTCAGCTGATGGTGGCAGCTGTCGGTGTCCACGGGGTCGGGATTTGGTAGCCGCGGTAGCGGTACCGGGTCACCGTGACGCTGGCTGCGCCACGGAACCTGACCCCGTCGTGGGTGAGTCGCCAGGTTCCGGGCAGGCAATACCTGCGCCGGAGTTCTGGCCATCCGATGCGGTGCTTCTTCCGTAGCCACGCTGTGATCCGTTCCCAGGTGTAGGAATCGATCGCGTTGAAGCTGCGTTTCGCAGCCGCGTACCGGAAGTAGTGCGCCCATCCACGCAGCACCCGGCCCAGGTAGTCCATCAGGTACCCCGGCTCGCGGTGCAGGGTTGATCTGTAGGTCATAATCTTCACCCGTGCCTTGATCGAGGCGATCGCCTTGGTCGAGGGCCGGGTGTAGACGAACGACTTGCGGCTTCCGCGTTTGCGCATCCGTCGGATGTGGAACCCGAGGAAGTCGAAGCCGTCGTCGATATGGACCACGCGGGTCTTGTCCGGTGATAGCCGCAGCCCCATCGGGGCCAACACGGCGCTCACCTCGTCGCGGAGGTCTTCGGCGTGCTGCCGGTCTCCGGCTACCACGACCACGAAGTCGTCGGCATACCGGATCAACCGGACATTTGCCTTGCCCTTTCGGCGACGATATTGCCGCTTACTGTGGGTGGCCATCGATTGCTGCCATTGCCGGGCGAAATGATCGTCCAGCGCCGATAGAGCAATATTGGCCAGTAGCGGGGATAAGATCCCGCCCTGGGGAGTGCCGGTGATCGTTCCCTCGGTGGTGCCCACCGTGGTGAGCACCCCCGCTTTCAGGAACGCCTTCACCAGCGCCAGCACGCGTTTGTCGCCGATCCTGCGCCGGAGCCGGTCCATCAAGGCGGTGTGGTCGATCATGTCGAAACACGCCTCGATATCCGCCTCCAGCACCCACTCATACCGTTTGCTGGTGAAGTGGTGGATCTCCGCGATCGCATCGTGGGCACGCCGGTTCGGACGAAACCCATACGACATCGGCCGAAAATCGGCCTCGAAGATGGGTTCCAGCACCAGCTTGAGCACGGCCTGCACGACCCGGTCCGCCACGGTCGGGATGCCGAGCTTGCGGAGCTTGCCGCTCGCTTTCGGGATCATCACCTGCCGAACCTCGACCGGCCGAAACGTCCGGAACCGCAACTGGTCCCGAAGGTCTTGCAGGAACGCCGTTACCCCCACCCGGGCAGTGATGTGCGCCACCGTGGCGCGATCCACTCCCGGGGTCCGTGCCCCCTTGTTCGAGGCGACGCGTTCCCACGCGATCGTCAAGAACGCCGGGTCACAGACCAGGTTGTACAAATCATCAAACCGGCGGCCGCGGTCAGCGGCCGCCCAACCATGCAGTTTGGTCTGCATCCTCCGTACCGCCAGATAGGCCCGGGCATCGCTCGGCCAGCTGACGGCGCCGGTATTCACCAGCGCATCTTCGGACATCACAGCCCCTCCCTTGCTTCTCTTGCTGCCGCCCTTCCCCAAGTGGCCGGCTCTCCCGGCCTCGGAGTACTACGACGGCTCCGCCCCACCCGCGCCCTTCAGCAGGCAACGCACCTATCCCCCAACTCGGGGAATGGCCGCGGGTGGTTCCCACGTTCACTGTTGTTCGGTCGACGGGCGAGGTGCCCGGCTTTGCCCCTGCGGTCTCGTCGTGGCTACGCCGTAGACCTTCACCACGACCTGCCAGACCCGACACATACCACCGTTCTGACAGTTCCCCGCCCGGGCGGTCGCCTGGTTGACGACCACCTGCGACGGTTCTGCACCGCGCTCCAGCCCGCATCCACCGGGTTCGAGCTGGTCGACGATCAAGAGGCTTTACGACACCGGTTCCTCTCGTACACCTTCCCGTCTTGCTCACCAGACCCGGTCCATCCGGCAGTGCTGGACCGTCCTGACTTTGTCGCGGCTGCTCCCACCCGACCCCGGCGTTCCCCAAGGGCAGGCTGCCGCCAGCTTCACCCCGCTGCTACGACAGCAGTGCGATGCAGGTCTCTCACCTCCATCCGAAACAACAGCGCCTCGTGGCGCACCACGTGCTCATCGACCCCGACGGTGGTGACCCCGTCCAGCCGCTGTGGGTCGGTGAAGAGCCAATCGGTGGCCGCGGCCAGGATGGCGTCGCTGGCGGTGTTCCACCCCACCCCGAGATTGGCCGCGGTCCGGGCGATCGAGAGCCGATCGATGACGATCGATTTCACCGCCATCGTGACCGCGTCCCGCGACAGCTTGCCCCGCGAGGGGGCGGCGGGCTTGATGCAGTGCCGCCACGTCCGCCGACACTCCCGACAGCGATATCGCGGCACGCGCACCCGCAGGATGGTCGGCTTCCAGCCGTAGGGCACGTGCGCCAGGTCCCGCACCACCGTGTCATGATGCACGCCCGGACCGCCACAGCCCGGACACGGTTTCGGGTCGGTCGTGGGGGCGCAGACCAAGACAGCGTGGGTGGGCTCGATGTGCTGGCTGAGCACGCTCAGCCCGAGTCGGTCCAAACGGCAGAACGAGTCCAGGCAGGGTGCGGTAGCGTTCAACACAGGCCCTTGGGTAGTGATGTGGACTAGACACCTTCATCCTCACAACCCGAGGGCTCCCTCGCCCTGACCGACCCGCCGAAGAAATTCCCGCCCGGTCACCCACCCTGTTCTGTGAAGAGCC
>DUOB01000055.1 GCA_012839035.1 Propionibacterium sp.
AACGACCGTCAGGCCCTGTCGCGCGCTCAGGCTTTTTCAAACTACTGCGCAACCCTTACTACATCGGCGTTGTCCGCTACAAGGGAGCCGAGCAATCCGGCACCCATGAACCGCTGGTCGATGTCGAGACCTGGCAGCAAGTCCAACGGCTACTCGACTCCCGCAAGATCGCGGACGAGCGCCGCCGCACCCACGATCACTACCTGAAAGGCTCCCTGTTCTGCGGCCAGTGCGGGTCACGGATGCAACTGGACTACCCAGCCAACAAGCAAGGCGTGCGCTACGCCTACTACGTGTGCTCCGGGCGGGCCTCCAAACGGAAGAACTGCACCCGGCGGGCTGTGCCGGTCGGTATCGCCGAGCAGCTGGTCGCGGACTGCTACCGAGACATCTCCATCACCGAAGAGCAGTACGCTGCGCTCGTGGCGCAGGTCGAGGCAGCGTTCGATGAACGGCTTGCCTCCCGCTCCCAGGAACTGGCCGAGCTGACCGAGAACCGCAAGCGACTCCAGAACGAGAGCGACAAGCTGCTCGCCGCGCACTTCGCCGACGCCATCGACCTGGAAACCCTCAAACGGCACCAAGACCGTATCCGGGCAGGGCTTGCTGACATCGACCGTCGCCTCGCCAGCGAACACGATCAGCACGAGGGTTCACGCAAGCACCTCAGCACCGCGCTCAGCCTGCTCGTTGACTGCGCGACCCTGTACGCACGCACCAACGATCAAGGCAAACGACTGGCGAACCAAGCGCTCACCAACGGCATCGAGATCAGCGAAGACGAAAGGGCGACGATCAAGCTCGCTGAGCCGTTCGCCGCCCTCACACCAACACCGGCTTCCACCGATGTCAGGTGTTCTAGTACGTCTGAAATTGTGGAGCTAAGGGGATTCGAACCCCTGACCTCTTCCATGCCATGGAAGCGCGCTACCAACTGCGCCATAGCCCCGTGCTCTCGCGCGGTTGCCCCGCGATTGCGACCAAGAAAACATAGCGCAGCCGCCGACCCTAGGCAAATGAGTCGGCGGCTGCGTTCCGCTCAGGAGTACACCACCACTTTGTCCCCCACGCGCGCCGCATTGAACAGCGCCTGGGCCCCGGCGCGGTCGCGCAGGTTCACACACCCGTGGGAGCCACCGTTGTAGCCGTTGGCTGCGAAGTCGGGTGAGAAGTGCACGGCCTGGCCGCCGCTGAAGAACAGCGCATAGGGCATGGAGGTGTGATAGAGGTTCGAGACGTGGTCGCGGGACTTCCACTGGACGCTGAACGTCCCCTCACGCGTCCGATATTCGGTGGTGCCGAAGCGAGCGTCCATCGTCATCGCGACAACACCGTCTCTGACCAACCAGACCTTGTTGCTGCGCTTGGAGACACAGATGACGCGGGCACCGGTCATGCAGCGCGGATCGAGGCCCTGGGCCTTGCGTGCACCACCGGCTGCCGAATTGTTGGCCGGCGGCGCAGTGGCCGGAGGCTCGTCGGCGAGCTCCGCAGCAGTCGGCTTCCGGGTCATCCCCGTGAGCTTGTTCCACGTCGCCTGATCAACAGCACCATTGGAGGGCAGCCCGCGCTTGGCCTGGAATCCCGCCACGGACGACCGGGTCGTGGTCCCGTAATAGCCGGTCACCCGGGCACTGAACCAACCGATCTGCTTCAGCCGGGCCTGGAGTTCCTTGACCCGATCCGACTGGTCGCCCTGTTTCATGATCGCCGGTCCCGCCTGCGGGGCTGGTTGCTTGGTGGGCTTCTGCTCGGCAGGAGGCTCGGTCGGTGTGGGCGATTCTTGCGGTTCCTGCGCTTCGGCAGGTTCCTCAGTGGGCTCGGCCACGGCGGATTCGATCGGCTCGGGCTGTGGCTCCGTCGTCACGGCCACGGGTGCAGGCACGGCCACCGGTTCATGGTCGGCAGGTGGCTGGCCGCAGGCGGTCAGCAGGACGGCAGCCGCTGCGATGGCGGCCAGGGCCCCGCGGACGGTCTTGCGTTCCACTCGGATCTCCTCCATAACCCTTACGAGTCCGGCACGAAGACGGTGGTTCCACCGCATCCCCATTGGTGTCGGTGCACGAAAGGCGCCACGCCAGACGGCCATAGGCTAACCCGGAAATGCTGCAGACAGCCAAAAAGGCGACTTCACGATCCCGTTACGATGCCCTCGGTCGTTTCTGCGGTCGGGAGCGGGCAGGCCTCGTCGAAGAATTGGGAGTTGTACGCCGCCAGGCGCCAACATTCCACGCCGTCGTGTCGGAGCCCGCGGTCGAGCACCAGCCACGCGCAGTTCTCCAGCCCACGGAAGGCCTTGGCCTGATCGGGGGCCAGGCCCATGAGTTCGAACGCACCGACACGGGCGGCGAGGCCGTGCATCACGACGGCGACCACGGACCCGTCCGGCACGCTTTCGGCGATTTCGTCGAGGGCCTCCGACGTGCGCGCGGCGACCTGGCGTACGGATTCCCCGCCACCACGCACCACGTCCTCGCCGGCCTCCTCGGCGATCAGCACCTTGGTGAACTCGGCCCCGATCTGATATTTCGTACGCCCCGCCCAGTCCCCCACGTTGATCTCCCGCAGGCGTGGATCACGCGTCACGGGCAGCCCGATGATCTCCCCCAGGATGTCGGCCGTCTCGGCGGCCCTGGACAGGTCCGAGGAATAGAGGTGGGTGATCCCATAGTGGGCCAGCGCGGGCGCGGCCGTGCGCGCCTGTTCCCGGCCGAGTTCGTTCAGCGGAACATCCACCTGGCCCTGCCAGCGCTGGTCGGCATTCCAGTCGGTCTGACCGTGCCGCCAGATGATGATGCGGGCAGCGGTCACCGTGACTCCTCGACCGCGAGCTCGATCCGGGGGCAGTCCCGCCACAGGCGTTCGAGGGCATAGAACGAGCGTTCCTCGGAGTGCTGCACGTGGATGACGAGGTCGAGATAGTCGAGCAGGACCCACCGGTTTTCCCGGTCGCCCTCGCGCCGGACGGGACGGGCATCGAATTCCTCGCGGAGCCGTTCCTCGACGCCATCCACGACCGCGGCCACCTGCCGATCGGTCGCTGCCGTGACGAGCAGAAACACATCGGTGATCGCCAAGTGCTCGGTGACATCGAAGGCGACCAGATCCGTGCCGAGCTTGTCGGCGGCGGCCTCAGCGGCCGCCCGGGTCATCGTGAGGGCGAGTTCGGTAGCGCTCATGCGTCCTTTCCGGGTTCCTCGGCGCTCGGCTCATCCGGCACATAAAGGCCCCGCTTGTTGATGTATTGCACGATTCCATCCGGCACCAGATACCAAATCGGCAGATCGGCGGCGACCCTGGTGCGGCACTCGGTCGACGAGATCGCCATCGCGGGGACCTCCATCAGCGTGATCTTGTCCTCCGGCAGATGTTTCACCGCCGGTGACGCCAATTCAACCCCGGGCCGGGAGACCCCGACGAAGTGGGCCAGGTCAAAGAGTTCGTCGGCTCCCCGCCAGGTCAGGATCTGGGCCAGGGCATCGGCACCGGTGATGAAGAACAGATCGACGTGGTCCCCGCGGACCTGACGGAGGTCCTTGAGCGTGTCGACCGTGTAGGTCTCCCCCGGTCGTTCGATGTCCACCCGGCTGACGGTGAAGCGTGGGTTGGACGCCGTCGCGATGACGGTCATCAGATAGCGGTCCTCCTTGGAGGACACCTGCCGTCCCTTTTTCTGCCACGGGACACCCGTGGGCACGAAGACGACCTCATCCAGGCCGAAACGTGCGCCGACCTCACTGGCGGCGACGAGGTGACCGTGGTGAATGGGATCGAAGGTGCCGCCCATCACGCCGAGGCGATAGCGACCGTTGGCGTTGGGCTGGCGACGAAGACCTGGTGCGTCGGACACAAGCGAGCCAGTCGGGGAGGATCAGGAGTGTGGGCGGGAGGCTCCGATAGCAAGCACCCAGCCGAGCCCGATCAGGGCGATGATCAGCGCAATGAGGCCGAAGAATGGCGCGGGCACCGGCAGGTGGTTGACAACTTCGAGGGCAATCAGCATGGGCCGAAGAATACCCATCCTCCACGAGATTTGTCCCCGTCCGGCGCCCGATGGGCAGGATGGGCACGACCGACCACCCGCCGGGCACCAGAACGGTCAGACGGACGTCAGCCCCGGACCTGCCCCTGCCCAATCACCACAAACTTCGTTGCTGTCATCTCGGGCAGCGCCATCGGGCCACGGGCATGCAGCTTCTGGGTCGAGATGCCGATCTCGGCACCGAACCCGAACTGTTCCCCATCCACGAATCGGCTCGAGGCATTGACGAGCACGGCGGCCGCATCGACCTCGGCGGTCCAGCGCCGGGACGATTCGAGACTCCCGGTCACGATCGTCTCGGAGTGGCCGGTGGAATAGGTGTGCACGTGCTCGAGCGCCTCGTCGAGGTCCTCGACGATCTTGGCCGAGAGGTCGAGCGAGAGCCATTCCTCGTCGAAGTCCCCCACCTCGGCCGGGACGACGCCCTCGCCGGCGACCGCTGCGAACTGCTCCTCGGCATGGACGCTGACGCCGTGTTCGGCCATCGCGGCCACGGCTTTGGGCACGAACACCTCGGCGACATCCCGGTGCACCAGCAGCGTCTCGGCGGCATTGCAGACCGACGGCCGCTGGACCTTGGCGTTGATCAGGATCTCCAGCGCCATCTCCAGGTCCGCGGACGCGTCGACGAACAGGTGGCAGTTGCCGGTCCCGGTCTCGATGACCGGCACCTTCGCGCCCTCGACGACGGCGTTGATCAGCCCGGCACCACCGCGGGGAATCAACACATCCACCACCCCGCGGGCGGCCATCAGCTCGGCGGTGACCTCACGGCCACCCTCGACCAGCTGCACGGCGTCGGCCGGCAACCCGGCCTGTTCCAGCCCGGCACGCAGGGCCTTGACGATGGCGGCGTTGGAGGAGGCCGCGGACGAGGACCCCCGCAGCAGCACCGCGTTGCCGGCCTTGAGGCTGATGCCCGCCGCATCCGCGGTCACGTTGGGACGCGCCTCATAGATGATGGCCACGACCCCGAGGGGCACGCGGACCTGGCGTACCTCCACCCCATTCGCATTCGTCCACCCCCGCACGACGTCACCCACCGGGTCGGGGAGGGCGGCCAGTTGCCGCAAACCGTCCACCATGCCCTCGATGCGCGCATCGGTCAGCCGCAGCCGGTCGACGAGCGCAGCGGATGTCCCGGCTTCCTCAGCGCGGCGGACGTCCTCGGCGTTGGCGGCCAGCACCGGCTCCCGGGCACCCGCCAGGGCATCGGCCATCGCATGCAGCGCGGCATCCTTGGCCTCCCGCGAGGCGGTCGCGAGCGAACGGGCAGCAGTGCGGGCCAGCGGGCCCTGATCGGCGAAAAGCATGGGGCGAGGATACCCGGGCGGTGCAGCCGGCCCGGTCCGCGATCACTCGGACCGATCATCCTCCCTGTGGGAGGGCTCCGCATCGGTGAACGGGTGCTCCGCGCCGTCCTCGACCCGCGGTTCGACCACCGCCTCCTCGTCGGGCTTGACCCGCCCGGCGAAGATCGATTCCGCAAAGTGACAGGCCACCTTGTGGCCCGGTTTGATCTCCCGCAGCTCCGGCACCTCGGTTTCGCATCGGCCATCGGGTTTCCACGGGCATCGGGTGTGGAAACGGCATCCGGTCGGTGGATTGGCAGGACTCGGCAGGTCGCCCGCCAGCAGGATCCGCTGCCGACTGTCCTCCAGGTCCGGATCAGGCACCGGGATCGCGGAGAGCAGAGCGATCGTGTAGGGATGCAGTGGCTCGGCATAGAGGCTGTCGGAGGATGCCTCCTCCACGATGGTCCCGAGGTACATGACCCCGATCGTGTCCGAGATGTGCCGCACGACCGCGAGGTCGTGGGCGACCACGACATAGGTGAGCCCGAACGTGTCCTGGAGCCGCTCGAGCAGGTTGAGCACCTGGGCCTGGACCGACACATCGAGCGCGGACACCGGCTCGTCGGCGATGACGAGATCGGGATTGAGGATCACCGCCCGCGCGATTCCGATGCGCTGCCGCTGCCCGCCGGAGAACTCGTGCGGATATTTCTCCAGGGCCGCCCGGGGCAGCCCGACCATCTCCAGCATGCTCACGGCCTTGGCGAGATAGGCCTTCGCGGAGTTCTTGCCGAACTCCTCCCGATCGAGCTCCGAGAGACCGTGGACGGTGAGCGGTTCGATGAGCAGCGATTGGATCGACTGCCGGGGATCGAGACTCGCCATCGGGTCCTGGAACACCATCTGCATGCGCCGCCGCAGCGTCCGCAGTTTCTCGCCCTTGAGCGCCGTGATGTCCGTGCCGTCGAAGTCGATCGTGCCACCGGCGGTTTCCTCCAACCGCAGCAGTGCCCGTCCGAGCGTGGACTTCCCGCAGCCGGACTCCCCCACCAGGCCATAAGTGGCCCCACGGGGCACCACGAGGTCAACCCCGTCGACGGCCTTGACATGGCCCACCGTGCGGTCGAAGACCAGCCCTCTGCGGATCGGATAGTGCACTTTGAGGTCCCGGACCCGGAGCAGGGAGTCCTGCGGTGTTGCCTGTTCGGTCATGCCCGGGTCTCCTCCACGGGGTGTACGCAGCGGACCCAGTGGTCCGGCGTGAGTTCCTCGAGAGCCAGGTCGCCGCGTACGCACTCGGCGGTCGCATGGACACAGCGGGGCGCGAATGCGCACGCCTTCGCCCAGCTCACCGTGTCCCTGGGGGTGCCCGGAATGGGGGTCAAGGTGGCGCCCCGGTCGGCATCGAGCCGCGGGATCGAGTTGAGCAGCCCTTCGGTGTAGCGGTGCCGGGGGTGGTGGAACAGCTCGCGGCGCCCGGCCTGCTCCACGATGCGGCCGGCGTACATCACGTTCACCCGGTCGCAGAGTCCCGCCACCACGCCGAGATCGTGGGTGATCATGATCATCGCGGTGCCGAGATCCGTCACCAGTTCCGCGAGGAGCTCGAGCACCTGGGCCTGGATCGTGACGTCGAGCGCGGTCGTCGGTTCATCGCAGATCAGCAGCTTCGGCCGGCACGCCAGGGCGGTGGCGATCAACGCGCGCTGCCGCATGCCACCGGAGAGCTGGTGCGGATATTCATCGAACCGTCGGGCCGGGTCGGGGATGCCGCACCGGCGCAACAGGTCGATCGCTTCTTCCTTGGCGGCAGATCGCGACAGGGACCGGTGCGCGTGGAGCACCTCCGTGACCTGTGTGCCCACGGTGACGACCGGGTTCAGTGAGGACATCGGGTCCTGGAAGACCATGGCGATCTCGGACCCGCGATAACCGGCCATCTCCCGCTTCGACAGCGTCAGAAGATTCTTGTCGCCATAGCGCACCTCGCCTCTGACGCGTACGCCGCGGGCCGGGAGCAGACCGAGGACTGCCATCGAGGTGACGGACTTGCCCGAGCCGGATTCACCGACGATCCCGATGATCTCCCCGGGCCGGACGTCGAAGCTCACGTGGTCGACGGCACGGAACCCTTCCTCCCGCTTGCGGCCGAACACGACTTCGAGGTCACGCACGGACAGCAGGACCTCCCGGTCGTCCCGCGCGGTGGGTGGCGTCGGATGCGGTGTCACGGCAGTCATGTCACTTCCTCGTCTTCGGGTCGAGGGCCTCGCGGAGCGCTTCGCCCAACAGCGTGAAACCGAGCGCGGTCACGGCGATGCACAGACCCGGCAACAGCGTGAGGTGGGGATAGGACTCCAGGCGTTCCTGCGCCTTGACGAGCATGCGGCCCCATTCGGCAACGGTCGGATCGGGGGCGCCCATGCCCAGATAGGACAGCGCGGCGACTTCGATGATGGCGGTCGCCAGGATCAGCGTGGCCTGCACGATCACCGGGCCGAGGGAGTTGGGCAGGACGTGGCCCATCACGATCGTGCGCGGCCGCAGACCGAGCGACGTCGCGGCCAGCACATAGTCCTGTTTGCGCTGTTTGAGCATGGACCCGCGCAGCAGACGGGCGAAGATGGGCACCTGGGCTGCCGCGATCGCGACCATCAGCGCCTCGGGGCGTCGACCCATGATCGCGGCCACACTGACCGCGAGCAGGAGCGCGGGAATCGACAACAGAATGTCCACGATGCGCATCACGATCGTGTCCACCCAGCCGCCGAAGGCACCGGCGAGCAGGCCGAGCACAGCACCGCCGAGGAGACCCAGCAGGGTCGAGACCACGCCGATGATCAGGGACTGGCGGGCGCCATAGATCAGTTGGGTCAACAGATCGGAGCCGAACGGATCGAGTCCGAGCGGATGTTCGGCGCTGAACTCCGGCAGCCGGGAAGGCGTGATCTGGTTGGCCCAGCGTGCTGTCGAATCCGGCCCATAGGGGGCCAGCACGGGCGCCAGCAGCGCCACGAGGATGAACGACAGGACGATGACCGCCCCGACGATCGCTGCAGGATTGCGCCGCAGCCGGTGAAAGGCCCCGACCCACAGGCTGGTGCCGGTCTCGTTGGTCTCGCCCTGGTCCCCCATGGCGTCGATCAGGGCCTGGGGCCGGGGCGCGCTTGCCTCTGCCTGGGTGGCGTCGATGGGTGGCTGAGTGGTCACTGCACACGCATCCTCGGGTCGAAGACGCCATAGAGCAGGTCAACGATCAGGTTCACGACGGCATAGATGACCGCGATGAAAATGATGAAGCCCTGCAGGACGGCGTAGTCCAGGGTGGAGATGGCCTCGAACAAATAGGAACCGATCCCGTTGAAGGCGAACACGGATTCGGTCAGCACCGCCCCGGACAACAGTTGGCCGGTCAGCAGACCGATCATCGTGATCACCGGGAGCATCGCGTTCTTGAGCACGTGGCGCCGGGTGATCAGCGCCTGCGCGAGTCCCTTGGCCGTGGCGGTGCGGACATAGTCCTCCTCCAGCACCTCGAGGACCGACGCCCTGGTCATGCGGGTGATCGCTGCGAGCGGGATCGAGCCGAGGGCCAGAGCGGGGAGGACCAGGTGTTTGAACGCGTCCCAGGCGGCATCCCACTCGCGTGTGAGCAGCCCGTCCAGGACATAGAGATTGGTTATGTGTGTCGCGTCCAGGCGCACATCCTGCCGGCCCGAGGACGGCAGCACCGCGAGGAATTCCAGTCCGGGCAGCCCGATCGCGAAGACCACTTTGAGGAGGTACGCCAACACGAACACGGGGATCACCACACCCAGGAGCGAGCTGCCGACCGCGGTCAGGTCGAGGAAGCCACCGGCCCGCTTCGCGGCGAAATAGCCCAGCGGGATCCCCACCACGATCGCGAACAGCAGCGCCGCGAGCGCCAGCTCGATGGTGGCCGGGAAACGCAACAGGAACGTCTCGAGCACCGGCTGGCCCGTGCGTGGTGACGCGCCGAAATTGCCCTGGAGAAGCTGACCGACATATTTGAAGTACTGCGTGATCACCGGCTCGTTGAACCCGTACTGCTGGTTGAGCCGCTCCACCGCCTCAGGGGTGGCCTTGTCCCCCAGCAGTGCCCGGGCAGGGTCACCGGGCAGCGCCCGCAACCAGATGAACAGCAGCAGGCTCAACCCGACCAGCACGGGCACGAGCAGCAGGAACCTGCGCACGACGAACCGGAACATGTTTTCCTCGAAGAGTTCGGGTGGCGACGCACGGAGCGGCCCGGGCGATGACGATCAGCCACCGCCCGGGCCGGCCCGCAAACGTCACCGGTGTGACAGGAACATCACCGGTTCACGGTAACCGTGTTCCAGACCTCGTCCTGGACAGGGCTCGGATCATAGCCCTCCACGCCCTCGGCGAAGGCGAGCGACGGAGCCGGGTGAGCGATCGGCACGCCGGGAGCGAACTCGGCGATCCTGCGGTTGATGTCCTGATAGGCCGCTTCCTGCTCGTCCTTGGTGGTCAGTCCACGAGCCCGCTGCAGATCGGCGAACATCTCCGGATTGTCGAAGCCCCATTCGGTGCCCTTCTTGCCGAAGAACACGCCGACGAAGTTGTCCGGATCGTTGTAGTCACCGGTCCAGCCCAGCATGTGCACATCGCGCTTCTCGATGCCCTCGGTGCCCTGGACCATGTCGATGTAGTCGGGGCTCCACTTGGCGGTCACCGGTTCGATGGTGATCCCGACGGCCTCGAACTGCGACTTCAGCGCCACGAAGGTGTCCTCCGGGGTTGGCATATAGGGCCGGGACACACCGGTGGGATAGGCGAACTTCAGGGTGAGGTTCTCCTGACCGGCCTCCTGGAGCAGGGCCTTGGCCTTCTCCGGGTCATATTCATAGGCCTCGACGTCATCGGCATAACCGTTGACCATGTCGGGCATGAACTGGGTCGCAGCCTTGGTGCCCTCGGGCAGCGACTGCTTGATGACGGCTTCCTTGTCCACGGCATAGTTCAGGGCCTGACGGACCCGGATGTCCTGCAGGGCCGGGTTCACGTTCTGGTTGATGCCGAGATAGAGAATGTTGAAAGCCGGGCGGTTCAGCACCTGGAAGCCACGGTCCTTCAGCACCTGCACATCGGCCGGAGCCACCAGGTCATAGCCGTCGATGTTGCCGGCCTGGAGCTCCTGGGTGCGGGCCTTGGGGTCGGAGATGATCCGGACGATCGCCCGGCTGACCTTCGCCTTCTCGCCGTGGTAGTCGTCGTTGCGCACCAGCACCACCTGCTGGCCGCGGTCCCACTTCTCGAACTTGAAGGGGCCGGTGCCGGTCGGGTGCGCGGTCGCGTACTCGGAGAACCGCGGATCATCCTCGGTGCCCTGGGTGTCGTCCGCGTTGTACTTCTCCATCGCCTCCGGCGACTGCATGGCGAACGCCGGCAGGGTCATCGCATCGACGAACGCCGCGAACGGCTTGTTCAGCTTGATCGTGACCTCTGTGGGCGAGGCCGCCTCACAGCTCTCATAGATGCCGGGCGCGCCGCCGTTCTCGGGGTTGCGATAACCCTGGAACAGCTTGCCGTAGTAGTAGGTGATGTTCTCGTTCTGGTTCAGACCGGTCCAATTGGCCCACCGCTCGAAGTTGGCGCAGACCGCCTCGGCGTTGAAATCGGTGCCGTCATGGAATTTCACACCCGACTTCAGCGTGAACGAGTGCTCCTGACCGTCCTCGGAGCTCTCCCAATCGGTCGCGAGCAACCCCTCGGGCTCGGTCGTGCCTGCCTTCACCGACACCAGACCCTCGAAGATCTGGCGGGAGATCCGGAACGTCTCACCGTCGCTCGCCATCGTCGGATCGAGCATGGTGGGGTCGGAAGCCCCAGCGAAGATGAACGTGTCCTGGTCGGTGCCGCCCTGGCCGCCGGCGCCGTCGGAGTCACGCTGGCTTTCTGCACAGGCCCCCAGGCTGAGCGACAGCGCCAAAGCCGCTGCCCCCGCCAAGACCTTGCGATGAAGTGTGTTCACAGTCACCTCGATGTGTTGATATGGATGGCGGCACGATACCGTGCGGTAACCGAGTGGTGGAGGGTGCTCAGTCACGATTCGGCGTCTCTTGGCCAGCACGCGCAACGACAGATTCCGCACGTGCCCGCGCCTGAGTGAAATACCGCCGGCGTCGACCCCTCGGACAGGGCCCATGCCCCCGGGTGTTCCCTGGCTAGGCTGGCACCCGCGTCACGCGTGGTGGGTGGCGGATCAACAGACCCAGGGGGAGCTTGTGTCCTCGACCGAGACTGCAGAAGAACACGCCAAGACCGCGTTGCTGGCCAAGGTGTCCGACCGGGCCGGCGAGATCGCGGCACGCTGGGGCGCCAACGCCGAGCAGGCCCAACACTTCCTCACCCACTACTTCCGTCATGTCGACGCCCGCGAAGTGCTCGAATGGGACATCGAGGAACTGCTGGGCGGAGTGAGTGCGCACCTGGAATTGGCGCGCACCCGTGCAGCCGGAGCGACCAACCTGAAGGTGTGGTGGCCCACCGTCGCCAGCGATGGCTGGAACAACCCGACCGCGGTCGTCCAGATCGTGCACGACGATCTGCCGTTCATCGTCGACACCGTCACGATGGAGATCCTGCGTCAGGGCTGGCAATTGCAGGAAGTGATCCATCCCCAGTTCCAGGTCCGGCGTTCCGCCGACGGCCAACTGACGGATGTCGCCCCCGAGAGTGCGGCCGGTCAGCCGGGTGTCCAGGGCGAGTCCTGGATCCACGTGGATGCGACCCCACCCCTGGGTGCGGGCGAGGAAGCGTACGCCGAGCTGGAACGCGGGCTGCGGGAGGTCCTGGACCTCGTCACCACCTGCGTCGGGGACTGGGACCCGATGAGCGAACGGCTGGCGGAAACGATCGCGCTGCTGCAGGAACGCCCGGTCCCGTATTCCTTCAGCCGGGTGCGGGGCACGATGGAATTCCTGCAGTGGCTGAGCGAGGGCCACTTCACCTTCCTCGGCTATCGCGAATATCACCTGCCCGAGGGCGGCACCCGCTTCGAACCGGTTCCCGGCACGGGACTGGGACTCCTGCGCGGTGACGTCGAGGCCCCCGACGCCTTCCAGGCCTTGCCTCCGACGGACAAGAAGCCGTCCCTGATCATGGTCACCAAGGACAGCACGCCGTCCCGGATCCACCGACCGGTGGACATGGACTACATCGGCGTCCGGCTCTTCGACGAGGAGGGCGAGGTCATCGGCGAACGCAGGTTCCTCGGCCTGTTCGCGTCGAGTGCCTATACCGAGTCCGTGCATTCGATTCCCGGTCTGGCCCGCAAGGCGCGCGAGATCCTGGAACACTCCGGCTATTCGCCCGAGTCCCACGGCGCCCAGGCGATCGAGGCAACCCTGGAGAGTTATCCGCGCGACGAGCTCTTCCAGACCCGCAGCGAGCAGTTGGCTCCTCTGATCGAAGCGATCTCACGGCTGCGCGAGCGCCGCCAGGTGCGGTTGTTCCTGCGCCGTGATTTCTACGGCCGCTACGTCTCCTGCATGGTGTTCCTCCCCCGGGACCGTTATGTCACCAAGGTGCGCACAGCTATGGAGAGGATCCTGCTCGAGCGGCTGGGCGGCGAGTCCCTGGACTTCTCCGCCCACTCCACCGAGTCGCTGCTGGCGCGCCTGCATTTCGTCGTCCACCTCGCCCCGGGCGCCCCGACGGAGGTCGACGAGGCCGCCCTGGAGGCCGAGCTGGTGGACGCTGCCCGCAGCTGGGAGGACAGGCTCTCCGAGGAACGGCTCGACAACCCGGAACATGCACAGCTGCTGCCGCTCACCCAGTGGTTGTCCGAGGGATACAAGGAGGACTTCACTGCGCGCCAGGCCGTCCTCGATCTCGCACAGTTGCAGTCGCTCAAGCACGACAGCGACATGCGGATGGTGCTGTTCGTCCCGGACGCCGAGAACGATCAGGCCGACCTGCGGCTGAAGGTGTTCCGGCGCAACTCCACGATCTCGCTCTCCCAGGTGCTCCCCCACCTGACGCTGCTGGGCGTGGAGGTGCTCGACGAGCGGCCCTATGAATTTGACCTGCCGGAGATCGGCCATGCCGCCATCTATGACTTCGGCCTCCACATCAAGGGCGGGCGGGACCGTCTCCCCGACTGGACCCCCGCGGCCAGGGAGCGCTTCAACAACGCGTTCCACGCCTCCTTCACCGGTCGGACCGAGGCTGACCGGCTCAACGGTCTCGTCACGGCTGCCGGGCTCACCTGGCAGGAAGTGTCCTGGCTGCGGCTCATCGCCCACTACCTGAAACAGGCCGGTGTCTCCTGGTCCCAGGATTCGATCGCCACAGCACTCCTGGAAGAGGTCGAGGTCACCGGCCGGCTCATGCGGCTCTTCCGGGCCAAGTTCGACCCGGACGCCTTCGACGGCGCGGCCCCGGCCGACCGCGACGACACCATCCAGGAACACAACGACGCGATCATCAGCTCACTCGACGACGTCGCGAGCCTCGAGAACGACCGGATCATCCGTGCGTTCCTTTCGGTGATCAACGCCACCGTTCGGACCAATGCCTTCCGCGAACACATCGCGCTCGCCTGCAAGATCCTGCCGCAGCAGCTGACGTGGGTTCCGGAACCGCGGCCGGCGTACGAAATTTTTGTCTGCTCCCCCATTCTCGAAGGCGTCCATCTGCGCTTCGGCGAGGTCGCCCGGGGCGGATTGCGCTGGTCCGACCGCCGCGACGACTTCCGCACCGAGGTGCTCGGCCTCGTCAAGGCCCAGATGGTCAAGAACACCGTGATCGTGCCGTCGGGAGCGAAGGGTGGGTTCGTCCCCAAGAAGCTGCCCGACCCCACCCACGACCGCCGCGCCTGGCTGGACGCCGGCCGCACCTGCTACCGCGTGTTCATCAACGCCATGCTCGACGTGACCGACAACCTCATCGAGGGCGAGATCGTTCCCCCGGAGCGCGTGCTGCGCTATGACGATGACGACCCCTATCTCGTGGTGGCCGCCGACAAGGGCACCGCGACGTTCTCGGACACCGCCAACCAGATCGCGGTCCGTCGCAAGTTCTGGCTCGGTGACGCGTTCGCCTCGGGCGGTTCCGCCGGCTATGACCACAAGGGGATGGGCATCACTGCGAAAGGCGCCTGGATCTCGGTCCGCCGCCACTTCCGCGAGATGGGGATCGACACCCAGAACGAGGACTTCACGTGCGTCGGGATCGGCGACATGGCCGGGGACGTGTTCGGCAACGGCATGCTGCTCAGCCGTCACCTCCGGCTCGTGGCCGCGTTCAACCACCAGCACATCTTCCTCGACCCGAACCCGGATGCGGCCACGACGTGGACCGAGCGCAAGCGCATGTTCGATGCCGGCGAGGGCTGGGGTGGCTTCGACACGTCGCTCCTGTCCGCGGGCGGCGGCGTGTATCCGCGCACAGCGAAATCCATCGGGATCACTCCCGAGGTCCGCGAAGCGCTCGGGCTCGCCGAGGATGTCGTGGAGCTCGCCCCGACCGAGGTGATCAGTGCCATTCTCCGGGCCCCCGTCGACCTGCTGTGGAACGGCGGCATCGGCACCTACGTCCGCGCCACCACCGAGACCGATGCCGAGGTCGGCGACAAGTCGAACGACGCCGTGCGGGTCACCGGCGCCGATCTGCGTTGCAAGGCGGTCGGTGAGGGCGGGAACCTGGGCTTCACGCAGCGTGGGCGCATTGAGTACGCCCGCGCCGGCGGTCGCATCAACACCGACTTCATCGACAACTCCGCCGGTGTGGACACCTCCGACCACGAGGTCAACATCAAGATCCTCCTAGCCGACGAGGTCCGCTCGGGCCGGATGAGCACCGAGGAGCGCAACGAGCTGCTCGAATCCATGACCGATCTGGTCGCCGAACACGTGCTCGCGCACAACTACGACCAGAACCTGGCGATGGCCAGCGCCCTGGATCAGGCAGGCGCGATGGCAGGCTCCCACGAACGCAGCATGCAGGCGCTGTCTGCCACCGGTCTGCTCGACCGGGAGCTGGAGGAGCTGCCGTCCACCGAGGAAATGATCGAGCGGATGGAGCACGGCCAGGGCCTGTTCGCTCCGGAACTTGCGACGTTGCTGTCCTATGTGAAGCTCTGGCTCGAGGAGGAACTCCTCAGGTCGGATCTGCCGGACGACCCCTATCTGGCCGACCGGCTGACCCAATACTTCCCGGAGCCCCTGCGCGCACGCTTCGCCGAGATCATGCCCAAACACCGCCTGCACAGGGAGATCATCACCACGGTCGCGGTGAACCGGTTCGTGAATTCGAGCGGTCCGACCATGGGCCTGCGCCTGGCCAAGGAGACGGGTGCCGAGATCGAGGACATCGTCCGGGCCCAGCTCGCGGCCCGTTCGATCTTCGGGATCAGGGCCCACGAGGATCAGTGCGCGGAGTTGGACAACGTGATCGGCGCGGCGGTCCAGACGAGGGTGCGCCGCGATCTGCGGGATCTGGTGGAACGCGCCACCCGCTGGCTGCTGAGGCACCGTCGGACACCGTTGGACATCCAGGCAACGATCGACGAGTTCGTCGGCGATGTCGCCGAGGTCAAGGGCAACCTCGGCGAATGGCTGGGTTCCCAGGCGCGGGCTGAGCTGGCGGAGCGCATGACCGCGTACACGGACCTCGGCACTCCCGAGGATCTCGCCCGGGTCGCGGCGGAAGCCCCGTTCCTCCCCCAGGCCCTGCCGATCGTGCAGACCGCCCATGCGCAGAAACGTCCGGTCGGACTGGTCACCCGCGTCACCACGACGCTGTCGGAGGACCTCGGGCTGGATGATCTGCAGAGCCAAGTGTCCGAGCTGCCCCGGCAGGATCCGTGGGATGCGCTTGCTCGCGCCGCACTCCGCGACGACCTGCTGCAGGCCCGGGCGGACCTGACCGCTCAGGCGCTGGCTGCCGCTCCTGCGTCGAGCGACGCCGATGAGGTTGTGCAGGCCTGGCAGGCCGGTGTGCACGGGCTGGACGAGACGCGCCACGTGCTGGTGTCGGTGTGTGACGGTGACCCGGACATCGCCCGCCTGTCCGTGGGCCTGCGAGCCGTCCGATCGTTGTTGCAGACCTTCAGTTGAGCTGGGACCACGCGTGAACGGCCAGAGGCCCGGCTTGCGGGCCGGGCCCCACTAAGCCGGTGCCCGTGCCTGGTCCCGGGGTGCGGAGGAGGACCCGTTCCCCAGCAGCGCGAGCACGTCGCGGTGGACGGCCACGCGCTCCCAGTCGGCGCCGAACCGCTGTCCGATCTCCGCAATCGACCTTCCTTTGACCAGACGCAGATCGTGGGACGTGAAGTTGACCAGGCCACGGGCGATCACCGAACCGTCCGGACCGACCAGGTTGACCGGCTCACCGGCCTCGAAGTCACCCGTCACATCGGTGATGCCGACCGGCAACAGGGATGCGTTGCGTTCGGTCAGTGCCCGTGCGGCCCCCTCGTCGAGATGGATCTGTCCAGCCGCGAACGAGATGTGCTGCAGCCACAACTGGCGGGTGGGGCGACGCTTGCCGGTCGGGGTGAAGCGGGTGCCGACGTCTTCACCGGCCAGGGCCGCCTCGGCATTGTGTGCCGCAGTGACCAGGACCGGGATCCCGGCAGAGGTGGCGATCCCGGCCGCCTGGATCTTGGTGGTCATGCCGCCGGTTCCCACCCGGGAACCCGTGCGGCTGGTATCAACTCCGTTGAAGTCGAATTCCGAGCCCACCACATCGATGCGTCGGGCGTTCGGCTTGGATGGGTGGTCGGTATACAGCGCATCGACATCGCTGAACAGGAACAGCGCATCCGCGTGCACGAGCTGGGCCACCAAGGCGGCCAGACGGTCGTTGTCGCCGAACCGGATCTCGTGGGTGGCCACGGTGTCGTTCTCGTTGACGATGGGGATCACCCCGAGCTGCAGCAGCTTCTGAAAAGTCTCGTGGGCGTTGCGATAGTGCTGTTGCCGGGTGACGTCATCAACGGTGAGCAGCACTTGGCCGACCGGCCACCCGTATTCGTGGAACCGGCGCGTGTAGTGGGCCACCAGCAATCCCTGCCCGACCGAAGCGGCGGCCTGCTGCGTGGGCAGGTCGTTCGGCCGTCGACTGAGGCCGAGGGGCTCCAGCCCGGCGGCGATCGCGCCGGAGGAGACCAGCACCACCTCACGCCCGGCACTGCGCGCGCCGGCCAGCGTGTCGACGAGTGCTTGGATCCGATCGGGATCGAGCCTGCCGTCAGCCTCGGCCGTCAGTGACGAGGAACCGATCTTGACCACGATGCGCTTCGCGGCACCGAAGGCGTGAGCAGCTCTCCCGTTGGTCATCGATCGTCTCCGTCCGTGTCACCCGGGTCCTTGCTGGATGGCGCCTGCTTGCGCTTCGGCGCGGCATAGTTCCGGCGCATGCCCTGGGTTTCCACGTGGTCCTCCTCGGCACGCGCGGCGTGGTATTCCGCATCCCGCTGCCGACGGCGGGTCGCGGCCGGGCGCTCCTCGGTGAGCCGGACGTCCTCACCCCGGCGGGAGAGGATCTCGGCTCCCGTGTCGACCTGGGGCGCGAAGTCGAAGACGACCGCGTCGTCCCCGCCGATCGCGACGGCGTCACCGGCCTGCGCCCCGAGCTCGAGCAGCTGGTCCTCGATACCGAGTCGGTTCAACCGGTCGGCGAGATAGCCGACGGCCTCGGGGTTGGCGAAGTCGGTCTGGCGAACCCACCGCTCGGGTTTCACCCCACGGACCCGCCACATGTGGCCGCCCTCACCGTCACCGATTCGTTTGATCGTGAATTCCTCGCCCCCGCCGACCGGCTTGGGCCGGATGACGATGCGCGGCGGCTCCGGCGGCGGCAGGGCAGCACGCCGTTCACGGACCAGGTCGGCCATCGCGTACGTCAACTGCTTGAGCCCCTGGCCCGTCTTCGTCGAGATCGTGAACACGGGCCAGCCACGGGCTTCGAGATCCGGACGCACCATCTCGGCCAGCTCGCCGCCGTCGGGAACATCCGCCTTGTTCAGCGCGATCAGCCGGGGCCGGTCCTCGAGTCCGCCGTGCGCAGCCAACTCGGCCTCGATGACGTCGAGATCGGACACGGGATCGCGGCCGGGTTCGAAAGTCGCCGTGTCGAGGACATGCACCAGGGCTGCGCAGCGTTCGATGTGCCGCAGGAAGTCGAGTCCGAGACCGCGGCCCTCCGAGGCCCCCTCGATCAGGCCGGGCACGTCGGCCACGGTGAAGGTGGTGTCCCCGGCGACGACGACGCCGAGATTCGGCACGAGCGTCGTGAAGGGATAGTCGGCGATCTTCGGCCGCGCACGGGAGATGGCCGCAACGAGCGAGGATTTCCCGGCGCTGGGGAATCCGACCAGCCCGACGTCGGCGACCACTTTCAGTTCGAGGCTGATCCGGCGGCGCTCACCCTCCTCACCCAGCAGGGCGAAGCCGGGCGCCTTGCGGGCGGCGGTCGCGAGGGCGGCATTGCCGAGCCCTCCCCTGCCGCCTGACGCAATCACGAACTCGGAGCTGTTGCCGGTGAGATCGACAATCAACTCATGGGTCTCCGCATCCGTCACCACGGTCCCGTCCGGGACCATCAGGACGATGTCCTCACCCTTCGCCCCGTTCTGGTTGTCACCGCGCCCAGGCTGGCCGTTGCTGGCCCTGCGCATGGACTGGCGGTGGTATTCGACCAGCGTGGTCAGCCCTTGATCGACCCGCAGGATCACCGAGCCGCCGTCACCACCGTTGCCGCCGTTGGGGCCGCCGAGCGGCTTGAACTTCTCGCGATGCACAGAGACGCACCCGTGACCTCCGTTGCCGCCGGAGACCTCCAGGGTGACCTGATCGACAAAGGAGGGAATGGCCATGGTGCATCATCCTATGGGAAAGCCAAAGGGCGACCCCCCTGCGGGAGCCGCCCTCGGCGGTTGACTTGCTCGGCAGTTCGCCTGCGTACGCCTCACTCGGCGACCGCGGTCTCCACCGCCTTGACGTTGACCACGCGGCGACCGCGGCGGGTGCCGAAGTCAACGTGGCCCTCACGGAGCGCGAACAGGGTGTCATCGCCACCGCGGCCGACACCGTCGCCCGGGTGGAAATAGGTGCCGCGCTGCCGGACGAGGATCTCGCCGGCGTTGACCAGCTGGCCCCCGAAACGCTTCACGCCGAGGCGCTGCGCATTCGAATCGCGACCGTTCTTGGTCGACGAGGCGCCCTTCTTTGTTGCCATGGCTCAGTCCCTCCTCAGGCCTCGATGCCGGTGACCTTGACCTGGGTGTAGCGCTGGCGATGGCCCTGACGCTTCTTGTACCCGGTCTTGTTCTTGTATTTCTGGATCCGGATCTTCGGACCCTTGATCTCCGCCAGCACCTCGGCGGTGACCGTGGCCTTGCCCAGCGAGTCGGAGTCCGAGGTGACGGTCTCGCCGTCGACCAACAGCACCGGCTGCAGTTTCACATTGGAGCCGACCTCATCGGTGACCTTGTCGATCTCGACGACGTCGCCCACGGCAACCTTGTGCTGGCGGCCGCCACTACGCACGATCGCGTACACGCCTGACCTACTCTCTGTGTTCGTCGGTGAGCCACTCGTGTCGCAGGACAGCAATCGAACCGGCTCGGTCTGTGGGATGGGTCCGGATCACGCGACGGCATGACCGCAGAACACCGAGGACCCAATGTACGCGCACATCCAGCCCCGGTCAAACCGAGCCGGCGCCACGGGCAGACGGCGCCTCATCGTGCGCTGTGACGCTGGCGCAGGCTCCGATAGACCCCGAGCACGACGTCCTTCTCCTCATCCGTGAGAACGGGATCGTTCAGGATCGCCGTTTCCGCACTGGTCTGCTCCGACGGCTCGGGCTTCTCCAGGACGCCGGACTGGCTCAGCAGATATTCCGTCGAGATGTTGAGAGCCTCCGCGATCGAACGGACGACCTTCAGCGAGGGCTGATGCAGCCCCCGCTCGATCTGGCTCAGATAGGCGTTGGACACGTTGCTCAACGCCGCGAGCTGCCGCAACGACATTGCGGAGAGCTGCCGCTGGGCGCGGATGAACGACCCCATGGAAGGACTGTTCAACAACGACTCGGGCCGGGCCTTCTTTTCCCGCTCCTCTGTCGCTTCGACCGCTGGACCCTTGGGCCGCTGGGCGGAGCTCATGTGGACTCCTCTCTCCATGGGCGTCCTTCGACTCTAGGCCGAAAGGAGACACAAACACTGCATTGACTGGCGCCACATGGGGATTTTGATCGATGGATCGAACACCCCTGCGCACTCGATGAGACACTATCCGATCTCGCGTTTCCCTTGCCACACAAGACAAACAGCGGGCCGTGCCCCTGAACGGAACGCCCTGATTGACTTCCCAAGCGGGCCCTGCGTAGTATTTCAATCGTTCCGCCAAGGACACAAAGCCACCGGAAGGATTCAAAATGAACATCACCGAGCAGTACTACTCGAACGCCAAGGAAGCTCAGGCCAAGTGGGCCGAGGCCATGAAGTCCGTCTTCGACGAGACCAAGAAGGCCTTCGACGGCCAGACCCTCGCCGTGGACAGCGCGTCCGCTGGTGAGCGTGTCCAGCAGGGCATCGACCAGGTGTTCGACTTCTGGGCGAAGGCCATCGAGTTCAACCGCGACCTGGCCAAGAAGGTTGCCGACGCGAACGTTGAGTACCTGAACGTTCTGCAGCGTCAGGCCGAGGCCGCCGGCGAGCAGGCTCTGGCCCGCTTCGAAGAGGCCCGTCAGCGCGCCGAGAAGGTCGCCAACGAGACCCAGGACGCCCTGGCCAAGTCGGCTGCCGAGCTCGAGAACTCCGCCACCCAGGTTGCCGAGCGTGCGACCCAGCAGTTCGAGAAGAACGTGAACGCCGCTGCCGAGCAGACCGTCAAGATGAGCCAGAAGGCTGCTGAGGAGACCCAGAAGGCCGCCGACCAGGCTGAGAAGGCCACCGCGCGCGCTCGCTCCGCTGCCAACAAGCAGGCCTGAGCTTAATCAGACCCAGACGGAGGTCGAGTCACTCTGACTCCTTCTTCGTGGGCGGGGCCCCATCCGTGATCCGGGTGGGGCCCTTCCGCTTTTTCAGGAAGGCCCCCATCCCGTGATCCGGGTTGGGGGCCTTCCGCGTGTTCGCTGTCGACCGGAGCCATTCCCCGACCCGGATCACTCCTGCGCGGGTTGGGCGTTCTCCTCGGTGGGGGACACGTCGGGCTGCGGCGCATCTGCCGGAACGGGTTCCGGGGACTCCGCCTTCTCCCCCGCGGCTCCCTTGC
>DUOB01000056.1 GCA_012839035.1 Propionibacterium sp.
GCGGCTTGGTGAAGACGGGTGGTTCGTCGGTGCTGGTGTGCCGCGGCGCGGCCCTGCGCTCGTTCGTTCCGGTGCCGCTCATGGCGACCACGGGCGCGATGCGTCCGGCGCGGCGGGCCGGCGGGAGCGAGGCGAGGAGAGTGACGACCAGACCCACGCCGATGCCGGTCATCAGGACCGGCCCGGACAGGGCCAGTCCCCCGCTGCCGCCCATGAGCGCCAGCAGCCCGGCGGCCAGGCCCCAGCCGGCGAGCACCCCGAGCACCGATCCGACGAGTCCGACGGCCAGCGCCTCGAGCACCACGATCCGCCCGACCTGACCGCGCGACGCGCCGAGGGCCCGCAGCAGAGCGAGCTCACGGGTGCGCTGCAGGACGAGGATCGAGAACGTGTTGACGATCAGGAAGCACGCGACCACGAGTGCGATGCCGGCGAACACCAGCAACAACGGCTGCAGGAACGACAGCGCATCGGCCTGCGCGGAGCTCTGCAGGTCCGCCGCTTCGGCTGCGGTGAGGGCCTCGGATCCGGGCAGCGCCCGATCGATCGCGTCCGTCACGACCGCAGCATCGGCGCCGTCGCCGAGTTGCGCCCAGATCTGCGTACGGCCGGCGTCGCCGACCCACCCCTCAAGCTGACCCGGGTTGACGAAGACCGTCTGGGTCTCGTTCGCACCGGCGGTCCAGTCCCCGACGCCCACGACCCGGAGCGCGACCTCGCGCATCCCGTCCACGGGGAGGGCGAACATCACCCGGTCACCGAGCCGATAGCCCGCTGCGTCCCAGGTCGCGCGGTCGAGCACGACCTCACCGGCGGCCGGCGCGCGGCCCTCGGCGAGCGTCAGGGCCGGCTCGCCCGTGGCCACGGTGAACTCGGTCCAGCCCATGGCAACGGCCGGTGCCACTGGGTTGACGGCGGTCGTGCCGTCCTTGCGGTCGAACCCGACCCCGGGGACCGTCAGCACACCCTCGGCCGCGCGGACACCGGGCAGGTTCGCGACGCGGGAGACGTCGGACGGGGAATAGGCGCCCGCGGCGGCGTCGCGGCGCTCCGGATCGAGCGCCCCGCGCGGGGCGACGACGATGTCGGGGGTGCGGCCGTGGGTGAGGCCGGCGTACTGCGCCCGCAACTGACCCGTGAACAACAGCGACCCGGCGACGAACGCGACGCCGAGCACGACCGCGACGAGGCTCAGGACCAGCCGGCCGCGGCGGCCCCACAGGGACTTCAGCACATAGTTGTTCATCTCAGGATTCCTTCTGGAGCGTGGCCATCGTGGCCAGGACCCGCTCTCGGGTCGGGTGGATGAGCTCGTCGACGATGCGTCCGTCGGCGAGGAAGATGGCGCGGTGGGCATACGCGGCCGCGACCGGGTCGTGTGTGACCATCACGATCGTCTGGCCGAACTCGTCGACGGAGGCCCGCAGGAACCCGAGCACCTCGGCGGAGGCGGTCGAGTCGAGGTTGCCGGTCGGTTCGTCGGCGAACACGATCTCGGGCCGGGAGACGAGCGACCGCGCGCACGCGACCCGCTGCTGCTGGCCACCGGAGAGCTGGCTCGGACGGTGGCCGAGGCGATCGGTGAGGCCGAGGGTGCGGACGACGGTGCGATACCAGTCCGGGTCCGGCTTCCGCCCCGCAATCGCGAGCGGCAGGACGATGTTCTCCGCCGCCGTGAGAGTGGGGACGAGGTTGAACGACTGGAAGACGAACCCGATCCGCTCGCGTCGCAGCCTGGTGAGTCGTCGGTCGGAGAGCGAGCCGAGTTCGACGTCACCGATCCACGCCTCGCCGGAGGTCAGTGTGTCGAGGCCGGCGAGGCAGTGCATGAGCGTTGACTTGCCGGAGCCGGACGGGCCCATGATCGCGGTGAGCTGGCCGCGCGGCAGGTCGAGGGTGATGTGGTCGCACGCGACGACGCGGGCATCTCCGGAGCCGAAGACCTTGGTGAGGTCGCGGGCCCGTGCAGCGAGTTCGGGATGGAAGTCGGGAGTGCCAAGGGTTTCGGGAGCAATGGTGGTGATCATGTCTCCACGATCGGACTTTTCGCGCACGTCCGAATCGGGCGGAGGACGCGATCACGACCGCGACGAAAGTCGCATGGCCTGCAGCGGGCGCACGACCCTTCGGCGGATGCCCGACTGTCGCCCATGGGGTGGAATGGGACCATGAGCTTCCTTCGGTCCACCGATCCCGTCCGCGACCGTTCGTGGTGGGTGCGCACGGTGGTCTATGGGCTCGCCCTGGTCCAGCAGATCGCGGACACCACGAGCACGCCCGACATCGGCACC
The DNA here is from genome assembly GCA_012839035.1 of Propionibacterium sp. GTDB lineage: Bacteria > Actinomycetota > Actinomycetes > Propionibacteriales > Propionibacteriaceae > Enemella. Next base: position 2,292 of record DUOB01000056.1, read on the forward strand.
GGACAGATCGCCACCGTGACCGCGATCGTGGTGGTCATGGCGGTGGCCGTCTATCACCGGGACCGCTACCCCCTGGTGGTGGCGCTCCTGGCCCTGCTCGGTGGGATCCTGTCGCCCGCCCTGGTCGCGGTCGGGGTCGTGGCGGTTGCGAGCCGGGCGCGTTGGTGGTGGACCCTCGCGTTCGCCCTGATGGCGGTCGGTGTGCTCGCGCTCCCCTGGCGACTCCACGAGTCGGGGATCTCGGTGACCTATGCCGGACCCGCGAGGGGGTTGTTGCTGTGGGTGACCAATGTGGTGGCGTTCGTCGTGTTGCCGGGCCTCATCGGGACCATCCGGCGAACCACTCGCCAGGCCCGCATCCAACGCCTCGGCTTCGAGGCGCGCCAGCGGGAGCTCGCGGCCGATCAGGCGGTCGCCGAGGAACGCACGCGGATCGCCCAGGAAATGCACGATGTGCTCGGTCACAAGTTGTCGCTCATCACGCTCCAGGCCGGCGCACTCCAGGTCAACGCCGACCGCGGTCCGGAGGTGATCGAGGAGCAGGCGGAGCTGATCCGGGCCACCTCGCGCCAGGCGTTGGACGAGCTGCGCGCCATCGTCGGCGTACTCAACAAGGACAACGATCCCACCTTCCGCCCGCAGCCCGGCCTGGCGGAGGTGCTCGAGCTCGTGGCCCACAACCAGGCCTCCGGGGCCCGGATCGAGCTGGACAATCGGCTGGGCGACGCCGAGGCCGTGCCCATGGCCACGCAGACCGCGGTCCATCGCGTCGTCACCGAGGGGCTGACCAACGCCCACAAGCATGCGCCGGGAGCAGCGGTGCGGTTGACGCTGGCCCTGGAGGGGGAGGAATTGCAGGTGGCGCTGGTCAACCGGCCCTCATCGGCAGCCCCGCCCCAGGACGGGATCGGGCGGGGACTTCCGGGGTTGCGTGAGCGCGTGCGTGCGCGAGGCGGCAGGCTGGAGTCGGGACCGACCGCCGAGGGCGGTTATCGCCTGGCCGCCTGGCTGCCCTGGCCGGCAGCAACGGAGGGAGAAGCGGATGGCTGAGACGATCCGGGTCGTGATCGTGGACGACGATCCCCTGGTCCGCGCGGGGCTCGCGATGATCCTCGGTGCGGCGGACGATCTCGAGGTCGTCGGCGAAGCGGAATCCGGGCACGGGCTGGCGGCGCTGGTGGACGAGACCAACCCCGACGTCGTGCTCATGGACATCCGCATGCCTCGGGTCGATGGGCTGGAGGCCACACGCGTGCTGACGTCGCGGCCGGGTCATCCGGCGGTGCTGGTGCTGACGACGTTCCATCTGGACGAATACGTCTTCGGTGCCCTCGAGGCCGGCGCGTCGGGGTTCCTGCTGAAGGACACGCCGCCGAAGGAGATCATTGAGGGGGTACGCATCGTCGCTGCCGGGCAGGCGATTCTGTCGCCGGCGGACACGCACAAGCTCGTCCGCCGCTATGCCGCCCGCCGCGAGGACGCGAGGGCCGCGCACCACCGGACACGCCTGGACCAGCTCAGCGAACGGGAGCGTGAGATTGCGGTGCTCGTCGCGCGGGGTTTGTCGAACGCGGAGATCGCAGCGGAGGTCGTGGTGGCCGAGGCGACCGTCAAGGCGCACGTCTCGCACATCCTCACCAAGCTCGACCTCGACAACCGGGTCCAGGTCGCGATCGCGGTTCACGAAGCGGGCCTCGACGACTGACTCCAACGCTCCGTCATCCCACCCGGATCGTCCCCCACGAGATGCTCGTGTTCTCACCACGGAAGTGGTCCGGCGTGCGATAGGCGAACGGCACGACGGTCCCGTCGTCCGGGTCGGGCCGGCACTGGACCCGGACGCGCTCCATCTCGAACAGGTCCGCTGTGCAGTGCCACTCCCGGTGGTCCAGGGCCTGCTGCACCGTGTCGGTCTCGCAAAGGTCGATGTGCGCCCGTGCATAGGTCGCCCGAATCGCCGGGTCGGCGTGATAGCCGTCGATGTAGTGCTCCACCGCCGCCGCGCACCCCTGCGCCACCGCGATCCCGAGCAACTCCTGGGCTTGGACCTCGGCGGGATGGTCGCCGGCGCGGGTGACGCGGACCTGCTGCGTACACCCCAACAAACCAAGCATCAGCACGGACGGTTTCAGCACACGATCACGCTAACCCAGCAACGCCGCCGACGCCCTCCGCATCAACCGCTGTCCGGCCCGAGATTCTGCCGTGACTAGGGTGGACATCAGGCGAACCCACGGGAGCACCATGTCACTGTCAGCCGTCCCCCTCTCCATCCTCGACCGCGCGAATGCGCGCGAGGGCAGCTCCGCCGCGGACGCCCTGAACGCCGTGATCGAGCGGGCTCGGCGGGCGGAGAAGATCGGGTACCGCCGTTTCTGGGTCGCCGAGCACCACGCCGTGCCGGGGATCGCAGGGTCCACGCCGACGCTCCTGATGGCCGCGATCGCCGCACGCACCAACCGGATCCGCGTCGGCTCCGGTGGTGTCATGCTGCCGAACCACCAGCCAATCGTGGTTGCGGAACAGGCGGCGACACTCCAGGCGCTGTACCCCGGCCGCATCGACCTCGGCCTCGGCCGGTCCGTCGCCTTCACCGAGGCGATCCGCACCGCGCTGCGCCAGGGCTGGGACGCGGCGGATCGGTTCGAGGAAGACCTGGGCGAGCTCCTCGCGTACCTCTCCGGGACCGCCCCCATCAAATCCCGCCCGGCGGATGGCGGGGTGACTCCCCCGTTCGTCTTGGCGATGGGGAAGGGAGTGGAGTACGCCGCCCGGCTCGGCCTCGCGGTCGTCGTCGGGGGCCCGGCGTTCACGGGTCGCAGGTCCGGCCAGGCGCAGGAAACGCTCCAGCGCTATCGGGATGAGTTCCAGCCGTCACAGTGGTGGCGCGAACCCTATGTGATCGCGTCTGCGAACGTCGCGGTCGCCGAGACCGCCGACGGAGCACGGGACCTGTTGCTTCCGGAGGCCTGGTCGAACACCGCGGCGCGCACGATCGGGGATTTCACGCCGCTGGAGTCGGTCGCCACGATTCGGGAGCGAAAGAAGACGCCGCGGCAGCGGACGATGGTTGAGGAGCAGCTCGCTGCCGGAATCCACGGGACCGAGGATCAGGTCGGCGAGCGTTTGATCCAACTGCTCACGCGCACCGGCGCTGACGAGCTGCTGGTGACGACGAATACCTTCGACACCGACGCACTCTGGGAGTCGGACCGCCGGTTGGCGGCACTGTTCAGCGAGTGACTCTCTTCGGACCTCGCAACATGACCTGCCAATTCCCAACCCGAACTCATCCTCCCAACACGCATGCAGGTTGGGACGTCGCTTTCATGTCGGGAAGTGGATTGTCAGTGACCTTGCGGACTCGAAGCGAGTGAACGACAGCGGCTTTGGCATCGAAGTCACCTGCTGGACCGGTTGCCGGCGCAGTTCTTCGTTCGGTCCCCTCCGCATTCGCCTGGCGCGCGTTCTGTGTGGTCCGCGCCGCCATCCCGGACCCTGCGCTGCTCCTGCCCGCCGACTTTGCCTGTCGCGGCCTCCCGCGCTTTGCGCTCTTCCTGTTCGCGCGCCTGTCGCTCGGATTCGACCAGCACCTCCTGGCGTTTGCGCAGGGCCGTCATCCGCTTGCCCAAGCGGGAGGCCGCCTCCTGCACTTGGCTGCGCATCTCGTCCACGCACTCGGAGGGGTAGAACGCGACAATCGAGGGATCATCCGCCGTGCCCCCGTCCAGCAACGCGAGCAGCGTCTCCGCCACGGCCACTTGGCTTTTGAGCCCGGCCATTTCAGCGTTGCCCGCTGCGGACGTGTCCGGCAACGGTCTGTCGGGATCCACTGCCTGGGACGCGAGCACAAGTGCTTGGACCTGAACCGGGAGGGCGCACTCCACCGCTGGCGAATGGGCGCCGAGCTTCTTCTCCCGGGCTTCGACAGCGGCGGCACGGATCTCCGGATAGAGCTGCCGGTTGGGTTCGAAGACCGTCGGAGCAGCCAAACCCGCCGCGGCAATCTCGGCGTTGACCAGGCTGCCCGACTCATAGACGCCCGCCAGCAGATGCCCGTGCTTGTCCCAACGTCTCTTGTCGTGCTTGAGCGTGATCACTGTTCCTTCAGGCAAACGAGTCTTGAGGAAATCTGCAGCTTCCGGGCCCAGGCATTCGACCGGCTTGTCCAAGGATGTTGA
>DUOB01000057.1 GCA_012839035.1 Propionibacterium sp.
ATCTGCAGGAGCGCCCAGAGGGGGATGATGATCGCCAGCGTGCGGCCGAAGAGGCCCCAGCGGAACCGCGAGATCACCGAGTGCAGCGAGACCGCCGGGACCTTGAAGAACCACTTCTGCAGCAGCATGCTCCACGGGATCAGCGCCGCGAGACCGATCATCGCGCCGGCGAGGGTGATCGGCGTGATGCCGGTGCTCATCTCGCCGCGCACGGCGAAGTCGATCCCCATCGCGGCGATGCCGAAGACGAAGGAGAAGGCGAGCATGCCGAGGAGCAGGAGCACCAGCGCGACAATCCCGCGCCTGGCCTTGGGTCGCTCGATCGTGAGGCGCTGCTGATATTCGTGGGCCGGGATCGCGCCCGGGAGTGCGGCGGTCGGGTGGGTCGGGGACTGCGTCATCGTGTTCATGGCTCCAGCCTTCCGCCGGATTCGGGGGTACGCCGGTGCCGCGCATCACCGGTTTGTGTGCATCGTTCAGCCTTCGAAGGTGACAGATGTCATGGCCGTGTCATCTGCCTCGGCTAGCTTGCGGCACATGACGCAGATCTGGGCCCATCGCGGAGCCTCGGCGTACGCCCCGGAGAACACGCTGCCCGCCTTCGAGCTCGCCGCGGAGATGGGCGCGGACGGGATCGAGCTCGACGTCCAGTTGACCGCCGACGGGGAGGTGGTCGTCATCCACGACGAGACCCTCGACCGGACGACCGATGCGACCGGTCGCGTCGGCGAGCTCACGCTGGCCGAGATCCGTCGCGCGGACGCGAGCAATGGGCTGGCGGGTTTTGGGGGTACGCGGGTCCCGACCCTGGCCGAGGTCCTCGAGGTGGTGCGGCGGGGGCGGATGGTGGTGAACGTCGAGCTGAAGAACCTCACCGAGTTCTATCCCGGGCTCGAGCGGGCCGCGTTGGACGTGATCGCCGCGAGCGGGATGGCCGAGCGGGTGATCGTGTCGTCGTTCAACCACTGGAGCCTGAAGACCGTGCAGCATCTCGCGCCGGCGATGAAGGTGGGGGTGTTGCTGTCCGACGGGATCTATCTGCCCTGGGAGTACGCCGCCGATTTCGGGGCGGCCGCCATCCATCCGCACTGGGGGTTTCTGCGCGTGCCGGGGCTGGTCGACTATGCCCATGCCGCCGGGGTGGCCGTGCACGTGTGGACGGTGAACGCCGAGACGGACCTGGCGGCGGCGATCAGCGCCGGTGTGGACGCCGTGATCACCAACCACCCCGATGTTGGGCTCAACCACACTGCGTAGCCTGGCGCCGTGACGATCACTCGACCTGAACGCGAGCCGAGCACTCGCCGGATGCTGTTGCGGACCGCGGGTCTGACGGCCGGCGTGACCGCCGGGGTCCAGACGGCCGTCGCTGCAGGCCTGATCGCGTTCGACTGGTGGCGCAATCGGGATCGCAAAGTACGCCAGGCGCCCCGGCCGGGCACCTTCTCCGCAACGGTCGAGGAGTCGGAGTTCACGATCTATACGTCAGGCGCGACGCTCTATGAGGCGATGCTCGATGCCATCGACTCGGCCGAGCGCTCGATCCACCTGGAAACGTTCATCTGGAAGGGTGACGAGGTCGGCCAGCGATTCCTCGATGCGGTGAATGCCGCGGCAGATCGCGGTGTCGATGTCTATGTCCTCTATGACGGGTTCGCCAATCTCGTGGTCCCGAGCTCGTTCTATCAATTCTCCGACCGCGTGAATGTGCGGAGAATCCCGGCCGTGGCCCGCGCCTATTGGCGAGGTCCCCTGCGCTATTCGGGCTTCAACCACTCGAAGATTCTGGTCGTGGACGACCATGTGGGATTTGTGGGCGGATACAACATCGGCTCGACCTATGCGCGGGAATGGCGCGACACCCATATCCGCGAGATCGGGCCAGCAGTGTGGGGACTGCGCAACGCCATCGCCAACAAGTGGAACGAGGTGCACCCCGCCGACCGGCGGATCTCGTGGATCCCGCCGCAGAATTGGGACCCCGAGGTCAGGGTCGCAGCCAATCTTCCCCTGCACCTCGTTTATCCGATCCGGCAGCTCTATCTGAACGGGATTGAGCGGGCGAAGGACCATATCTGGATCACCACGCCCTATTTCATCCCTGATCAGCAGATTCTGGATGCACTGATCGAGGCCTCCGGAAGAGGCGTGGATGTGCGGGTGATGGTCCCGAAGAACTCCAATCACGTCGTTTCCGACTGGGTGTCCCGCGGCTTCTATGGCCAGATGCTTGATGCAGGCATCACGATCCTGCTCTATTCCGCGGCGATGATTCACGCCAAGACCGCGACCATTGACCGAGAATGGTCCACGGTGGGAACCGCGAATATCGACCGGTTGTCGCTGTCGTTCAATCACGAGACCAACGTGGAGATCATCGACGCGGGCTTCGCCGAGCAGATGGAGCGGGTCTTTCTGGCCGATGCCGAGCACTGTGAGGTGCTGACGTCCCCACAATGGCGGGACCGCCATCCGATGGCGCGCGTGGCGGAGCGGCTGCTCCGCCCGTGGCGCTCATTCCTGTGAGTGCCACGGGCGGCTGCGGGCGGACTAACTCCGCTGCAGACGGGCCTTCACCGCTGCCGCGATGCGACCGCCCTCGGCACGGCCTTGGGCTTTCGCGTTGACGGCCTTGATGAGCTGGCCCATCTGCTTCATGGTCACCTCACCGGCGGCGGCGATCTCGGTCTCGACCATCGCCGCCAGCTCCTCGTCGGTGAGCTGTGCCGGCAGATAGACCTGCAGGATGTCGGCCTCGGCGAGCTCGATGTCGGCCAGATCCTGGCGGCCACCTGCCGCGTACGCCTCCGCGGAGTCGCGGCGCTGGCGGACCTGCTTGGTGACGATGGCCTGCTCCTGGGCGTCGGTGAGCTCGTGCGCCTCGGTGCCCGAGACCTCCTCTGTCGTGATCGCGGCGAGCACCGCGCGCAGCACCTTGGTGGTGTCGGCCTGCTTGGCCTTCATGCTCGCGATCATGTCGGCGTGGAGTCGGTCCTTGAGGGTGGCCATGTGGTGAGCCCCTTTCGTCGGTGTGAATGTCTCGTGACCCATCGTCCCACGCGGGGGAAGTGATTTTTGGTGAGTGCTGTGTGCGCTGGTATGGTTGCCAGGTTGCCGTCACGACGGCCGCGGATGAGAAGAGCTCCTCGCAGGATCAGGACGGGGGAGCGCCGCGCAACGGGAAACCGGAAGGAGAGCGTTTCATGGACGCCGCAGAGAAGCAGAAGATCATTGAAGAGTACGCGACGAAGCCAGGCGACACGGGCTCTCCGGATGTGCAGATTGCGCTGCTCACCAAGCGGATCTCGCACCTGACCGAGCACCTCAAGGAGCACCGGGGTGATTATCACTCTCGTCGTGGCCTGATGCTCATGGTCGGCCAGCGCCGCCGCCTGCTCAACTATGTCGCCAAGAACGACATCGAGCACTACCGTGAACTGATCAAGCGACTCGGCCTGCGCCGCTGACGCTTGCAGATGAAGGGCCCCGGGATTTCCCGGGGCCCTTTTGCTCCTGGCAGCCGTTTGTTCGCCTAGCGTGCGGCGATCCGGATATGCGAGTGATCAGTTGTTGGCGAATGCGATGGTGATCTCCTCGATCACGCGGCTGACGTCCTCCTGACTGCTGACCTGCCAAGCCCGGTTCCCGGTTTGGGCGGCGATTCGCTCGAGGGGGGCGTAGTCGTCGGTATCTGTGCTGAGCACGACGAAGACCAGGTCGATCCGCTTTGTTGGATCGGCGCTTTGCAGGCGTTCGACCAGATCCTGCTCACTCAGCGAGCCGGCCCACGCATCGTTCCGACCGTTGGTGAGGATGACGATGCCGTTGCTGAATCCCGGACGATAGTCGCCTTCCATCGTGGAATAGGCGTGCCAGACCGCGTCATAGAGCGGTGCGCCACCGCTGGGCCGGACTTCCCCGAATTGCGCGGTATAGGTCTCCAGGTTTGCCAAGAACTCAGGTGTGTCATTGGGCTGGAGAGGAATCTTCTCCGCGAACACGGGACGGTTCCTTCTGTCGGTCTGAAAGGCCATCAGCCCGGTCACGCTGCCGGGCGGCCACTTCGACCAGGTTTCCGTGGCTGCGGACGCGATCAGCTCCATTTTCGTATCCGAGCTATTGCCCAGTGGTGCGTTCATGGCTGCCGATGCGTCCACGACTGTCATCGTTGCGGTGCGGTGGCTGAACGTCGCATAGGCCTGCGTAGCGGTCGCCCACTGCAGAAGGGTGAGTGGATCGGGTTCGGAGACGCCCTCGGTGGGAAGCCCCAGCGGCTGCAGGAAGTCTGCTGACGGTGCCCGGTCACCGACCCGTACGCCGGCTGCCAGGAGCGCAGCCTCGCCTTCCTCATCGTCCAGCCATTCAATGAACGAGTCGATGGTCGGCGTGCCGCCACCGACTATGGCGAGCCGGACGCCGCGGCGGGCGCCGTCCAAATGCCAGGCCTGCAAGTTGTTGGGCTCGGCGCGGTTCACGGCCACGACTTCACTGGTGACTCCGACGCGGGGTCCCACTCCGAGGGTTCGGGGAGCGTCCTCCGAATGTGGGGCCAGATGATCGAGCACTTCATGGGGGGCCAGTTCATCCACGACTCGCCACTCCACGGACGGCATCCGGCGTTGTTCCGGGGTCGCAGCCACGGCACTTGGCGGGAAACCTTGGCCACCGGCGACCTGTTCGGTGAGCGAGATGAAGCCCAATGCCCCCGTCACGGAGTCGTCGGGTGTAGACACCACCAGCTTGATGCGGCCCCACTCCGGACGGCCATGATCGGCGAAGGTGGTGTCACCGGTGACCAGATCGATCAAGGTCTGCCCGGTGAGTGGCGCGCCCTTGAGGGCTTCCCCCCAAGGAGGTCGGGGCCACCAGCACGAGCGGTGACCAGCCGAGACTGTAAGCAGGGGCGGTCGTGAGGCTGGTCACGGTCGAGCGCGCCTGCCATGTCTTTCCCTCGGGCACCCAAGCGTCTGCATCCCCCAGACCTGACTGGGCGACGACCCGACTCGGTTCGGAGACAATGCTGATCGGCGCGCACTGGCCGCCGAAGGAAAGCCCGTAGTCGGAGGAGACCTTATCCATGACGGGCACCAGCGACGGGTCAACCAGGATGGTGGCGCTCTCGGGGCAGCGCTCCGCGCCGGGGCCTCCGTCGCTGCGGTTGCTGCTGCCGTTGACGGCACTGTCGGGTGAGCAGCTCGAGGCGAGCAGCGCCACGGCCATCAGCGTGGCAAGGAACATGACGGAGCGGGGAGCGCATCGGGAACGCACCCGAGCGCGGGCCCGGCGCGAAAAATTGTCCGACACTGTGCCCTCCTGCATCAATGTGCAAACGCACGGTTCACAGCAAACCACGCCGGTGAATGCTTCTACCAGAAAGATTCCATTGGGCGGACCGGACGGTAAGGGGAGTCGGGCAAGGCTGTTGAGGGGCTCTCGAGGATCTGCGGTAAGTTGGGTCTGCGACAAGTGCATATTTTCACCAGGAGATCGCGCCGCTCGGCTGATTCGGGAGGTCCTCGGTCCTCGGTAGTGGTCTTCGGGCGGCAGTCATTGACATGCATTTCCCGCGGACCTCGATCGAAGACCGGCCTCCACGCAGACGGACCAGTTGTGCGTTCATGCGATCGCATACACGAAAGGAATCCCGTGGAGGGATCTGATCTGAAATTCACTGAAGCCATCATCGACAACGGCAAGTTCGGCAAGCATGTGGTCCGGTTCGAATCCGGGCTGCTCGCCCGCCAGGCCGCTGGATCGGCGGCTGTCTATCTGGACGGCGACACCATGCTGCTGTCCGCCACCACCGCGGCGAAGACTCCTCGCGATGCCATCGACTTTTTCCCGCTGACGGTTGACGTCGAGGAGCGGATGTACGCCGCGGGCCGCATCCCCGGCTCGTTCTTCCGCCGTGAGGGGCGGCCCAGCGAGGGCGCGATCCTCGCCTGCCGGCTCATTGACCGTCCGCTGCGCCCCTCGTTCGTCAAGGGGCTGCGCAACGAAGTCCAGGTCGTCGTCACCGTGATGGCTCTCAATCCCGACGTTCTCTATGACGTCGTGGCCATCAACGCCGCGTCCATGTCGACCCAGCTCGCTGGTCTCCCGTTCTCCGGCCCGATCGGTGGCGTCCGGATTGCCCTGATCGACGATCAATGGGTCGCGTTCCCGAGCGTTGCCCAGCTCGAGGACGCCACGTTCGACATGGTCGTGGCCGGCCGCGTCGTGGCCAACGGCGACGTTGCGATCATGATGGTCGAGGCCGAGTCGACCGAGGAGACCTGGAACCTGGTTCAGGCCGGCAAGCCGGCGCCCACCGAGGACGAGGTCGGGCGCGGTCTCGAAGCCGCCAAGCCATTCATCAAGGCGCTCTGCGATGCCCAGGCCGAACTCGCCGCGCAGTTCCCCAAGGACACCACGGAGTTCCCCGTGTTCGTCGATTATGGCGACGACCTCTATGCCGCTGTCGAGGCGGAGGCGGCCGATCGCATCCGGGAGGCCATGCAGATCCCCGGCAAGGAGGAGCGCAACGAGGCCACCCACGGGATCCGTCAGGAGATCACCGAGAAGCTGGCTCCGCAGTTCCCCGATCGGGACAAGGAGTTCGGTGCCGCGCTGAAGGCCCTCACCAAGGACATCGTCCGTCGCCGCACCCTGACCGAGAAGGTACGCATCGACGGGCGTGGTCCGCGGGACATCCGGACCCTCTCCTCCGAGGTCGGTGTCATTCCCCGCGTGCACGGATCTGCGCTGTTCGAGCGCGGTGAGACCCAGATCCTGGGCATCACGACGCTGAACATGCTGGGGCTGGAGCAGAAGCTCGACACGCTGGCGCCCGAGAGCTCCAAGCGCTACATGCACCACTACAACTTCCCGCCCTATTCGACCGGCGAGACCGGCCGGGTCGGGTCACCCAAGCGCCGCGAAATCGGTCATGGGGCGCTGGCGGAGCGGGCGCTGGTCCCGGTGCTGCCGGATCGTGAGGAATTCCCGTACGCCATCCGCCAGGTCTCCGAGGCACTGGGATCCAATGGCTCCACGTCGATGGGCTCCGTGTGCGCCTCCACCTTGGCGCTGCTCAACGCGGGTGTTCCGCTGAAGGCACCGGTGGCCGGCATCGCAATGGGTCTCATGAGCGAGGACGTGGACGGCAAGACCGAATATGTCGCGCTCACGGACATCCTCGGTGACGAGGACGCGCTGGGCGACATGGACTTCAAGGTCGCCGGCACCAAGGACTTCGTCACGGCTCTCCAGCTCGACACCAAGCTCGACGGCATTCCCGCCGACGTGCTGGCTGCTGCACTGCTCCAGGCCCGCGAGGCTCGTCTGACGATCCTCGAAGTCATGAACGAAGCCATCGACCGTCCGGACGAGATGAGCCCGTTCGCACCGCGCATCATCACCGTCAGGATCCCGGTCGACAAGATCGGCGAGGTCATCGGTCCCAAGGGCAAGATGATCAACCAGATCCAGGACGACACCGGCGCGGAGATCACCATCGAGGACGACGGCACGATCTATATCGGCGCGGCCGACGGTCCGGCTGCGGAATCCGCCCGCTCGATGATCAATACGATTGCCAACCCGACCATGCCGGAGAAGGGCGAACGCTATCTCGGCACCGTGGTGAAGCTGACGAGCTTCGGCGCGTTCGTGTCGCTGCTTCCGGGCAAGGACGGGCTTCTGCACATCTCCAAGATGCGTGCCCTGGCGGGTGGCCAGAGAGTGGAGAGTGTGGAAGATGTCGTGTCCGTCGGGCAGAAGCTCCAGGTGGAGATCTCGGAGATCGACGACCGCGGCAAGTTGTCGCTCGTGCCGGTGCTCGAGGACGACGCCGACAAGACGGATGAGGCGACCGACGAAGGCTGATCGTGCGTGACTCCCTCCCGGCGGCCGTCGGTGGGGCTGATGTGTCTGCAAGGTCCGTTCCCGAGGAACGGATCCGGCGCACCAGCCTCCCCGGCGGCCTCCGTGTTGTCTCGGAGCTGGTCCCGGGAAGCCGGAGTTTCAGCGTGGGGTTCTTCGTAGCCACCGGATCTCGGCACGAGGCTCCCCACCTGCACGGAGTGTCGCACTTCCTCGAACATCTGCTGTTCAAGGGCACGAAACGACGCCGGCCCGAGGAAATCTCGGGGGAGATCGAACACGTGGGTGGCGATATCAACGCCTACACCGCCAAGGAGCACACCTGTTTCCTCGCGCAGGTGCTGCATGATGACCGCCACATCGCTGTTGATGTGCTGACCGACATACTGGGCTGGTCGCTGGTGCGCTCGGTCGATGTCGATTCCGAACGGGACGTCATCCTTGACGAAATCGCCATGCACAACGACGATCCGGCCGAGGTCGCGCATGAGCTGGCTACTGCTCGGCTGTTCGCCGGTTCACCGCTCGGGCGGAGTGTGATTGGCTCCCGGGCATCCATCGAGGCACTCGAACGTCGCCAGATCGCCTCGTATTGGCGTCGGCATTATCGGGGCCCGGCGATGGTGGTTGCAGCCGCCGGTCGGGTCGACCACGAACGGCTCGTGGAGGCGTTGCTGCCGTTCGCGGAGAAGGTCTCCGCCAGCACGCCGGGTCCCAGGCTGCCCGCGGGACGGGCCCGGCCCGGAGAGTCCGCGGTGTTGTTGCACCGCCGCCCCTTGGAACACGCGCAGGCAGTGCTCGGGTTCCGGTCGCCGGGGCTGTTCAGCGCCCCCGGAGAGTTCGATGACACCCGTCCGGCCCTCAATCTGTTGGCGATGATGCTCGGTGGCGGCATGAGTTCGCGGCTGTTCGTCGAAGTACGCGAGCACCGCGGTCTGGCGTACTCGATCGATGCCGGCGAAATGGCGTACACGGATGCCGGTTGCGTCACCATCGAATGGGGGAGTGCCCCCGAGCGGGTGCCGGAGATCGCCACCATCGTTCGGGACACGATCGCGGAGGTGATCATGGACGGTGTGACCGAAGAAGAATTGGCCCGGGCCAAAGGACAGGTCACCGGACAGCTTCTGCTCGGTCTGGAAGGGTCAAACGCCCGGATGGGTCGGATCGGGAGCGGTGCGCTGATGGGTGACCACCGCAGTGTGGATGAGGTGATGGCGACCTATCGGGCGATCACCGTGGCCGATATTCAACGGGCTGCGGCCGAGGTCCTGGCGGCACCGCCGGTGCTGGCCGTCGTCGGCGCCAAGGTCAGCCGACCCCGCCTCACCAAGCTCATCGATCGCTGGCTCTAGCGTCATCGTGCGAGGCGCGCGGTTCTGATCTGGTGTGTGCCTCTGGTGTTGTGTGGGCGGCACCTGATCGGCACACGAGGCAAGGAACGAACCACACCCGTGGCGCCCGCGGGCAGCGATCCGCTGATCGGCGCCGTCATCGTCCCCCGAGAGCACGCGGGTTAGGGTGGTCCCGTTCGATCACGAGTGAACGGGAGCGTACGAATATGGATGTTGCTGTCTTTGGGGCCAACGGCAGGATGGGCGCGGAAGTCTGTCGTGCGGTCGGTCGCGCCGAGGATCTCGAATTGCTCGCCGGCATCGATTTCGGTGACCCCAAGGAGGAAGCCGAATCTGCTGCCGTGGTCGTTGACTTCACCCACCCCGATGCGGTCATGGACAATCTGCAGTGGTGCATCGAGCGGGGCATCCACGCTGTGGTGGGCACCACCGGTTTCACAGCGGAGCGCTTGGATCAGGTCAGGGAGTGGCTGGCTGCCAAGCCGGACGTCGGTGTCGTGATCGCCGCGAATTTCTCAGTCGGCGCCTTGCTCATGATGGATATGGCCAAGCGGGCTGCCCCCTATTTCGACTCGGTGGAAATCATCGAACTGCACCATCCCAACAAGGCAGACGCACCATCCGGCACGGCGACGACCACGGCACAGAAGATCGCGGCAGCGCGGGAAGCGGCGGGAGCCGGACCGATCCCCGACGCCACCGAAGCAGAAGTTCCGGGTGCGCGCGGAGCTGATATCGACGGGATCCGGGTGCACGCCGTGCGGCTCCGGGGCCTCGTGGCGCACCAAGAAGTCCTGTTCGGCACCGAGGGTGAGACCCTGAGGGTCCGGCACGACTCGTTCGACCGGACCTCGTTCATGCCGGGGGTGCTGGCGGCGGTGCGGGCAGTGGGCGACCGACCCGGTCTCACGATGGGGATCGAGGCCATCCTCGGCCTCGGCGAGTGAGAGACCGGGCGGGCAACCAGTCATATGCCTCGGAAATCAAGCAGCCAGAAGGGGGTGCGCCAGCGCGAGCGACCCACTCGATCGCCACGGCGGCGGACGGGCGTGTTGCTTCTCCTCCTCGTGCTGCTGGTGGGTTTGGCAGTGGTCGCGGACAGAGTCGCGCTGAGCCAGACCGAAACCCGCGTGGCGGACCTGCTGCGTACCCATCTTGACCTCACCGACCAACCCACGGTGGCCGTCACCGGCGTCCCCTTTCTCACCCAACTCGCGGTCGGTGAATTCGGTCACGTGGAGTTGGCGGCCAGAGGCATTCCTGCGGGTACGCCGGAACGTCCCCTTCTGGTGGACCGGATGGAGCTCGACCTGTGGGACGTGCGGACCTCCGACCGCTTTCGTCGCGCTGACGCCGAACGTCTGACGGGCTCGGCCGGCGTGACTTGGGCGGAGATCACCCAGCAGATAGGAGCTGCGGTGACACCCCAGGAGGACGGGCGGGTCCAGGTGGACATCACCGCTGACCTCTATGGCCAACAGGTCCCGTTCGTGGTCAGCGCCAAGCCGGTGCTGGACCGAACCGCCCAACTCGTGCATCTCAGGGAGCCACGCGTGCTCGTGGCCCGTTATCAAATCCCCGATGATGTGGTCGAGCGTATGGCCCAGGAGTCCGTGCCGCCCATCGAGTTGAGTCTGCCGATGGGCCTCAGCGCGGGGGACCTCCGCGTCGGCCGGACACACCTGGAGCTGGATCTCGCCGGGGAGGCCGTCCGGCTGATCGGATGACCGGGGGTGGGATTCAACGATCCTCCGGCCAATCCGAACGTTTGCCGATTCCGTCGAGCGCGGGTGCGCACACAGTGCCATTGGCGTACTGAAAGAAGTAGCGCTGGCGTCAGCCACTCAGGTTCTTATCAATCGTAGAGATGCCCGCCTCCTGTCCCCCGGACAAATCAGGGCGGAGCGCAGGCTTTTCAACGAGGGTTGACCGGTGGCAGCCTTGGACAGGACGGTCGGCAACCGCTGAACTCGACTCGTGGTCGCCGACCGTCAGCCATTCCCCAGAGCGGCTCGCTACCATTCCGGAGTGACTTCCACAGATTCCCAGGCCACCGATGTTCCGGACTCCGTGCGCTTGGCGCTTCCGCGGGAGGCCGCCGATATTGCCGCGTTGCAGATGGGGGTCTGGGCAACGGAATTTGCAGACCAACCCGAGTTGCTCGCCGAAGTGACAGAGCAGGAAGTGGCCGACGTCTGGGAGCGATCGATAACCCGTCCTCCGCTTGCCGCTTGTCGCGTCCTGGTCGCGGTGAGCAGCGGCGCAGTGGTCGGCTTTGCGACCACGGTTCCGAGCGACGACCCCGATGCCACAGCCGGGGCCGAGGGACTGATCGGCGAGTTCCTCATCTCGCCCGGGGCCCGCGGCGCCGGGCACGGGTCCCGGCTGCTCCACGCATGCGTGGATACTTTGCGCGCCGACGGTTTCCGGCTCGCCACGGTCTGGGTGCGGAGCACTGATGACGAGCTGCGCCGATTCCTGACCGAGTCGGGCTGGGCGCCCGACGGCAGCCACCGGGAGATCGGGCTGGCCGACGGCTCAGTGCGCATCAAACAGGTCCGGTTGCACACCGACATCACCGAGACCTGAGCGGCGGAGCGATGATGTCCCGCAGCGACTCGAGGGTGCCCGGACCGGGGCTTCCGGACCGGGCGGACCAGGAACTCCGTTCGGTGGTGCCGATCGTGCACGCCCACCTGGCGAACCTGGTTGATCGGACGGAAGCCCGACTGGTGGGTGAGCTGCCGGGTTACGGCGACCTGCCCCAACACGCCCTGCGATCGTCCATCCAGGGACAGTTCGAATATTTGCTGGCGTCGATCGCGGGGGGCCGCAGCCCGGCGGGGAGCATCACCCCGAGCGACACAGGGCGGGCCCGGGCGGAGCAGGGAGTGGCCCTGCACGCCGTGCTCGAGGCCTATCGCATCACAGTCGCCGAGCTGTGGCATGACGTCCAGGCCGCCGCGCTGGGACAGGGAACCGACCCGGCGATCGTCGTGGGTCTCGCGGGGGAAATGTTCGGGAGGCTGGAAGAGGTCTCGAGGATCGCGATCCTCGCGTACCAGGAACGCGCCGCCGAACTCCTCGTCGAACGTGAGGCGGAACGGGCAGCGACGCTCGAGGCGCTGTTCAAGGGGTACCTGAGCGGCCGGGACGAGATCTGGCGTGCCGCGACGCGTCTGGAGTTGCCGCTGGAAGGCCGGTTCGTCGCCATCGTGGCGGCGTCCTCGGGGGCGGACCCGTTGCCGGACATGTACGCACGCCTCAGACGCCGGGGACTCGGGTCGGCTTGGCGACTCACCCCGGAGCTGAAGGTCGGCATCGTGTCCCTCCAGGACCAGGACATCAGCGCGCTGCTGGCGTTGCTGCAGCGGATGGACGGGGGACGGGTCGGGGTGAGCGCGGTGTTCACCAGCCTGGCCGACGCGAGCCACGGTGTCTATCTCGCCCGGTTGATGATGACGGCGATCCCGGCGGGGGAGACCGGCGTACGCCAGCTGGACGACAGCCCGCTCGCGGCCCTCATCGCAGCGTCTCCGGACACCGCACGGATGCTGATCCGGGCCGTTCTGGGGAATCTGCTGGCCATGCCGGACAGGGCACGGGACCCCTTGGTCGAGACTCTCGAGCACTGGCTGGAGGCGAAGGGATCGGTCGCGGAGGCGGCGCACACCCTGTTCTGCCACCCGAACACGGTCCGCTACCGCATCAACCGGCTCGAGGAAATCCTCGGCGTCGATCTCTCCGATCCGGGTGATCTCGCCGAGGTCGCATCGGCTGTGCAGGCACTCAAGTTGTTCCCTTCGTGAGTCGGATAACCTGACGCGCATGTCTTCTTCAGGTTTGCGTACGCCACCGAAGCTCCGGCCGGACACCCTGCGGATCATTCCGCTCGGTGGCCTTGGCGATGTGGGGCGGAACATGGCGTCCCTGGAGATCAACGGCAAGATCCTCATCATCGACTGCGGCGTGCTGTTTCCCAGCGATGACCACCCGGGGGTGGACCTGATCCTGCCCGGCATCGACGTGGTGCGCGATCGGCTGGATGACGTGGTCGGTCTCGTGCTCACGCACGGGCACGAGGACCACATCGGTGCCGTTCCCTATCTGCTCCAGCTCCGCAACGACATACCCGTCTTCGGCACCCGGCTGACCCTGGCCCTGGTGCGCGAGAAGCTCCGGGAGCGACGGGTGCGAAACACCGATCTGCGGGAGATCGACGGGGACTCCGTGGTCAATGTCGAGGAGTTCGAGATCGAGTTCATCCCGGTCAACCACTCGATCCCCGACGCGGTCGGTCTGTTCCTGCGCACCAAGGCCGGCACGGTGCTGCACACCGGGGACTTCAAGATGGACCAGCTGCCGCTCGACGGCCGGCTCACCGACCTCCGACGCTTCGCCAAGCTGGGCGAGGAGGGGGTGGACCTGTTCATGGTCGACTCCACCAACGCCGAGGTGCCTGGCTTCACCACGCCCGAGAAGGACATCCAACCGGCTCTGCAACGGGTGTTCAGCGCCTCCACCCAACGACTGGTCGTCGCCTGCTTCGCCTCCCACGTCCACCGTGTCCAGCAGGTTCTCGACGAAGCGGTGCGCCACGGCCGCAAGGTTGCGTACGTCGGACGCTCCATGCTCAAGAACATGGCCATCGCCCGCGACCTGGGCTATCTGCAGGTGCCCGGGAACACGCTCATCGAGTTGAAGGACGTGGAGAACTATCGACCGTCCGAGGTCGTGATCGTGTCGACGGGCTCGCAGGGCGAGCCACTGTCGGCACTGTCCCGCATGGCGAACCGGGAACACCCCCAGATCGAGCTCCAGCCGGGCGACACGGTGCTGCTGGCGAGCTCGCTGATCCCGGGCAACGAGAACTCGGTCTCGCGCGTCATCAACGGCCTGTCCCGGCTGGGCGCGAAGGTCGTCCACAAGGGCAATGCGCTGGTGCACGTCTCCGGCCACGCGTCCGCGGGGGAGTTGCTCTATTGCTACAACATCGTCAAGCCGCGCAACGTGGTGCCGGTGCACGGCGAGATGCGCCATTTGATCGCCAACGCGGACCTCGCCCAGGCCACGGGCGTGCCGGCCGAGAACACGCTCGTGATCGAGGACGGTGAGGTCGTCGACATGCACGACGGCCGTCTGCGCACGGTCGGTCGGATCGACACCGGCTATGTGTTCGTGGACGGCTCCACCGTCGGCGCACTCTCCGACACCGAACTGACCGATCGCCGGATCCTCGGCGATGAGGGCTTCATCACCGTGATCGCGGTCGTCAACCCCCACACCGCGCAGCTGATCACCGGCCCGGACATCCACGCCCGGGGCTTCGTCGAGGACGACTCGGTGTTCAATGGGATCCGTGACGAGATCGCCGCGGCCCTGGTGAAGGCGATGGAGGAGGGCGTGGACGACACCCACCGACTGCAGCAGGTCGTGCGCCGGCAGATCGGTCGCTGGGTCAACAAGTCCTATCGCCGTCGGCCCATGATCGTGCCGGTGGTCATCCACGGCTGAGCGCGGACGACCGACCATCGTGGATGAGTCAACGCGTGGATTTGCGCGGTGCCGGGTGGCTGGTTAGAATCGCCAGGTTGCCGGTTCGCGGTCGCGGGCCGATGTCGATGCATAGACCTGTTCATTACCGAGGAGACTCCAGTGGCTGCCGTATGTGATGTGTGTGCCAAGGGCCCGGGCTTTGGCAACAACAAGCCCTGGTCGAAGAAGAAGACCAAGCGCCGCTGGAACCCGAACATCCAGCGCATCAAGGCGGTCGTCAATGGCAGCGCCAAGCGCGTCAATGTCTGCACCTCCTGCTTGAAGGCCGGCAAGGTCGCGGCTCGCTGACCCAGCCGCTCGTTGAAGAAGCCCGCCCCCTCGAGGGAGCGGGCTTCATTCAATTCCGGACTTCTTGCGCCCCGGCTGAGCAGCGTCAGCGCTTGGCAGCGGCGAGGATCAGGTCGTGCACTGCCGTCGCGGGGACGGCGGCACCGTCGAACCCCGGGAGGTCGTGGGAGCTGATCAGGACGGGCGAATCGTCCGCACCGGGCAGGCGGCCGTGCGTACCCTTCACCCACGTCGGATCCAGCGGCACGATGTTCATCGCATAGCGCAGCCCGGCCTTCTTCTTCAGCAGGTTGAGCCCGGCCTTGGGCTTGACGAGCTTGTCGGCCGGATCGAGGAAGAGCTCGGCGGGGTCGTACCCGGGCTTCTTGTGAATCTCCACCCCGCGCGCGAAGTCGGGGGCGACGGCGTCGTCGAGCCAGTAGTAGTAGGTGAACCACGCACCCGGCTCGGCGATCGCGACGAGGTCTCCGGAGCGTTCATGGTGCAGCCCATAGCGCTCCTGCGCAGCCCGGTCCAGCACCTCGTCGACCCCGGGCAACTCGGCCAGCATGGCCGCGACGCGTGAGCGGTCCGAGGCATCGCGTACATAAACATGCGCGACCTGATGGTCGGCGACCGCGAACGCCCGCGAGGTCCAGGGGTCGAGGAGCTCATGCCCGCCGGAGTTGTACACCTCCAGCAGCCCCGCCCGCCGCAGCAGCCGGTTGATGTCCACCGGCTGGTCGGCCTCGGCGATGCCGTACTCCGACACCGCCAGCACCACCATGCCGTGCTCCGCCGCGCAGTCCAGAAGCTCCCCGATCACCACGTCCAGCTCGGCCGCGGCCTTCGCCGCCTGCGGGGAGTCCGGCCCGAAGCGCTGGAGGTCGTAGTCGAGGTGGGGGAGGTACGCCATCACCAGGTCGTGGGCGTGCTGCTCGATCATCCGCTTGGTGGCCGCAGCGATCCACTGACTCGACTTGATGGAGGCGCCGGCGCCCCAGTACTGGAACAGCGGGAACGTCCCCAGCTCCCTCGTCAGCTCGTCGTGCAGCATCGGCGGCCGGGTATAGCAGTCCGGCGACTTCCGGCCGTCCGCGTGATAGACCGGGCGCGGCGTGACCGTGATGTCGACGTCCATGCCCATCGCGTACCACCAACAGATGTTCGCCACCGAGAACGAACCCAGTTCGGTGCGCGCGGTGTCCCAGACCTTCGGCCCCTGCACGAGCGCATTGTGCTGGCGCCACAGGAACACCTCGCCCAGGTCCCGGAAATACCAGCCGTTGCCGACGATCCCGTGCTCCGCCGGCATCCGGCCGGTGAGCATGGTCGACTGCACCGAGCACGTCACCGCCGGCAGGACCGTGTCGAGACGCATCTGCACCCCGGTCCGCGCCAGCGCCGACAGCCGCGGCATGTGCGCCAGCGCCTTGGTGGTGAGCCCGACGACGTCCAACAGCAGCACGCGTGCCATGTCCTACTCCTCTTCTCGAGCCGCCGCCATCAGCCAGCGCAGCTCCTCGGTGATGCCGGTGACGAGGTCGACCCCGGCGGTCTCGGGCGGCAGGACCGCCCAGGTGTACGTCTCCACTTCCAGGTCGTACGCCCCCGCACCCGCCAACTCCCGCAGGCAGTCGACGATCGTCCCGCGCGTCGACCGCAGCGGCGGTTGGGGATCGGCATGCACGGGGATGTGGAAGTGGACGCGCCAGGGACCTCCCCCGGGCAGTTCGGTGAGCGCCACGTCCAGGTCGTCGACACCCAGCACGGTCCCGTCCGCCGCCAGCTCACGGGTCTGGTGCAGATAGCGCGGTTCGACGAACCGGCCGATCAACTCACGCTGCCGGGGATCGCTCGGGTCCGGCACCTCCGGCGCCGCCGAGGCCTGCACCTTGACCACCGACAACCCTGCGGCATGGACCGCCGCGATCTCGGTCACCGGGTCGGCGAAGGAGACCGCGAGATGGCAGGTGTCGAGACAGATCCCTATGTACGCCGGGTCCAGCGATCCGGACTCCACCCGCGGGCGCAGCCAGGCGACGACGTCGGCGACGGTGTCGAGCACGCAGCCCGGTTCGGGCTCGATCGCGAGACGCACCCGGCGCCCGGACCGGGCGTACAGCTCCTCGAGAAACGCGCCCACGCGTCCGAGCTCACGCTCCGCGGCCGCGTCCTCCGCGGGACCCCACCCCTCGCGCCAGCCGAGCGGGACCGTGGAAATGCTGCCGACCCCATCCACCGGGAGCAAATCCGCCAGCACCTCCGCGCAGTGCAGCGTGAACTCCGTGCGCGCGGGGTCGCCCCACCGGGGGAGATAGACGGCGCGCTTCACGACGTCGGCATGGAAGCCTGCATAGGGGAACGCGTTGAGCGTGCGCACGGCGAGTCCGTTGGCGGCGAGTCGGTCCTTCAGGAGTGCCCGCGCGTCCGGTCCCGCAGCGAGTTCGGCGGCGACCGGGGCGGGGAGCCAGAGGCCGACGTCGAGGAGGGGTACGCCGAGTCGCTGCCGGATCGGCCCGGCATGGACGTCCAGTTGGTCGAGCAGACCCGGCAGGTCCTCGGCCGGATGCACGTTGGTGCAATAGCCGACCGGGGTATGGGAGCGGCTCAAGACTTCGGGCCGCGCAGGACGGAGTTGCCCTCGAACGTGTCCGCTCCCGGCGCGGGCGCGAGTTCGTCGGTGAAGCCCGGGACCGGGTCGAGGTTGAGTCGCCCGCTCTGGCCATAGAACTCGACGGGGTTCTGCCACAGCACCTTGTCGACGTCCTCGTCGGTGAACCCGGCGGCGAGCATCGCCCGGCCGGTCTTCACGGTCTTCAAGGGGTCGGAGCGGCCCCAGTCGGCCGCGGAGTTCACCATCACGCGGTCGGTGCCGATCTGCTTGAGGATCTCGACCATGCGGTCCTCGTCCATCTTGGTGTTCGGATAGACGGAGAACCCCATCCAGCATCCGGCCTCCCGGACCGGGGTCAGCGTGACCTCGTTGAGGTGGTCGACGACGACCATGCCGGGCTCGAGCCCGGCCTCGCGGACGACGTCGAGAGTCCGCTGGGTGCCGGCGTGCTTGTCCCGGTGGGGGGTGCGCACCATGACCGGGAGCCCGAATTCCTTCGCCATCTCGAGCTGTGCGGAGAACACCTCGTCCTCGGCGGGGGTGATGTTGTCATAGCCGACCTCGCCGATGGCAACCACGCCGTCCTTGTTGAGATAGCGGGGCATGACGTCGAGCACCGGGCGGCAGCGCTCGTCGTTGGCCTCCTTGGGGTTCAGCGCGATCGTGGCGTGGTGGCGGATGCCGAACTGCAGCGCCCGGAACCGTTCCCAACCGATGATCGAGTCGAAATAGTCGACGAAGGATTCGACCGAGGTGCGCGGCTGACCGAGCCAGAAGGCGGGCTCGACGAGGGCGCGGACCCCGGCGGCGTACATCGCCTCGTAGTCGTCCGTCGTCCGTGACGTCATGTGGATGTGCGGGTCGAAGATGCGCATGACTGCTCCTCTGGGAAGGTGTGCCGTTCAGGCGGGGATGGGCTGGTCGTCGATCAGGGCGGTCAGGTCGGGGGAGAGCGTGCGGCCGGCCGCACGGCGCTCGGTGGCCAGGTTTTCCGCCTGGACCTTCAGATCGGCATCGCGACGCTCCTCGACCGCGGCCACGGCGGCGAGGGGGATCTCCATGAAGATGCATTTGAGGACGCCGCCGCGCCACTCCACCGCAGGCAGGTGACGCCCGGCGAACTCGCCCATCGCCGCCGCCACCAGGCGGGGGTCGTTGGTGCGGAGAGCATCGTTCACGAGGTCGATGCCGGTTGCGACCAGGGGGTCGGGGCCGTCGATGGCGGCCAGCCCGCGCATGACCCCGCGCCGCTCGGCGTCGTCACCGTGGCGATAGAGGTCCGTCAGGATCCGCGCGGCCTTCTCCGGGCCGGCTGCCTGCACGACCGTCGCGACGAGCCCCGCGCGAGCGACATCGTCCACCGACCCGCGCAGGGCCTGCGGGTCGATGTCGGGGTGCAGGGGTGCCCGACCAACCTTGCGGCCGACGGCGGGGAAGTGCCGTTCGATGCGCTGCGGGTCGTCGGTGATGTCGGCAGTGACCTGGTCGAGCCAGTCGTTGCTCATGGGTTCCTTCCGGTCGAGTCGGTGGTCACGCGACGCCACGCCTCGTCGAGCGCGGACATGGAGCTCGCGGCCAGGCGTGGGGCGTCGTGGGAGTGACGGGGGAGTTCGATGGCGGCGAGGCCGCGATAGTCGATCTCCTGCAGCGTGGCGAGCGCAGCGACGAGGTCGAGCTGACCGCTGCCGAGCTCGAGGTGTTCGTGGATGCCGGGCAGCATGTCGTCCACCTGGACGTTGCGGAGCAGGGGTCCGGCCTGGCGCAGGGCGCCGACGACGCCGTCGGGCTCGACCGCGACGCAGTGGCCCAGGTCCACCGTGACGCCGAGCTCCTCGGGGTCGCCCATCAGCGCGCGGAGCGCGAGCGCGTCGGCCACGGTTTCGACGACCATGCCGGGTTCGGGTTCGAAGGAGAGGAGTACGCCGGCCGCTGCCGCCTTGTCGATGACCCGCTTCATCCGTTCGGTGAGCCGCCGCCAGGCCTCGTCGGACGGGGTGTCGGGTGGCAGCGTGCCGGACCACAGGGAAACGCAGTCCGCGCCGGTCCGGGCTGCGATGTCGATCGCGCGGTCGAGGAACCGCAGCCGGGGCTCGGCGTGTTCATCGACGAGCGTCGGGCGGTGCTTGACGAACGGATCGAGCAGGAAGCGGGTGCCGGTTTCGATGACCAGCGGCCAGTCACCGATGAGCTCGCGTACCGCATCCGCCTGCCGCTCCCAGTCCTCCGCAAAGGGGTGGAGATGCTGGAAACCCAGCGTGAGCGCGAGACCCCCGTACCCTTCCGCACGCAACACCGCCACCACATCGGGCAGGTCGTGATCGGCGAACCCGTTCGTTCCGTACCCCACCGTGAAGGGTGCTCCTGAGACCGGGTGTCCCGTCACGTGGTGTCCCCGCGCATCCTGCGGATCACCTGCTGCTGGGCCGGCTCGAGAGCGGCGACCACGGCGGCCGGGATCAGGTTGCCGGTCCGGGCGATCAGCGCAGCCTGCAGCGGGATCAGCGCGCCGAGGTTCGCGCGGACGGCAGCGCGGATACGGGTGCCGGTGGGCTCGTCGATCGCCCGGTTGAGCGGGGGAATGGCCTTGGCGAGATAACGGTACGCCGACACCGCTGCCCCGGCCCGGCCCAGGACCGTCAGGACCGGTTTGTCGTGCGAACGCCCCGTGACCGTCGCGGCGGCCGCGACCGCGCCGACGGCGATGCGTACGCCTGCGGGCAGGGAGGCCTCCGCGCCGTGCACCTCGGCCTTCGACAGCTCCGTGACGGCCACGGTGTGGGCACCGATCGTGAGCGCGGGAGCGAGTGCGTGGCAGGACCCCGCACCGAGCAGAACGTTGAGACTCCGGCAGGCCGCCATCACCCACGCACCCGCCGGGGTGTCCTTGGCGACGGTGTCATAGGCCGCGACCGTGGCGGCCAGGACCGCCGCCCTGCGGAATCCCCGGGCGCCGTCGAGCAGACCCGCCACCAGGACGCCGGCTCCGATGAGTCCGGTGCTGACCCGGAAGGCCTCACCGGCACTGAGCTGACCGGACGGGATCGGGCGTTCGGGTCGCTCCTCGGCGTCGATCTCGCGGTCCGCCCAGTCGTTGAGCCCCATGCCGCCGGCATAGATCAGGACCGAGGTGAGGGGCAGGAACAGTCGGCGGGTTTCGATGGGGCCGCCGGCGTACGCCCCCACCAAGGGGTCACCGATGGCGCTGAACGCCGCGGGCGCCCGCAGCAGCTCGGCGATGACCTTGGCCTTCTCCCGGGCGCTGGTGGGCTCTGGCCGGTCGGCGGGGGAGTGCTCCTCCCGGCCGGTCATCGGGCGACCCCACTGTCGGCGGTGGCGAGCTCCCTGGCCCAGCCATAGAGCTGTTGGGCCTGGACCGCATAGTCGTGGACATCCGAGCCCCAGGGGTCCTTGAAGAAGAAGCCCAGCTCACCGATCGGGCCACGGGCCCGGTGCGATCCGCCAGATCGAGCAGTCGGACGAGGTCGATGACCAGCGGCGCGGCGAGCATCGAGTCATAGGCGGTCCAAGTCGTCTGCAGCGTGATCCGCGAGCCGAGGAATCCCTCCGCATGGATGTGGTCCCACGCCGTCTTGATGTCACCGAGATCCGGCACGTTGTCGATGTGCAGCGGCGTGACCACGTGATCGCCGACGAGGGCGCGGAGGCCGCGGTTCTTGCTGGTCAGCTTGCTGCTGACCGCGTGGGGATCGGCCAGGGTCGCACCGTCACCGCCGCCCAGGACGTTGGCGCCGGCCCAGGACAGGACCCGGAAACCGCGTCGGGTGAGCGTCGGCGCCAGCGCGGTGCGCAAGAGGGTCTGGCCGGTCTTGCCGTCCTGACCGGCGTACGGGATCTGCTCGCGCGCCAAGGCCTGCAACACCGGCAGGCCCAGGGACGCGGACGGGGTGAAGCAGGCGAGGGGGGAGCCCGTCCGGATCGCGGCGAGCGCATAGAGACTGCTCGGTGGCAGCGGCGCACGCTGGGCATCGGCGAGCGCTTCGGTGAGGAGTTGCGAATCGTGGAACTCCGGACGGTCCTCCGGCAGGGGCTCGGTGGAGGACAGGTCCACGACCACGACGCGGTCGAGCTGGTGTCGGGTGCGGAAGTCCGCGATGTCTCCGGCCAGGCGATCCACGATGGTGGCCTGCGGGTGCGAGTCATGTCCGGTCACCCCGGGGCGGATCTCCGCCTCGAACCGATCGAGGTCGGCGCCGGCGGAGGTGACTGCCGCCGTCGGGAGCATTCCACTCGCCGCCAGCTGCTCGGCGCGTGCCTGGACGGGGGTCATCGTGATGTCGTGACCGCCCAGGACGAGTCGATCAGGAGCGAGCAGGTCCAGGTCCGCCAGCTCCAGCGTGGCGGTCACACAGCCGGTGAGGTCGGCCAGACCATGACTGATTGCGGCAATCCCGACTGCTGTGGTCACGCCGATCGAGCCGCGTGCACCCAAGAGCCACAGGCCGATGCGTCCGGTCGTCTGCCATGGATCCATGTGTGTGTTCGGATCGGCGTTCACTGGCACTCGCTCCTCATTTCCATTCGATCGTGTTCTGCTTGATCGAGAAGTCGCCACACGCGAGGCTAACCCGCGGCCGTGCGCGCGGAGGTGAGGTGGGGCCTCCAGCGCTGGGCGTGTCACTGTGATGGATGACACCACAGGGGCGCTGGCTGACCCGGAGGAGGAGTCCGGTGCCGCCGGTTGTCGGCGATGGCGATTAGATTGACCGACATGTGGCAGACCGAGGCGTTCCGGGGACAGGCGGCGCGTCTGGAGACCGTCGTGGGGGGACGGACCGCCAAACTGTTCGAGGCCCTGCGGGTGCGCACGGTCGGCGAGGCAGCGCGACTCGTGCCGCGGCGTTATCTGTTGGGCGCGGAGGATTCACAGCTCAGCTCCCTGCGAGTGGGCGAGGAAGCGGCCTTCATCGCCGAGGTCGTCTCGTTCAAGAAGTTCCACAACCGGCTCAACGCCGTCGTCTCCGACGGCACCGCGCGATTGGACATGACCTTCTTCATCCCGCCCCGCACCCATGGGTGGTATCCGGGGTTCATGGAAGCCCGGCTGCGTCCCGGGCAGCGCGGACTCTTCGTGGGGAAGGTCGGCGAATTCCGGGGGAACCTGCAGCTCACCCATCCGGACTTCGTGACACTGGACGACCAGGGCCGGATCACCGCGGGATCGAAGAAGAACGTGGAGATGGCTGAGCTCGCCGGCCGATCCGGGCTGATCGGGATCTATCCGGCCACCGCCAAGCTGCGCACCTGGACCGTGGCCAGCACCATCCAGCTCGTGCTCGACCACCTCGGCCGTGACCTGCCGGATCCGTTGCCCGAGGACGTCGTGCAGGGAGTGGACGTCCGTGCGCTCGCCCGGGACGACCTGAGCATCGACTGGGAACCACCGGGCGGGACCGCCCTGCCCGATCTGGCGACGGCGTTCGCGTGGGTGCACCGGCCGGACACGCGCAAGGAGGCGTGGCTGGGCAAACAGCGGCTGCTGTTCGACGAGGCCTTCGGGATGTTGTCCACGATGGCGTATCGCCGCCGGCTCGCGAGGGCCCAGTCGGCCACACCGCGTACGCCGGCACCCGACGGCTTGTTGAACGCCTTCGATGCCCGGCTCCCGTTCGAACTCACGGCCGGACAACGGGAGGTGGGCGCAGAGATCTTCGCCGACCTCGCCCGAGACCACCCGATGCAGCGGCTGCTGCAGGGCGAGGTCGGTTCCGGCAAGACCCTCGTGGCGCTCCGGGCGATGCTCTCGGTGATCGATTCCGGAGGGCAGGCCGTGCTCCTGGCGCCCACAGAAGTGCTCGCCCAGCAACATCACCGGACGATCGTCCGGCAGCTTGGGGAGCTGGCCGAGGGGGCTGGCCTGTTCGGGGGCGAGCGGGCAACCTCGGTGGCGCTGTTCACGGGATCGATGTCCGCGGCAGCCAAGCGCCAGGCGCTGTTGCAGATCGCCTCCGGTGAAGCCGGGATCGTGGTCGGCACGCACGCACTGTTCTCGGAGCAGGTGACGTTCGCCGATCTGGGGCTGCTGGTGATCGACGAGCAGCACCGCTTCGGGGTTGAGCAGCGGGCGGCCCTGACAGAGAAATCGCCGACGAAGCCCCACGTGCTGGTGATGACAGCCACGCCCATCCCCCGCACGGTGGCCATCACTGTCTTCGGTGACCTGGAAGTGTCCACGCTGCGGGAGATCCCCGCCGGACGCAGTGAAGTGATCACCCGGGTGATCGCCGAGCGGGCGACACCCCGCTGGGTGGACGCTGCCTGGGAACGCGTGGTCACGGAAGCCGCTGCGGGGCGACAGGCGTTCATCGTCTGCCCCCAGATCACCGCGACCGACGGGAACGGGGTGGCTGCTCCCGGTGGGGAAGAGGACGCGATCATCGAGCCGCGCAATGTCACGGATCTGCATGCCGAACTGGTTGCCGGGCCGCTCAAGGGGTTGCGGGTGGCGGCGCTCCACGGGCAACTGCCCCCGGAGGAAAAAGAAGCGATCATGCGGGATTTCGCGGCAGGTGAACTCGATGTGCTGGTGTCCACGACCGTGATCGAGGTCGGTGTGGACGTGCCGAACGCCACGCTGATGGTCATCAGCGACGCCGACCGATTCGGGATTTCGCAGCTCCATCAGTTGCGTGGCCGCATCGGGCGGGGCGCGCATCCGGGCCTCTGTCTCCTGCTGACCAAGACCGGTCGGGACAGCCTGGCAGCGAAACGTCTGCTCGCCGTGGCGCAGACGAGAGACGGGTTCGACCTTGCGGAGGCGGATCTCGCCCAACGTCGCGAGGGGGATGTGCTCGGTGCGGCGCAGGCCGGTGCCCGCTCAGGGCTCAAGCTGCTGCGTGTGCTCGAACACAGCGAACTGATCAGGCAGACCCGTGACCTTGCCGAGGCGTGGGCCGACAAGGACCCGGGGTTGACCCATCCGGGGGTCGCCGATGCGGTCCGTCAGTTGGAGGAGCAGGCCGCAGGGGAGTGGCTCGAGCGTGCCTGACGCTGACCAGGTCACCCGGCCGGTTCGATGCCCGGGCCGACTTCTTCGAGGTTGAACCGGAAGGAACGTCCCGAGATTTCCTCGACGTGAATGCGAACGAAGACGGTCTTCGGGGTTGGCACCCACGGGTGCAGAGGGAGCTGTTCCGCCGCCTCGTGCTCTGCGATGCTGTCGATCTGCTCCGCGTTCCCGCGACAGACCACGCTCCAGCCACCCAGCCCCTCGCGCCAGTCATCCACCTCGAAGGCGACTTGACTATTGATGGCGACGTTCAGCAGCTTGCTGCCCCGCTCGGTTTTGAACACGATCGTTCGATCCTTGAGGACGTAATTGACCGGATAGATGTCCGGCTGTCCCGCCACGCTGGTGGCCAGCCGCCCAACAGGCCGGCCGGCGAGCAGAGCCCAACTCTCCGCCTCCGACAGGTGCGTGACGGGGACGATGTGGTTGCTCATGGTGGGCTGCTCCTCCGGGTGCGAAATCTCGCCGAACACCAGCAGTTGCTTGTCCGGACACAAGGGATGTTACGCGGGTCCTTGCCTCCGTGAGACGGAATGTCGATCCCGGTGTCTGCAGGATGGGATGTGGAAGCAGGGGTAGCGTGGCGGAGTGAGTCGCATCATCGCCGGGTCGGCCAAGGGCCACCGGATCGCCACCCCCGCCCACTCCCTGACCAGACCGACGACCGACCGGGTCCGGGAAGCGTTGTTCTCCGCGCTTGAGTCGTGGTTCTGGTCCGAGGGTGCCGCGGACCGGGCTCTCGAGGGGCGCTCCTTCCTCGACCTGTACGCCGGCTCCGGTGCCATCGGACTCGAGGCCGCGAGTCGCGGTGCGGGACCGGTGTTGCTCGTGGAAGCCGACAAGAAGACGGCCGATCTGATCAGAGCGAACGCGAGAAGCACAGGACTGTCGGTGACGGTGCGCACAGGGCGGGTCGACCAAGTGTTGGGCGCGGGACCCGACGGTGCGGGTTTCGAGATCGGCTGGCTGGACCCGCCCTACGACATGGCCACCGACGCGCTCGACAGAACGCTGGCGCTGGTGGACGAACACGACTGGATCGTGCCGGCCGGTCTGCTGGTCCTCGAACGCCCTCGACGCAGTCCCGAGCCCACCTGGCCCCCGTCGGTGGAGCGGACGTGGTCCCGGCGATACGGTGAGACGATCCTGCACTTCGCCGAGCTCCAGGAAGTCTGATGAAAGCCATCTGCCCCGGATCCTTCGATCCCGTCACCTTCGGACATCTCGACGTCATCGAGCGTTCCGCTGCCATGTTCGACGAGGTCGTCGTCGCGGTGGGGCGCAACATGGCCAAGAACGGTCTGTTCACACCGACGGAACGAGTCGAGATGATCACCGAGTGCACGCAGGACATCCCTGGTGTCACCGCCACCACCTTTTCCGGACTCCTGGTCGATTTCTCCCGGGAGCAGGGCATCGGGGTCATCGCGAAGGGTCTGAGGTTCGGTGCGGACTTCGACTACGAGCTGCAGATGGCCCAGATGAACGGACACCTGACCGGGGTCGAGAC
The DNA here is from genome assembly GCA_012839035.1 of Propionibacterium sp. Lineage (GTDB taxonomy): Bacteria > Actinomycetota > Actinomycetes > Propionibacteriales > Propionibacteriaceae > Enemella. Next base: position 26,196 of record DUOB01000057.1, read on the forward strand.
CATCTTTCTCCCCACATCGCCCCAGTGGTCCTTCGTGTCCTCCAGCCTGGTCCGCGAGGTCGCGACCCTCTCAGGGGACATCAGTGCGCTCGTGCCGGATGCAGTAGCCGACCGGGTTCGAGCAAAATTGGCCGAGCGCAGCGGCTGACCCCGCACAACCGGGGGGCAACCATCCGCCTGCGCGCGTACGCTCCACACCTGACCTCAGGAGGCGACCCAGATGCCAGATCAATCGCTCACCGAAGCCGGTCGAGGACTCGACCAACTGCGCGACATCATCAGTCAGGCCAAGGGCGTCCCCATGTCGGCCTCCTGTGTCGTCAATCGGGCCGAGATGCTCGAGCTGGTGGACCGCATCCGGGCAGTCCTGCCGGAGGAGCTGGGGCGTGCCCAGGGGCTCCTCGCCAACAGCGACGCGGAAGCGGAGGCCATCGTCTCCGCGGCACGTGCCCAGGCAACACGGATGGCCGAGGACCACGAGATCGCGCGAGAGGCGCGGGGCATCGCTGACGAACTGCGCCGCGCCACCGAACAGGAGTGTGCGGACCTTCGTCGTGAAACCGACCTCTTCATCGATTCCCGGCTGGCGGCCTTCGAATCCGAATTGCATCGCACCAGCAGTCAGGTGGCGACCGCCAGACAGCGGCTCGCAGAGCGCTCGGCTCTCGACGACAATCCCTTGGACTCCGAGCACTCGGACTGACCCGCCTGTTTGGGCTCGTTTTGCCTCGTTCCGACGGGGACTGTAAGGTGGTGCGTCGGTTATGACGACGCCATGCCGTCACGTGCTGGGAAGGCAGTGATGACTCCATCAGTTCGCCCGCTCGACCCGAGGCAGAGTCCTCTGGTCATCGACACCCATGATCTGGGGCGTCAGGCGGGGGCGCTTCGGGAGCTCACCACTTCCGTCCCAGCTCCTGAAGGAATCGGCAGCGACATAATCGGCGTACCACCGGCGTCGCCCATTGCTCTCGATCTTCGGCTCGAGTCTGTGGTGGACGGCGTCCTGGTCACCGGCACGGCTGCGGTCAGCGTGGCGGGTGAGTGCGGGCGTTGCCTGGAGCCGATCGAGTTTCCGGTCGAGATCGACATCCAGGAGCTCTATCTCTATCCCGGCGCTGAGGCTGACGATGTCGAGGCCAGTCGGATCGTGGGCGAGTTGATCGACCTCGAGCCGCTGGTTCGTGACGAGGTGGTGCTGGAACTGCCGTTCATGCCGCTGTGTCGGGAGGATTGCGCGGGTTTGTGCCAGACCTGTGGCGCCAACCTCAATGCAGACCCCGAGCACAGTCATGGCGACCGGATCGATCCCCGGTGGGAAGATCTGGCCGCTTGGCGTGACGCGCAGGACAACTGAACTCACCACAGCGCACCGACCGTCCGGCACCCAGCCGGTTGCCGGACGGTGCTCGTTCGACTAGGAGAAAATCGTGGCCGTTCCGAAGCGGAAAATGTCGCGCAGCAACACCCGCCATCGTCGTGCCCAGTGGAAGACCTCTGCGCCCACGCTGGTGACCTGCGTCAATCCGACGTGTCGTGAGAAGCACCTGCCGCACACCGCCTGCCCTGCGTGCGGTCAATACGGCCCGCGCGCCGCTCGCCGTCAGGTCCTCGAGTCCTGACACACCGGGCTGATCTGCTCCAGCCCTCGCCCGGGGAAGAACCCGAGCAGACCGGTGTGGAGCTCTTGTGCGAAGAGTTGGGGATCCCTTTGGATCCCCAACTCTTCGAGCTTGCGCGCACGCACCGATCGTTCGCCTATGAAAACGGTGGTTTGCCGACCAACGAGCGTCTGGAATTCCTGGGTGACTCCGTGTTGGGCGTGGTGGTGACCGAACACCTCTATGTGACCCACCCGGATCTCAGCGAGGGAGAGCTCGCGAAGCTGCGGGCCGCTGTCGTGAACGCGCGTGCCCTCGCCGGTGTCGCGCGAGGGCTGGGGGTCGGCTCACTCGTGCGCCTGGGGCGGGGCGAGATCGCCACCGGCGGCCACGACAAATCCTCGATTCTTGCCGACTGCATGGAAGCGCTGATCGGTGCCTGCTATCTCACCCATGGGATCGAGGGTGCCCGTGTCTTCGTCCATCACCTTTTTGACCCGTTGATGGAAAAGGCCGCCAGCCTTGGTGCGGGCCTCGACTGGAAGACGTCACTCCAGGAGTTGGCGGCTGCGCTGGGATTCGGTGCGCCCCGTTATGACGTCCTGGAATCCGGGCCCGACCACGACAAGCGGTTCGAGGCCTGGGCGGTGGTCGGTGGAGTGCGGCGCGGGCCGGGGCGCGGGCGCAACAAGAAGACCGCGGAGCAGGAAGCGGCGGGGATCGCCTTCGCCGAGTTGCAGAAGGAGACGGCAGCCGTGGCCGAGAACACCTCCAGCCGCTCCGGCGCGGAGGACAGCGGTGCCGGAACTTCCTGAGGTCGAGGTCGTCCGCCGTGGGCTCAGGCCGCATCTCGTCGGTCGCCGGATCGTGGCCGTCGAGATCCTTCACCCGAGGCCGGTGCGACGACACCTTGCGGGTCCACAGGATTTCGCTGCCACGCTGATCGGCCGAGAATTCGCCGAACCTCGACGACGCGGAAAGTACCTGTGGCTGCCCTTTGTCGATGGCGACGCACTGCTCGTCCATCTCGGCATGAGTGGACAATTCCGCACCGCCGATCCGGGCCTGCCGGATGCCCGCCACACCCGGGTGCGCTTCACCTTCGGTGACGGCGGACACGAGGTGCGCTTCGTCGATCAGCGGATGTTCGGCGGACTGTCCCTGTCGGTCGGTGGCGCCGAACTCCCGTCAGAGATCGCGCACATCGCCCTCGATCCGTTCGATCCGGAATTCGACATCGATGGGATTGCCCGGCGGATCCGTACGAAACGGTCCGGGATCAAGAGACTGCTCCTGGATCAGACGGTCGTCTCCGGCATCGGCAACATTTATGCCGACGAGGCTCTCTGGCGGTCGCGTCTCCACTACGGCAAGCCCGGCGACACGCTCACCAGGGCAAGCGCGGTCGGAGTGTTGTCAGCCGCACGCGAGGTGATGCAGGATGCACTGAGCGAGGGCGGCACATCATTCGACGCTCTCTATGTCAACGTGAACGGCGAGTCGGGATATTTCGACCGGTCACTGAACGCCTATGGTCAGGAGGGGCTGCCCTGTCCCCGATGCGGCACTCCTATCCGGCGGGAGGCATTCATGAACCGCTCGTCCTATCGGTGTCCGCGTTGCCAGCGTGCGCCCCGGAGGCACGCGACAGCCGGAATCCGGCCGGTGGGGCATAGATTGGGCCAATCGTGAAGAAGCTCGGCAACTATGTTTTCGTCCGCCATCGCCACAACTGGATCCAGTTGTTCAAATTCGGCATGGTCGGCGGGTCGGGCGTTCTCGTCAACCTCGTGGTGACCGTGATCGCGAACAGGCTGTTCCCGCTCTATCACGGCATCGCCGTGGATCTGCCGTTCACCGCATTCAACATCCGCTGGTATCACGTCATCACCACCATCGCCTTCCTGGTCGCGAACATCTGGAACTTCCAGCTGAATCGGACCTGGACCTTCAAGTCCGGCAAGCACGCGGGCTGGTTCAAGGAATTCTTCCCGTTCCTGACGACGGGCCTGGTCGCCTATGCGGTCGGACAGGTCCTGATCACCCTCATGCTGAAGCCCGGGTCCCCCCTCGAGCTTCAGCACTGGTTCGGGTTTCTCGATGATTCGACCGGATTCCGCACCGCGCTCTATTGGGCCAACCTGATCCAGATCATCATCACCATGCCCGTCAACTTCATCGTGAACAAGCTCTGGACCTTCCGCGCAGTCCGGGAGAGCCGTGGGAAACCCGACGCCGAACTGCCCATGGTCGCCTCAGCGGTGGCCCCTGAGGTGGTCGACAGGACCGGGCGTCCCATCCCGGAGGAGGAAACGATCCGACTCCGGATCCGGGATAGGGAGAAGCGGCCCGAGCACCCCGATGAGCAGACGGCCGAGGATCACGAGGACTGACCGGTGCACCTGAAGTCCCTGACGTTGCGTGGCTTCAAGTCCTTCGCCTCGGCCACGACCCTCAACTTCGAACCGGGCATCACGTGCGTCGTGGGACCGAATGGCTCCGGCAAATCCAACGTTGTGGATGCTCTTGCGTGGGTGATGGGTGCCCAGGCGGCCAAGTCACTGCGCGGCGGCAAGATGGAGGACGTCATCTTCGCCGGCACATCCGGGCGGGCACCGCTGGGCCGGGCCGAAGTCTCCCTGACGATCGACAACACCGACGGTGCCCTGCCGATCGACTACACCGAGGTCACGATCTCCCGGACGATGTTCCGCAACGGCGGCTCGGACTATGCCATCAACGGTCGCAGCTGCCGGTTGCTGGACGTGCAGGAGCTGCTCAGCGATTCCGGCATCGGCCGCGAGATGCACGTCATCGTGGGGCAGGGCCAACTTGACTCCATCCTGCAGGCGACCCCGGAGGGCCGTCGGGGTTTCATCGAGGAAGCCGCAGGCGTACTCAAACACCGCAAGCGCAAGGAAAAGGCCCTCCGCAAACTGGAGTCGACCGAGGCGAACCTCAACCGACTCAACGACCTCATCGGTGAGATTCGCCGCCAGCTCAAGCCCCTGGGGCGGCAGGCGGACGTGGCGCGTCGCGCGGCGGTGATCCAGGCGGAGGTACGCGACGCCCGGGCACGTCTCCTGGCCGACGATCTGGTCCAGGCACAGCTCGCGCTGGCCTCCGACCTGAAGGACGACACGGCGCTGCGGACGCGGCGCGACGACGTGGAGCGGGCACTGGAGGCGGCCCGCGAAACGGAGGCCGAGGCCGAGGAGTCCGCCCGGATGGCGCAGCCGGCGGTCACGGCGGCGCAGGAAACCTGGTACGCGCTCGCCGGGCTCGCGGAACGTGTGACCACGACGATCCAAGTGGCGGGTGAACGGTTGCGCAGCGCATCGGCGGACCCCGGGGACGTGCGTCAGGGGCGGGATCCCGATCAGCTTGAAGCGGATGCCAAGCGCATCGAGGCGGAGGAGCGCGAGCTCCGGGCCGAGACCGAGCGTTTGGCCGCCGCCCTCGCGGACGCCGGACAGATCCGTGCGGACTCCGAAGAGGCGCACGCGAACGAGGAGAAGCGGATCAACGTCCAGCTCCGAGCGATCGCGGACCGGCGGGAAGGGTTGGCGCGGCTGCAGGGGCAGGTCGCGTCCGCGCGCACCAGGACCGAATCGGTCGTTGCCGAGCTGGGCAGACTCGCCGAGGCCAGGGACGCAGCCCTGCAGCGGGCGGATCGAGCGCGGCGGGAGTTCACTCTCCAGGAGACCCGGGTCGCCGGTCTGGACGCCGGTGAGGGGAACCTGGACGCCGACCACGAAGCGGCCGAGACCCAACTCGCCCAAGTGGAGGCGGAGCTCGCCCACCTGCGCCACCAGGAGCAGACCGCCAACGCCGACCGCGCTGCCGCAGTGGCCCGGCTGGAGGCCCTGCGCCTCGGTCTCGAACGCAAGGACGCCTCGGCGGCACTGCTCGCGGCCACCGATCGCATGAGCGGGCTGCTCGGATCCGTGGCCGCGCTGGTGCAGGTCGAAGAGGGATTCGAAACCGCCGTGGCGGCCGCCCTGGGATCCGCCGCCGACGCGGTCGCCGTGACTGATGTCGATGCGGCGGTCGCCGCGTTCGATCTGCTGCACGCCGAGGACCTCGGGCGTGCCGGGCTGGTGCTGCGCGGTGCGGAGGGCCAGAACGACGCGTGGCCGGCGTTGCCCGCGGGTGCCCGGTATGCCATGGACGCATTGACCTGTGACGACCAACTGCGTGCGCCCCTGGCCCGGGTCCTGCACAAGGTCGCAGTCGTGGACGACCTGCCCGCGGCGCGGCAACTGCTTGAGGAGCTGCCGGAGGTCACCGCCGTGACGCGGACCGGAGATCTGCTGTCGCTCTGGTTCGCCAGCGGGGGTTCTGCGGGCACCCAGTCCCTCCTTGAGGTGCAGGCGGCTGTCGACGCCGCCGAACAGCAATTGGTCGAGGCCAACCACACGGTCGAGCGGCTGCGCTTCGGCGTGAGCGAGCTGGAGGCCCGCCATGCCGACACGCTCGGCGAGGTGGAGCGAACGCTGGAGCGCCTGCACGAGTCCGATGCCGTCATGGCCGCCCTCGCCGAGGAGCTGGGGCAACTCCAGACCAGTGCCGCCCAGGCAGCCGGGGAAGCCGACCGACTCACGGTCGCCATGACTAGAGCCGAGGAAGCACAGACCGCGGCCACATCCCAGCTCGCCGACCTCGAGGAGCGGCTCGCGGCGGCGGCCGCCGAGGAGATCGACGAAGACGTGGACCTGAGCGAGCGGGACCGCCTGGCGGAGCTCGCACGCGGCGCCCGACAGACCGAACTGGATGCGCGCCTGGCGTTGCGTACGTCCGAGGAGCGGGTCCGGGCACTGTCCGGACGGGCGGACTCGCTGCGCCGTGCTGCCCAGGGCGAGCGTCAGGCCCGTGCCCGCGCGGAGGAACGCCGGCGCCGCCTCCTGATCGAGGCGGCCG
>DUOB01000058.1 GCA_012839035.1 Propionibacterium sp.
CCCTACCAATTGATGGAGGCCGATCCGCACACGTGGGCCATCCCACGACTCCAAGGCCGTGCCAAGGCGGCGCTGGTGGAGATCCAGGCGGACGAATACGGCGGTGGACTGACCGAACGGGTGCATTCTGAGCTGTTCCGCGTGACGATGACCGAAGTCGGGCTGGACCCGACCTATGGCGCCTATCTCGAGCACGTTCCAGCGATCACGCTGGCCGGCGTGAACGCGATCTCCATGTTCGGGCTCAACCGTCGCCTGCGAGGTGCCGTGGCTGGGCATCTGGCGGCGTTCGAGATGACGTCATCACAGCCGAATCGCCACTATGCGCGTGGGATCCGACGGCTCGGCTGGTCCGATGCCGCGGCGGAATACTTCGACGAGCACGTCATGGCCGACGCCATCCACGAACAGATCGCCGCGCGCGACCTGGCGGGCGGGTTGGTGGAGGCGGAGCCCGACCAGTGGCCGGAGGTGTGGTTCGGCGCGGCCAGTCTCCTGGAGATCGAACGCTTGGCCGGCGAACAGCGACTCACTGCCTGGGACGAGGGCCGCTCGTCCTTGCGTACGCCACTGCCCGGCGACCTCCTCGAGCAGGGGGTGGCATGACGAAGCCCCCTGTACGCATCACTGTCTGCCCCGAGGGTCCCCTGCTGGTGCGCGGGGATTTTGAAGTCATCGATGGAGAAGGAAACCGACTCGACAGTCGGCGCACGATTGCGCTGTGTCGCTGCGGCGCGTCGGCCGCCAAACCGTTTTGCGACGGCAGCCACGAACTCAAGGGGTTCGAGCGCAACTGATCCCCGATCATGCTTTTAGGGGAACGTGGTGTGCGGCTGGAGAAGGTGCGCGGGGCGGAGAATTGGAGAACTCCCCGGACCGGCCACTTCACGGTTCAGGGAGTTCAACTGCCACACAACCTAAAGCAATGGAGCCGGAAAGGCGCATCGCCGTGCCACTGGCCGGAATACTAGTCACATTCATCGCCAGATTCCCGATCCCGGGGAGCTGCCCTGCTTCATCGCATGTCCCGTCAGATGGTGACAGGCCGGCATCTTTGATGCTCCCTAGGCTGTGCACCAGGAGAGAACCCTTTTGAGCAGGTTGCAGGACGGAGAGCGTGGGCACTGAGCACAGCGGCTGGACACGCGCCGGGGAGAGGCCGTCATGGGATTATGACGCCTTCGTGTCCTACCGCGGTGAGCACGCCGAACGGACGGCGCGCCTGATCCGAACGGCACTGCTCAATCTCGGCAAACGGCACCGGCCGCAATGGGAACGGCGCATCTTCGTCGATCGCTTGGCCCTCAAGGTCGGGGACATCGACGCGCGAGCGGTGGAGCCGCTGGTTGCGAGCCGGACCCTGGTCGTCGTGCTGGACGGTGATACGGCCAATTCGCTGTGGGTGGACGAGGAAATCGAGACGTGGCTCTGGACGACGGGCGCAACCGACCGCCTGTTCCTGATTTCATGCTCCCGCGATCTGAATCTCACCTGGGTCAATGGGCGTTTCGCCCGGGAGGATCAGGTGCCGCCAGCGCTCCACATGGCTTTCGACCGTGAGCCCCGG
>DUOB01000059.1 GCA_012839035.1 Propionibacterium sp.
ATCATCCTCAACAGCTCCAAGACCGACGTCACCGGCGCGGGGCTGCGGCTCGCGGGAGCGGATGGCGGGCCGCCGCGGTTCCTGGTGAGCTTGTCGGAGCGGGACTACTACTGGGTGCTCGGGCTCGTCCCGGTGGTGCTCTGCGTGCCCGGCGCGCTCCGTGGACGCAGTCGGCTCGGGCAATTGGTGCGCATTACGTGGGCTCTCGGCGGCCTGCTGCTGATCTGGCTCGCCGGCCCATGGAATTGGGTGCCCGGGTGCGTGTTCGGCGCAAGCACCGGCGTGACCGTTGCCGCACTCATCGTCATCGGCCTGCGGTGGCAGCCGCTCCCCTGGCGACACCGGTGGTTCCTGTGGCTGATCATTCCCACGTTCGCACTGACCGTGGCCTTCTTCGTGCTCATGGTGTCCGTCCTAGTGCGAGTTATCGGGGCCGACTGAGCAACGGCCAACTTGTCACCGCTCGTGTGCCTCTCAGGTGCGGTCATAACGACACCTCAGGGGCACACCAAACCGGACGCGGCCTACACCTGCGCGCCCGCGACGAGCAGCACCACCGCTGCGATCCCGGCGACGACAAGCGAGACTCCCCGAGCGAGCTTTGCGTTGACATTCGGGAGCTTCGCGGCGATAATCCCGCCGAGCACGAGCCCAACGGCCAGCCCGCCCAATCCCACGGCGAGGCCGGGTTCGGTTGCGGTCGGGAGCCCCATGAACGCGAGGACCATGACCTGAGCGAGCGCGATGCAGGCATTGACCACACCCCGCGCCGGGCGTGCGGCCCACCCGTTGTCGCGCGCGTACATCCCCAACACCGGACCGCCCACACCGCCCAGCGCGAACACACCACTGGCTGCGGCACCCGCGCCGAGCGCCCCGAAGCGACCGGCGAGGCGACCTGTGCGTACCGCCCGCAACGTCACCACCACCGCCGCCACCGCAGCCAGGCCGGCCAGGCGCGCAGCAACCGCCTCCGGAATCAGATCAACCAGCAAAACCCACAGCGGGGCAGAGATCACCACGGGAAGAGCGAGCGGGACAAACCTGCGAAACGGCACGGCCGCGCGATCCCCGAGGAAGGTCACCAGCGAGATCAGCAGCCCCAAGGTCATCGCGACCCGCAGCCCCTCCGCATGCCCGAGGGCGAGGATGGCGAGGGGCGGGATGATGAGACGTACGCCGGTCCCGGCGACCACTTGCGTCACGCCAGCCGTCGCGACTCCCAGGCCGAGGGCGACGAGCAGGAGGATGTCCACGGTCGTTCAGGCTAGTGGCCGTTTCGGGATTTGACGGGCCAACGCACGGCCGCGCGTGAATAAAGCGTCCGAAAAGGCTGGACGGTTGCTGGTCTACAGCGAGTACCCCCGCGGCGTCCTGTCCCCGCGCACCCACAACTTCTCGAAATCATCGGGGCCGAGCAGCCCGTCGAGCTGAAGCTGCTCGCCATTCGGATGCAGCGCAATCATTGCCGCGGGATCCTCGCGCCACACCAGGAAATAGCCATGGTCCGGGCGGTAGAGCGAGTAGGCGATCGCCTCCGGCTCGGTGAGGCCAAGATCATTGGCCGCGATCTCGAGCAGCGCGGGATGGGCTTCGAGGCGCGGCGTACCCCCCGGCCCCATCACCCGCGCCCCCTGATCATTGAACACCGCGTCGACCTGCCCGCCCACCAGCCCGACGAGATAGTCCTCGGGCAGCACGAGAAAGTCGAGAAGGGCGGGGAAGGCTTCGACGATCTCGTACGCCGCCCTCCGCTCCAAATGGATGTGCTCCGACGCCTCGGCCGTCAGCGGGCCGAGATGCCAGCCGCTCGAGTCCTCCGTCCAGCCCGTGCGCTTGATGTAGACGCTCTCGGCTTCCAGGGCGTCGTGCTCGACGGTGATGTCCTCGTTGTACCGAATCGTCGTCCCTGGAATCGCGAGAAGCGACAGCGTCCGCGCCTGGCCGACCATCGCCGCCAAATGGGCGGAGAGGTCGTCGATGAGCTCCTCTTCGTTGCTCGACATCGCCGGACCGCGGAGCCGGAAATCCGAACCCACCGACAGCACCGACCAGCCGATGTCCACGGTGAGCCCGTCGAGTTGTTCGGTCGGGAGCGAAGCCAAGTGCGCAAGCAGCCCTTGCGCCTCCTCGGCCCAGCGCTCATCGGCATCGAGGCGGAGGGTGCCGGGATTGATGGGTACTTCAAATGTGCGCACGGCCATTCGCCCACCCTGTCAGGGCTCAGGGGTGAGTACCTAACGGGGCCGCGACTTCTCAGATCCCGGCCCGCCGGAGGGGGCGTCTCATGACGGAATAATCCGCGCACAAGTTCGTCCACAGCTGTGAATATCCGGTTGTCAGCCCTCATTTGCAGGTCAGACTGGAGCTGCTGAATTCCCAGGAGGTTCCCCGTGAAGAAGCTCGCCTCCGTGCTTGTCGTCACCCTTGCGCTGTTGCTCAGTGCCTGTGGGGGTACGCCCCCACAACCCATCGATGTCATCACCCCTGCCCCATGGCCGGGCGGCACGAGTGCCAC
>DUOB01000060.1 GCA_012839035.1 Propionibacterium sp.
CGTGGATGCCTGACCGGCCGAGTCGGCGACACGCGCCGCGACCGTCACAACGCTTGGCCGGCCGACCGCACGCTTGACGCGGCCGACGGCCGATCCTCGACGCGGCTGGCCGCCGGTCAGCGCATCGTCTCCAGGAAGTCCGCGATGCGGCCGATCGCCTCGGTCAGCATGTCGGTGTCCGGCAGGGTGACCAGGCGGAAGTGGTCGGGCTCGAACCAGTTGAAGCCGCGCCCGTGCGTGACGAGGATGTGCTTCGCCCGCAACAGATCGAGCACGAATTCCTGGTCGTCCTCGATCGGATAAACCTCCGGATCGAGGCGTGGGAAGCAATAGAGCGCGCCGAACGGTTCGACACAGGAGACCCCGGGGATGTCGTTGAGCAGCTTCCACGCCAGCTTGGACTGGTCATAGAACCGGCCGCCCGGGACGATGAGTTCGTTGATCGACTGATAGCCGCCGAGGGCGGTCTGAATGGCGTGCTGGGCGGGGACGTTCGCGCACATGCGCATGTTGGCCAGGAGAGTCAGGCCCTCGAGGAAGTCCTCGGCACGGCCCTGGGCTCCCGACACCATGATCCAGCCGGCCCGATAGCCGCACACCCGATAGGCCTTCGACAACCCGGAGAAGGTCAGGCACAACACGTCATCGCCACAGAATTCGGCGGCATGCCGGTGGACGGCATCGTCGAAAATGACCTTTTCGTAGATCTCGTCCGACATCACGACAAGGTCGTGCCGCCGCGCGATGTCGACCAGCCCACGGACGGTCTCCTCCGAATACACCGCACCGGTCGGGTTGTTGGGGTTGATGATCACCAACGCATGCGTGTTCTCGGTGATCTTGGACTCGATGTCAGCGAGGTCGGGATTCCAGCCGTTCTCCTCGTCACAGCGATAGTGGACCGGCGTACCCCCCGACAACGACACTGCCCCCGTCCACAACGGATAGTCGGGCGCCGGGACCAGGATTTCGTTCGGTTCGTCCACGAAGGCCTGCAGCACCATCGTGATGAGCTCCGAGACCCCGTTGCCGATGAAGATGTCGTCCACGGCGGTCTTGTGCAGACCACGCGACTGATAGAACTGCGCGACCGCCGTGCGGGCGGAATAGATCCCCTTGGAATCCGAATAGCCCTGCGCCGCCGGCAGGTGATGCATCATGTCGGCGATGATCGCCTGGGGCGCCTCGAAACCGAAGGGCGCCGGGTTGCCGATGTTGAGCTTGAGGATCTTGTGACCCTCGGCCTCCAGCCGCTGTGCCTCGGTGAGAATCGGCCCCCGAACGTCATAACGGACATGGGCCAGCTTGCGGCTCTGGATGATCTTCTTCATGCACGGCACCTTTCCTCTGCGGCGCCATTCTGCCTCCTCCGCACCGTCCGGACGCGGCATATGTGGCGGGAAAAGGGGTGGGCGCGTCGCTAGACTCGAACGTGTGGCCCCATCCTTTCGTCGCGCCGTCCTGACTCTCGGTGCCCTCGGTCTTGTCGGAGTGACCGCTGTCGGCGGTCCCGCACTGTTTGCGAAGCTCATGGCTCGCCCACACACGTTCACCGTCGGCTCGGTCCCGGAAACCCCCGTGGCCCTGGTGCTGGGGGCCCAGATCTATCCGGACGGCACACCCTCCCCCTATCTGAAGGGTCGGCTCGACACCGCGAAACGTCTCTATGACGCCGGCAAGGTGCGCGCCATCCTGGTGTCGGGCGACAACGGGGACAAGCACTACAACGAACCCGACGGCATGCGCAATTACCTGATCCGCAAGGGTGTGCCCGCCACCCAGGTGATCGCCGACTATGCCGGCTTCGACACCTATGACTCCTGCGTCCGCGCCAAGCGGATCTTCGGCGTCGATCGCCTGACGGTCGTCACGCAGGGCTATCACCTGCCGCGGGCGATCACCACCTGTCGCCTTATCGGCCTGGACGCCGAAGGCGTCGGGGACTACACGACCGACTTCGGCCCCGTCTGGCGCTATGGCCAGCTCCGCGAGTTGGGTGCGAGCATGAAGATGGTCGTGGACGTCGCCAGCCGGCGTACGCCAACGCTCGGCCGCTATGAAACCTCCGTCGACGAGGCACTCGGGGGCTGACCCCGCCGGCCCAGCCCCCGATCCACTGCCGAAACCCGCGGACGTTCAGCCGCGGCGCTCCAGGTAGTACTCGATCAGCGACCGCGTGGAGGCGTCCTGGTCGTCCAGCGCCTCGCGATCCCCGGCGACGGCCGGCGTGATCTGCTTGGCGAGCTGCTTGCCGAGTTCGACGCCCCACTGGTCGAAGGAGTCGATCCCCCAGACGATGCCCTGGGTGAAGGTGATGTGCTCATACAGCGCAATGAGCTGGCCCAGGACCGACGGCGAGAGTTCCGGCGCCATGATCGACGTCGTCGGACGGTTGCCCGGGAACACCCGGGCAGTGACGATCGCCTCCGGCGTACCCTCCTCGCGAACCTCTGCGGCCGTCTTGCCGAACGCGAGCGCCTTGGTCTGGGCGAAGAAATTGGCGAGGAAGAGTTCGTGCACGTCCGCACCGCCGTCGGTGATCGGATGCGTCGGGTTCGCCACCGCAATGAAGTCGGCGGGCACGAGCTGGGTGCCCTGGTGGATGAGCTGATAGAAGGCGTGCTGGCCGTTCGTGCCCGGCTCGCCCCAGAACACCTCACCGGTCTCGGTGGTCACCGGGGTCCCGTCCCAGCGCACCCGCTTGCCGTTGGACTCCATCGTGAGCTGCTGCAGATAAGCGGGGAAGCGATGCAGATACTGGGCATAGGGCAGGACGGCGTGGGTGGCGGCCTTGAAGAAGTTGACATACCAGACGTTCAGCAGGCCCATGAGCGCCGGCACATTCCGGCTCATCGGCGTCGAGCGGAAATGCTCGTCCATCACGTGGAAGCCGTGGAGGAACTCCGCGAACCGCTCCGGTCCGATGAACACCGCGACCGCGGTGCCGATCGCCGAATCGACGGAGTATCGCCCGCCGACCCAGTCCCAGAACCCGAAGGCATTGTTGGGGTCGATCCCGAACTCGGCGACCTTGTCGAGCGCGGTGGAGACGGCAACGAAGTGCGCCGCCACAGCGCGGGCCGCCGCCTCGTCCGTGCCGCTGATCACACCCTTGGCACGCAGGGAGTCGAGGAGCCAGGCGCGCGCCATCCGGGCGTTGGTCAGGGTCTCCAGCGTGGTGAACGTCTTGGACGCGACGATGAACAGGGTGGTCTCGGGATCGAGCCCGAACGTCTTCTCCGCGACATCGGTCGGGTCGATGTTGGAGATGAACCGGCACTGCAGGCCGAGCTGACCGAACGGCTTCAACGCCTCATAGACCATCACCGGCCCCAGGTCCGAGCCGCCGATGCCGATGTTGACGACGGTCTCGATCGGCCGACCGGTCACGCCGCGCCATTCACCGGAGCGGACCTTGTCGGCGAACGCGTACACCTTGTCGAGCTCGGCATGCACGTCGACCACGACATCACGGCCCTCGACCTCAAGCGTCGCGGACCGGGGCAGCCGCAGCGCGGTGTGCAACACGGAACGGTCCTCCGTCACATTGATCCGCTCACCGGAGAACATGGCCTCGATCCGTTCGGACAGACCCACCTGATCCGCCAGCTCAACGAGCGCGCGCACGGTCTCGGGGGTGACGAGGTTCTTGGAGAGGTCAACGTGCAGATCGCCGGCGGTGAAGGTCAGGGACCGCACTCGGTCCGTGTCGGTCTCGAACCAACCGCGCAGGTCGGGAGTGAGGTCGGCATGGAGCTGGGTCAGTGTCTGCCACGCAGGAGTGGTGGTCGGATCCACGGGCGTCGAGTTCATAATCCCACCTTAGGACCGCCGCACGCCCCCGCGCAGTCGGTATGGCAGAGCCGTCGGCGCTCCGGGGAGCCGCGGGGCGCCGACGGGGTCGGTGTAGGTTCGGGCCATGGCCGACTGGGGTGGACAGCAGCGGGGCGACCGCCACGACCCGCAGGGACCTGCGCCGCTGGAGGCGGGATCCGAGCCGCTGGAGATGGAGGAGCTGGCCGAGGTGCGCATCGCTCGCCGGCGCCCGGAAGCGCATCTGTGGCAGCCCCTCACCGCCGGCGCCGAGTCCGAGTTCCGGGTGGATCTGGAGCGCTTGCGGTTCGCACCCGCCTTCACCCGGCTGGCGGACGTGACCCAGGTGGTGAACGCGGATTCGACCGAGAGCGTGCTGCACAATCGGCTCAGCCACTCGATCAAGGTGACGGCGTTGGCGCGGTCGCTGTCGGTGGGCGTACGCAAGGTCGCCGATCCCCTCGACATCGAGCGTTGGGGCGGGCTCGACCATGTGGTGGCCCAGGCGGGTGCGGTCGCCCACGATCTCGGACATCCGCCCTTCGGCCACAACGGGGAGCGCACGCTGGATCGGATCGCCCGCGAGGACTTCGGGTTGGCCGACGGATTCGAGGGCAATGCCCAGACCTTTCGGATCATGACCGAGCTGGAAGTCCACGGTGATGGCGTCGACGGACTCAACCTGACCGCCGCCGTCCGGGCCGCCGTCCTGAAATATCCGTGGGGACGGCATCACGTGCCCCATCCGCACCCGGCATCGTGGGCCGACCCACCCCGGGGCGCGAACGCCGGCGCACACGGTTCGGGATCCGCGAAATTCAATTCCTATGTGCTCGATCTGACCGAAATGACCGAGCTACTCGAAGGTTTTCGCCTGCCTCCCGGGCGACAATCGCTGGAATGCTCCGTCATGGATTTGGCAGACGACATTGCCTATTCGTTGCACGACCTGGAGGATTTCCACCGGTCCGGCGTTCTCCAGTTCTCCCCCATTTCCGGCGAATTCCGCGCCTGGCTCGCAGATTCCGAGGAATGGGGAGCGATGCCGGCCGCCAGACTCGCAACGCTGTGGCGCCAGCCGGGGGCCGGGCTCGAACGCATGCGGCGAAGCGCAGCCGAAAAGGACAGCTGGGTCTATGACGATGACATCTTCCGCGAGGCCGTGACCGTCATCGGCGCGGAGCTTGTCGACGGCATGCTGGTGACGCCCTATGACGGCTCCCGAG
>DUOB01000061.1 GCA_012839035.1 Propionibacterium sp.
ACCGGCCTCAGCGGGAGCAGCGGCCTCGGGCGCGGCCGCCTCGGCGGATGCGTCTGCACCGGCGAGCAGTTCACGCTCCCAGTCGGGCATCGGCTCGGCGGGCACCTCGGCCTCGCCACCGGTGGCACCGGAGCGGGACATGAGCCCGTCGGCGACAGCGTCGGCGATCACCCGGGTGAGCAGGGCAACGGAGCGGATCGCGTCGTCGTTGCCGGGGATCGCGAAGTCGACCTCGTCCGGGTCGCAGTTGGTGTCGAGGATGCCGATCACGGGGATCCGCAGCTTGCGGGCCTCGTCAACGGCCAGGTGTTCCTTCTTGGTGTCGACGACCCACACGGCCTGCGGGGTCTTCGGCATGTCCCGGATGCCGCCCAGGTCCTTCTCCAGCTTGTCCTTCTCACGCTTGAGCATGAGGAGTTCCTTCTTGGTCAGACCCGACCCGGCGACGGTGTCGAAGTCCATGCCCTCGAGCTCCTTGAGCCGCGAGATGCGCTTGGAGATGGTCTGGAAGTTGGTCAGCATGCCACCCAGCCAGCGCTGGTTCACGAAGGGCATCCCGACCCGGGTGGCCTGCTCGGCGATGGCCTCCTGGGCCTGCTTCTTGGTGCCGACGAAGAGAATCTGGCCACCGCGGGCGACGGTGTCCTTCACGAAGGCGTAGGCCTGATCGATGTACGTCAGGGAAAGCTGGAGATCGATGATGTAGATGCCATTGCGCTCCGTGAAGATGAAACGCTTCATCTTCGGGTTCCAACGACGGGTCTGGTGCCCGAAGTGAACGCCGGATTCGAGCAACTGGCGAGCGGTGACGACGGCCATGGCCGTTCCTCCTTGTGTGGGCGCGCGTGGGCGCCGTTCTGGTTGTTTCGATGCCGACCGTCGGCATCGCCTGATGCAGTTCCGAAGGGAACCGCCGAGGCGGACCAGTCCCTTGCGGAGGGGCAAGACTGCATGCGAAGTCAATCCGGATGGCCGGATTGCAGGGCCCAGTCTAGGTGGTCGATGACGCTCGTCGCCAAATTGGACGTGGACAGAGCCCCCTCGGTCGTATCGAGCCCACCAGGGGGTGCGAATCCGCGGCGCCGGCATCTCGACGGCAACCCGCTGTTGTCCACAGCTGCCGCGGCCCTGCGGAGTCCCGTCCACAGGACACGCCGCAGCACGACCCGGCGACCGTGAATTCACGCACTGTGCGGGCATGGGAAATCGCTCGTGGGGCCGGCTGGTCGCATTCGTCGTCGGAGTGAGCCTGGCCCTCGTGGTCGCGGCTCGGGCGGAGGCTGCTCCCCAGGGGAGTACGCCGGCTCAGCTCGCTCCTCCGGTCCGTGGCACTCCGGTCATTGTGCGCCCGTTCGACCCGCCCGCGGAGCGGTGGGACGCCGGCCATCGCGGTGTCGATGTCGCCGCGCCGGTGGGCGCGGAGATTCTGGCGACCTCCGACGGTGTGGTGAGCTTCGCCGGCAGGGTCGCAGGGCGAAACGTCCTGGTGATCGACCACGGTGGCGTGCGCACCACCTATGAGCCGGTCACTGCGACGGTGCCCAGGGGAACGCGCGTGCGGAGCGGGCAGAGGGTGGGCCGGCTCGATGCGGGACACGACTGCGGCGAGGCGCGGCTGACGTGTGTCCATGTCGGGTTGCGCCGGGGCGAGGACTACCTGGCACCGGTGTTCGTGATGTCCGACCGTCGGATCCGGCTGCTCCCCACCGGCGCTGCCGGGGAGATCGAGCGGCGCGCGCAGCAGCGTGCCGCCGCCGCCCTCGTGACGGCTGCCGAGGAGCCCGGCACCGGATCGGGGCCTCCTCCGGGGCCGACTGGTCTGGTGCGGCCGGCCGGGTCGGTCACTTCCCGCTTCGGGATGCGCAGACATCCGGTCCTCGGGGTCTGGAAGTTGCATGACGGGACGGATTTCGGCCTGCCGTGCGGTGCACCATTGCGGGCCGTGGCCGCCGGCCGCGTCACGCAGTCCTATTTCAACGCGGGCTATGGCAATCGTCTGTTCATCGACCACGGGACCGTCAACGGCCACCGGCTGGTGAGCTCCTACAACCATGCGAGCAGCTACATCGCGAAGGTCGGTCAGCAGGTGTCCGGTGGTCAGGTCATCGGTGTCAACGGATCGACGGGCTATTCGACAGGCTGCCACCTTCACCTCATGCTGTGGGCGGATGGGCAGCTTGTCGATCCGGAGCGCTGGTTGTGAACGGCGCGGTGATCACCGCCTCAGGCCCGTGGGTGCGCCTGTTCGAAGGCCGCACGCAGCCGGTCGTTGGTCACGTGCGTATAGAGCTGGGTCGTCGCCAACGATGCGTGACCGAGCATCTCCTGCACGGACCGCAGGTCGGCGCCACCCTCGAGCAGGTGGGTCGCCATGGCATGCCGGAGGCCGTGCGGTCCGAGGTCGGGAGCGCCGGGCACCGCTGCGAGAGCACGATGGACGATACGGCGGACCACACGTGGGTTGATCCGGCCCCCACGCTCTCCGACGAATACAGCATTCCCGGCCTCGGGACCGGCCAGGTCGTGACGCTGGCGCAGCCACGCGTCCACGGCCCGCCAGGCCGGCCGCCCCATGGGCACCGATCGTTCCTTGTTCCCCTTGCCGAGGACCCGGATCACACCCCTGTCGCGGTCCAGATCGATGAGGTCGAGCCCGCACAACTCGGAGACCCGCACCCCTGTGGCGTACAGAACTTCGAGCAGCGCCGTGTCCCGGACACCGATCGGACCGGGCTGCTCCTCGATGCTCGCCACCATGGAGGCCAGGAGGGCGTCGGCCTCCGTCTGACTCAGGGTGACGGGCAACCGGCGCGGCAACTTGGGCGATCGCAGCCCTCGCGCGGGGTCATCCGCCAGCCGCCCGGTCTCCTGCGCCCAGGCGAAGAAGACCCGGGCAGCCGCTGCCCGGCGCTGGAGCGTGGTCCGCTCGGCCCCCAGCGTGCCCTGGTGGGCCAACCAGCTCCGCAGATGGCGTCTGTCCAGGGCCCCCAGATCGTCGTGCCCGAGCGATTGCAGGTGCCGGAACAGATGGGTGAGGTCCCCCACATAGGCGCGGACCGTGTGTGGGGAGAGCCGCCGTTCACGTTCCAGGTGGGCGACATACTCCGCGAGCACTCGCGCCAACGGTGGCGACAACTGCGCCTTGGCAGGGTCCCCCGCCGGGGCCGTTCTGTCATCGCTGGGCTCCATGACCCTCCCCTCGGTGATCTCCATCTCCCAGTGTCCGTTGCGGCGGCAGCCGGCGAACCGTGGCGCGCCGGGCCGTCATCTGCTTTCGTCCGCCTGGAAGGCAAGCCGCTGAGGAGGGGTACGATGCGCTCCGACCAAGCTTTCGACCCCGAGGATCCCACGATGACCGCAGGCGCAACCCCGCTCACCGACCTGACCGAAGGTGGATCCGTGCGGCCCATCACACGCTGGGGCACGCCGGTCATGCACGCCAAGACCCGTCCGGTCACAGACTTCTCGGACGAGGAGTTCCGGACTCTGGTGCGGGACATGTTCGCCACGATGAACGCCGCTGCCGGAGTTGGTCTCGCGGCGACGCAGGTGGGGGTGGACCTGTCGGTGTTCGTCTTTGACTGCCCCGATGATGACGACGTGCGCCGGATCGGCGTGGTATGCAACCCGGTCGTCACGCTTCCGGAGGGGCGGGATCGGCGCCTTGAGGCCAGTGAGGAGGGCTGTCTGTCCCTGCCCGGCGCCTATCAACAGTTGTCGCGACCGGACAAGGCCACCTGCACCGGCCAGGACATCGACGGCAACGAGATCACGATCGAGGGCACCGGACTCCTGGCCCGCTGCCTCCAGCACGAGACGGATCACCTGAACGGGACCGTTTTCGGCGACCGGTTGTCGTCACGTGCCCGCAAGAAGCTCTACGTCCAGCACGAGGAGCTGGCCGATCGCTATCCCGAGGACTGGCCGGTCTCGGCCAAGCAGCCCGCCGGCTGATCCCACCGGAGTGTAACGATCCGGCGCTCGCGGTCACTGAGCCTCGCCGCATCGAGCACCTTCAGCGTCGCCACGGCCTCGGCACCGGTGACGGGCAAGGAGCCCTCGCCGCGGACGGCGCGGGCGAACTGCGTGTAGTAATCCTGATAGGCGCCGCGCTCCGAGGGCACCCGCCGCTCTCCGGCGGCCGTCCGCACGGTGCCCCAGCGTTCTTCGCTCTCGAATCCCCAGGCATCGCCCTCCATCACCGGCCGACGGCCGTCCAGCACCGCCGCGAACTGCACATCGGACATTGCGGAGTGATAGCTCCCCCGCTCGGCATAGACCCGCAGTTCGCGCCCCTCGGCATGGTTCGCCTTGCTGGCTGTCAGGGTGGACACGACGCCGCTCTCGTGCCGGAGCGTCATCGTGAAGCCGGCGTCGGTCGGGCCTTCCGGGCGTTCGACCCAGTCCAACGCTGCGTACACGTCCTGCACCGGGCCGAACTGCCACAACGCCTGATCCACCACGTGAGCACCGAGATCCCGCAGCAGCCCGCCCTCCGGCCCCGGATCGATCGTGCTCGGATCATCGATGTCGAACAGCGACTCGAATCGCCGGACCCGACCCAACTCGCCGGTGCGCAGCAGTGCCCGGAGGGTGCGCATGTCGGTGTCCCATCGCCGGTTGTGGAAGACGGCGAGGGGTACGCCGGCTGCGTCGGCCGCGTCCACGAGGTCCTGTCCGCCCGCGGCATCCGGAGCGAAGGGTTTGTCGGCCACGACGGCGACACCGCGGGCGATCGCCGCCAGGACGAGCTCTCTGCGTGTGGCCGGGGGTGTCGTGATCACCACGGCCTGCACGCCGGTGTCGATCAGCTGATCGAGGGAGTCCGCAGCCGGTACGCCGGGAAAGTCCGCCGCCAGCTGCGCCCTCCGTGCGGGTGAGCGGGTCACCGCGCCCACCAGCTCCACCCCTTCGGCCGCCGCGATGAACGGCGCGTGGAACAGCCGTCCACCGAGCCCATAGCCGACCAGACCGAGCCGCAGATTCGTCATGCCCCGATCGTGCCGGACAACGCGACGTGCCGGGTGGATTCAGCGCAGGACATAACAGGCGACGGCCGCGGCGGCAGCCACGTTCAGCGAGTCGATCCCGGCCTGCATCGGGATCACCGCCACGTCATCCGCCTCGGCGACCCACCGGGCGGACAAGCCTTCGCCCTCCGTGCCGAGCAGAACCGCCACTTTCTCGTCCGGCCCCAACGTGGCAGCGACGTCGGCGAGATCCCGCGCCTCCGGGGTCAGCGCGAGCGCCACCACCCGATAGCCGGCCGCCCGCAGCTCCCCCACCGCACCCGACCAATCACCGAACCGAGCCCACGGCAAGGAAAAGACCGCACCCATCGCCACCTTGATCGAGCGGCGATAGAGCGGATCCGCGGCCCGCGGCGCGAGCAGGGCACCATTCCAACCGAGCCCCGCCGCACAGCGCAGGATCGCCCCGACGTTGGTGTGGTCGACGATGTCCTCCAGCACGACCAGCCGCCGCAATCCGAGCAGATCCTCCACCCGATGTCGGGTCTCCCGATGCAGGGACGCCAGCGCGCCCCTGTGCACATGGAACCCGGTGACCCGCTCGGCGAGCTCCTCGGTGACGACATACACGGGAACATCACCATGGACACTCAACACGTCGGACAGCGAGTTCAGCCATCTCTCCGCGAGCAGAAAGGACCGTGGTCGATAACCGGCGGCCACCGCACGGCGGATCACCTTCTCGCCCTCGGCGATGAACAACCCCTCGGCACTCTCCAAGTGCCGCCGGAGCGACACGTCCCGGAGTCGGACATAGTCGGCGAGCCGGGAGTCCTGCGGATCCTCGACGCTGACCTGCATCAGGCGGCCCGCCGGGGCGCGGGGTCCGCAGGTCGCTCCGAACGCCTCCGGAGACCGACGACGCCGACGAGCACCCCGCTCACGGTCAGTGCGATGAGTGCGTGCAGCCAGAACGGTGTCCAGACTGCGATCGGGGCGGCAACAGCAGGGCCCCCGGCAGCAGCCAGCACCGTGCGGCTGCGGGCCACGAGGGCCGCCGTCAGGAGCAGGACCAGAAACCCCGACCACCACGCCCAAACGTGGTCACCGAGCCAGTCGTTCAGGTTGACGGGCATGGGCCGGCGGAGTCAGACGGCGCGGACCGTCCAGCGGCCCTCCCGCTCGCTCAGGCTCAGATCGATGTCGAAGGTCTCGGTCAGGTTGGCGTCGGTCAGCGTGTCGGCCAGCGGGCCGGCTGCGACGATCCGGCCCTGCTTGAGCAGCATGGCGTGCGTGATGCCCACGGGGATCTCCTCGACATGGTGCGTCACCAGGACGGTGGCCGGCGCGTAGGGATCCCGGGCGAGCTCGGTCAATGTCGCCACGAGTGCTTCACGTCCAGCGACGTCAAGCCCGGCCGCGGGTTCGTCCAGCAGCAACAACTCGGGGTCGGTCATGAGTGCGCGCGCGATCTGCACTCGTTTCCGTTCCCCCTCGGACAGGGTTCCGAAGGTGCGGTCGGCCAGATGGTCCACCCGCAGGAGTTGGAGGAGCTCGTCGGCGCGCTCGCTGTCCATCGGGTCGTATTCCTCCCGCCAGCGGCCACTCACCGCGTAGGCGGCCGTAATGACCACGTCGTGCACGCGCTCACTCCGCGGGATCCGTTCGGCGAGGGCGGCGGACGTCACGCCGATCCGTGGCCGCAACTCGAACACGTCGACCCGGCCGAGTCGTTCGCCGAGCAGCTCAGCGGTCCCGGAGCTGGGGTGCATATGACCACTCAGGATCTGCATGAGCGTCGTCTTGCCGGCGCCGTTGGGGCCGATGATGACCCAGCGGTCCTCCTCCCCCACCTGCCAGGTGATGCCATCGAGAAGGGTCGCCCCGTTCCGGACGAGGTGCACGTCGACAAGATCCACCACTGCGGCCATGGGCGCAAACCTATCAACTCGCGTTGATGCGCCGCAGGACGCACGCGCGCGTACGCTCGTCCCGTGCCCCTCTCCTCAGCCATCGCTCTGACCGCTCATCTCAACGCGTGCCGCCACTCGGCGCTCAGCGTCGAGGTGGCTGCCCATGCCGTGATCAGTGGGCACGCGGCCCATCACGTCATCGACGAACAGTCGCTGCTCGGGCTGGATCCGTTCGGAGCGTCCGAGTTGGCGCTGGCGATGGCCGCAGCGCTCAGGTTGGTCGACTCCGACTGGTTCCTGGTCACACCGCGACCGGGGCGGCTTGCGCCGCTCACCGGGCCACCCGAACTGACGGCACGTGCACTCGATGCGGGGGCGGTCGTGGTGGCAGCGACCGGAGGGGTCGCCTGGGTTCCCCAGCTCGTCGGGCCTGCGGTCCAGTGGAGCATCGAACCGGCCAACCCTCCGCTCCCGCTGTCGGACCCGGCCGAGGCGGATCGTTATCTGAGGGAGTCGGTGCTGGAGGCCGGGCGTACGCTGCCCGATCTCCCCCTCGGCGCAAACCGCCGACCGGACATCGAGCCCCCACCCGCGCTGCCCCCGGTCTATGGCCGCCGCGCACAGCAGACCCTCGCCCGTGCCTGGCCGTTGGTGCATGCGCTGGACACTGCCCTCGCGGACGACCTGCCGCCCACGCATGGCGTACAGGAACGACGCCAGACCCTGAGCGCGCTGCGGGACGCTGCGGACACGGCTCTGGTCACCGCCGTGAGCTGGACGGGCGCCCTCCGCCGGGAACAACAATGAGCGGCTGAGGCCCGGAGTCCCGGACCGGGTCAGGCGCCCACCGCGTGGAGGCCGCCGTCGACGTGCACGATCTCGCCGGTGGTCGCCGGGAAGAAGTCGCTCAACAGCGCCACGACCGCCTTGGCGGTCGGCCCATTGTCCTTGGGGTCCCAACCGAGCGGAGCGCGCTCGCCCCACACCTCGTTGAACGCCTCGGCTCCGGGAATCGCCTTCTTCGCAATGGTCTCCAGCGGACCCGCGGCCACGAGATTGGAACGGATTCCCTCCGGGCCCAGATAACGCGCGAGATAGCGGCTCGTGGATTCGAGCGCGGCCTTGGCGACGCCCATCCAGTCGTACGCCGGCCATGCGACCGTCGCGTCGAATGTCAGGCCCACCACCGAACCGCCCTCGGTCATGAGCGGTTTGCAGGCCATCGCAAGGGAGACGAGTGAATAGGCGGATACACGCACAGCAGCGTCGACATCCGGCCCCGGCGCCTCCAGGAACTTGCCGCCCATGGACGTCGCGGCGTTGGCGAACGCGATCGAGTGGACGACGCCGTCCACCCGCTCCATCCCGGCCTCCCGGATGCGGTCGGCCAGGGTCGCCAGATGATCCTCATCCGTCACGTCGATCTCGAGCAGAGGGGGCACCGGGTCGAGCTTCTGGATCACCCGATTGGAGAGGCTCATCGCACGTCCGAAGTTGGACACCACCACTTTGGCGCCTTCGGCCTGGGCGATCCGCGCGACCTCATAGGCGATCGAGGTGTTGTGCGTCAGTCCGGTGACGAGCACGTTCTTGCCGTCGAGAATTCCCATGGATGTGTCCTAACTGCAGTGGGGAAAGGTGGCGATCAGTGGCCCATGCCCAAGCCGCCGTCGACCGGGATGACCGCCCCGGTGACATAGCCTGCGGCGTCGGAGGCGAGGAACTCGACTGCGGCGGCGATGTCCGTCACCTGACCGAGCCGGCCGAGCGGAATCTGGTTCTGATAGGCCTCGACCTGTGCCTCGGGCAGGACCGCGGTCATGTCGGTCTCGATGAACCCCGGGGCCACCACGTTGGCCGTCACATTGCGGGATCCCAGCTCGCGCGCGATGGACCGGGCCATGCCCACCAGGCCCGACTTCGATGCCGCATAGTTGACCTGGCCGGCCGAACCCAGCAGGCCCACAACCGAGGAAATGAAGATGATGCGGCCGAACCTGCCACGCATCATCGGCCGGGCTGCACGCCGCGCGACCCGGAAGCTGCCGGTGAGATTGGTCTGGATGACCTTGTCCCAGTCGTCGTCGGAAATGCGCACCATCAGGTTGTCCGCCGTGATGCCGGCATTGGCCACCAGGACCTCCACCGGCCCGTGCGCCTCCTCCACCTGTTTGAAGGCGGCATCGACCTGTTCGGCATCGGTGACATCGCACTGGACACTGAGGACGCCGTCCGGCACCCCGCCACTGCGATAGGTCGCAGCGACTTTGTGCCCCGCCGCGGCGAAGTGTTCTGCAATAGCACGCCCGATGCCTTTGCTGCCCCCGGTGACGAGGACAGAACGTGCCGGCTGGGTTCCTGAGGCAGTCATGGAGCAACCTTGCCACAGAAGATTCCCGTTGCGCTGCCGGCTGGCCCCACTCCGGCACTCCGGGCGGGGATCGCCGAGGCGTATGGTGGACGAATGGCTGGTGGGCATTCCGCGCGTGCCGCGCGCCGCTCAGGCGCGGAGGCGCTGATCACTGACGCCCGGCACGGGCGGTCGAAGGATCTGCACGGCCGCGAGGTCCGCTATCTGATCACGATGAGTTTCCGGGTCGCGTGTTTCATCGCCATGATCTTCGTGCCCAACAACGTCGCCCGACTGTTCCTGATCGCCGGCGCGGCCTTCCTCCCGGCCATCGCCGTGTTGTTCGCCAACGCGGTGGAGAAGCGCAGCGCAAAGCTCCAGCCCATCGAGCGGGGGGAGCCCGAATATCACCGCGCGCTGCCCCGGGAAGCGACGGAGATCGTCAGCGGCGAAGTGGTGGATGACTGAGCCGGCTCCGCGCCGCCGGGGTCATCCCCCGATCGCACTCATCGGCCGGTCCGGCTGCAGGAAGCTCGGGTCGTCGATGCCGTGACCAGGCAGCTTGCCCTGCACCGCCACCACCCAGCGCTCCGCGATCTCCCGGTCTCCCATTCCCTCCCGGAGCGGGCCTCGGAGGTCCGATTCCACGCGCGAGAACAGGCAGGTGCGCAACTGTCCGTCGGACGTCAGGCGGACCCGGTCGCAGGCACCACAGAACGGGCGGGTGACGGCGGCGATGATCCCGACGCGCTGCGGCGTACTCCCCACTCGGAACAATTCCGCCGGTGCCGCACCACGAGCCGCTCGATCGACGGGGTCCTCCACCAATTCGAAGCGGTCCGAGAGCATCGCGTGGATCTCGTCGGCGGTCACCATTTCGGATCGGCGCCACCCGTGCTGGGCGTCCAGCGGCATCTGCTCGATGAATCTCAGCTGTACGCCCTTCTCACCGGCCCAGGCGACCAGGTCGGGGGCCTCGTGATGATTGATCCCGCGCATGAGCACCGTATTGACCTTCACCGGCGACAGACCGGCCGCCAGGGCCGCATCGATCCCGGCCAGCACGTCCGCCAAGCGGTCCCTGCGCGCCAGCTCCTTGAACGTCTCGGGGCTCAGCGTGTCGAGGGAGATGTTGATGCGGTTCAAACCTGCCGAGGCCAGCGCCTGCGCCCGATCGGCGAGACCGATGCCGTTCGTGGTGAGCGCAAGCCCCGGGGCGCCACCCGCCGGAACACGGAGAGTGGCCAGCTTCGCGACCAGTGCCTCGAGATCCGGCCGCAGCAACGGTTCACCCCCCGTCAACCGGATCGTCCGGATGCCCAGGTGCTCCACTCCGATGCCGGCGAGCCGGACCAATTCCTCATCCGCCAGAAGCTCGTCCTTGGGCAGCCACGGCAGTCCTTCCGCCGGCATGCAGTAGGTGCAGCGCAGATTGCAGCGGTCGGTCAGCGAGATCCTCAGGTCGGTCGCGACCCGGCCATGGCTGTCGACGAGTCGCAGCGGGGTCGATTCAGACATAGGCCCGAGTGTAGGTCGCAGTGTCGACCGAGCGCGCCCGGCCCAGTGCCCGACGGCCCGCAACCGCGTGGCATCATCAAGGCGTGGATCCACCCCGGCCGAGCGGAGCCGGGCCGGACGAGACATCGACGCCGCGGATGACGCCCTATCCGATCAGTGTGGCGCGGAAGGAACAACATGACGGATGACCAGCAGATCAACTTGCAAGAGTGGGTGAACGCCCTGTCCGACGAGCTGGGAACCGAGCTCACCATCGATGAGGAATCGATGCACATCCTGCTCGATCTGGCTCGGGACGCCGCTCACGAAGTGTTGCGCCCAGCAGCCCCGCTGACCACGTTCCTCGTGGGGGTGGCCGTCGGTCGGGGCACATCGCTGGGTGCCGCAGCGGCGCGCGCGACCGAAGTATGCCTGAGGCGCGCGGACGAGACGGACGCGATCACCGAAAGCTGATCGAACCAGCCCCGCCAGCCGTCAGAGTAGGCTGAGCCGGGTGAACAGGCTCTGGAAACGTTGGATCGCGCTGGCACTCTTCGTGATCGTGCTGGGCGTCACCTTTGTGCTCCTCGGCCAGTGGCAGCTCGACCGGCTGGACCAGCGCCAGGACCGCAACGCCACGATCCTGGCCAATGAGGAAGCGGCGCCGAAGCCCTTCGATCAAGTGTTCGCACCCGGTGTCACGATCACGGATGACGATCAGTGGCAGCGCGTCGTCGCCACCGGCACGTTCGACACCGACAACCAGTTCCAGGTGCGTTATCGCTTCAACGCCTCACAGCCGGGCTATGAGATCGTCGTCCCCCTGCACACGACCACCGGTCAGACGGTGCTCGTCAACCGTGGCTTCATCAGCGTCCCGACGGGAACCGAGGTGCCCAGCGTCCTCCCGCCTGCCCCCACAGGACAGGTGACCGTGATGGGCCATGTGCGACGGAGCGAGCACGGCAAGCCGCAGGCGATCGAGCCCAGGGACAGAATGGTTCGGCTCATCAACGCTCCTGCGATCGAGGCGACGTTGCCCTATCCGGTCCTGGATGGGTGGATCGCCACTCTCGAGATGAACCCGGCTCAGGGAGAGGACATCAACCCCCTCATCGTGCCCGAGATCTCCGATGGCCCGCATTTTTGGTACGCGATGCAGTGGTTCCTCTTCGCCATCATCGGAGCAACCGGTCTCGTCATCTTCATCCGCAGCGACCTGCGCGAGCGCAGGGGACAGAACAATCCGCAGTCGATCCCCGCTGCAGGGGCTGATCGCCCCACCGGGGACGGGGACCGCCCCCGCAACGTCGCGGTGCCCGCCCGCGACCATGTGACGGCCGACGACGGCGCCGCTCCCGCGCAGGACCTTTCGAGAGACAAGGAATGACGCGGATCTGCTCCCGACTCCCTGAGTGAGGCGCGGGATGCTCGCTGACATCGTCGACCTGCTGAGGTGTCCGCAGTGCTCGGGTGTCCTCACGCTCGAGGGCGGCACCGTTGGATGTCTCTCCGGGCACCGCTTCGACATGGCCCGGCAGGGACAGCTCAATCTGCTGCGTGGGCCCGCCGGCGCCAATGCCGACACCGCTGCCATGGTCGCTGACCGCGTCGCTTTCCTGCGCACCGGACACTACGCGCCGATTGCTGAGCTCGTGGCCACCGCGGCTCATGGCCCAGTGGTCGTGGAGGCGGGGGCAGGGACCGCGTACTATCTCGACGCCATCCTCTCCCGGCTCGCCTCGGGCACGACCTCTCCCGTCCGTGGGATCGCGACCGATATCTCTGTGTACGCCTGCCGCCGCGCGGCAAAACTCCCACGCATCGGTGCGGTGGTGGCCGACACCTGGGCAGGCCTGCCGATCCGCGACGGCGTCGCCGACACCGTGTTGTCGGTCTTTGCGCCGCGCAACTTCGCGGAATTCGCCCGCATCTGTGCCCCTGACGGCCGCGTCCTGGTGGTCACTCCGCTGCCCGAGCATCTGGCGGAGGTACGCCGCACCCACCGCCTCATGACCGTCGAGGAGGGCAAACACCATCGACTGCTGGCCGACGCACAGGAATGGTTCGTGCACGACGGCCATGCAGACCTCCGTTATGCGATCGACCTCCAGCCCGCCGACCTGCGCCACCTCATCGGCATGGGCCCCAACGCATTCCACACCCGAGCCGCCGGCACCGACGAGCCGCTGCGAACGACGATCACCGTCCGACTGGACGTCTTTCGACGGCGACACCGCAGGACCATGCGGGACGGGACTCAGCGCGCCGTGTAGACCCGGCCCGGCTGTGTCCCACCCAGCAGCTCACTGACGGTCACGAGCTCATATCCACGTGCCTTCAAGCCGGAGACGATCGCCGGTGCCGCATCCACGGTCGTGCTGTGGATGTCGTGCATGAGGATGATCGAGCCGGGCTTTGCCTGACCGAGCACCCGGTTGGTGACCGTGGAGGCGTTGCGATCGCGCCAGTCCCAGGTGTCCACGCTCCACATGATCACGCTCAGCCCCTGCTCCCGGGCAACGCTGTCGACCGTCGAATTCCGGGCTCCATAAGGCGGGCGGACCACGGTGGGGGTCACTCCGGAGGCAGTCCGGATCCGGTTCTGGGTCTCCGCGAGCTGCGACCGGATCGTGCCTGATCCATAGCCGGTCAGGTTGGGGTGGCTCCGGGAATGGTTGCCGATTTCCATCCCCATGTCGCGCATCCGTCGCACGGTCGCGGCATTCGCCGGCACCCGGTCCCCGACGAGGAAGAAGGTCGCCTTGGCGTCGTTCCTGCCGAGCGTGTCGAGCAGGCGATTGGTGTGGACACCCGGACCATCGTCATAGGTCAGGGCGACGCATCGCTGGACAGAACAGTCGACCCGCCCGCCGGCCGAGGGTCGGGTGGTCGCTGCGGCCGCGACGGTCGCCGGCGCTGCCGGGGTGACGATGCCGCGATCGCTGCGCCACGTGATGCGGCCGCGCTGATAGTTCTGGTCGCAGATTCGCACACCACCCTCGGTGCGACAGGACTCGTTGGAGGTCGGATAGCCATAACGACCGGTCTCCCAACCGTTGGCGGCCCAGTGGTCAAGGATGCGACCGGTCACGGCGTACGAACCGGAGGCTGGCGACCAATACATGAACCCGTTCGCGAACCTCTGGAAACACCCGCCACCCCGGAGTCCGCAGGCCTCACCGGCAGCTGGATAGCCGATCGTGGAGTTCTCCCAGCCGATCCGCGACCAGCCATCGAAGATCGCGCCGAAGACCCGATACGTGCCGTAGCGGGGGTGGAAATAGATGTTGCCGTTCTGGAAGCGCTGGCCGCATCCCCGGTCCCGCAGCCCACAGAACTCACCCGACGTGGGATAGCCCGAAATGCCGCGCTCCCAACCGTTGGCACCCCAGATGTCGCGGATGGCGCCGCGGATCTCGCGGGCACCCGTTCTTTCGGTGCGATAGATGGAGCCGCGTTCGAACCGCTGGGCGCAGCCGCCCTGGACGAGGCCGCAGAACTCGGGTTCGAGCGGCTCACCGATCATGCTGCGCACCTGCTGCCATCGATCGCCGATCGCTCCGGTCACCGGTGGCGCAGCGTTCGCCTGCATCGGCAGGAGGAGGGCGAGCACCACCCCGAGAACCCCGAGAACCCGAACCAGACGTCCCACAACACTCGACATGCCGTTCCCTTTCGAGACGAGTGGGCGCATCCCACCTGGTGCAGACCCTAAATCTCGGGGCAGACAAAACGGCCGCACTTCAGCGTGTGTCGCGCTGTCGAAACCATCTGCAACGATGGCGCCCATGTCCACCACCGCAGCAGCACCCCCTCGACCCGCTGTCGCGGTGCGAGCGCTTCGAACGGCGACGCTCGTGCTGTTGCCGATCCTGGCCGCCGCGTGGGCGAGCTGGGGCGTGGTGATGGATCCCCGACATGGCACAGATCTCCATGGCTATCAGGCAGTGGGCCGAGCGGTGCTGGAGGGGCAGCCCTTCTATACCCCGGCGATCCCCGGCCAGTTCCTGTTGTCCCCGGTCGGCGCGCTCGGCAGCGTCCTGTCGGTGCCGTTCAACGATCCCCTGCTCCACCTGGGGTGGGGTGCCCTGTGCGCCGTCGTCGTGCTGGGGCTGCTGCGGCAGGCGGGCCTGCGCGGGTTCGCCCTCTCACTGCTGGCGGCCATCGTGGTCACCGTGCCGCCGGGACGGGTCGCCATGACGCAGGGGCGGTTGACCTGGTTGATCATGCTGGCTGTCGTCGTCGACCTGATCGACTGGGAGCGCCGTCCCCGCTGGCTCCCGAGGGGTCTCCTCACGGGACTGGCCACCGCGGTCTGGCCCTTCACGTGGCCGTTCCTTGCGATCCTGCTTCTCCGGCACCGGCGCGCCGGTGCGACCGCCGTCGGCACGTTCGCCGCCATTTCTCTGCTGGCGGCTGCGCTCCTCCCCCGCATGACGCTCGTCTTCTGGACCGAGGTGATGCCGGCCCGGCTCTCGACCAGGGATTCCACCTTCTCGTCCTCCAACCACTCGGTCCTGGGCGCTGCCCTGCGGCTGTTCGGCCCGGAGGCCCGATGGCCGGCTCTCGCTGTCATGGTGCTCGCGGGACTGGCCGCGATCCTGGCTGCCGTCTGGTGGGACCACGCCGGGCGCCCCTGGCTCGGGGTGGCGATGGGGACCGTTGCCGTGTTCGTGGCCTCACCATTGGTGCCCAATCCGGATCTGGTCTGGGTGCTGCTCCCGGTCCTCGCGATCACCCTTGCCCCCGGGGGGCGGACAACCGCAGAAGCAGCGGAGACCCCCATCGGGCTGTCGATCGTGGTCATGTTTCTGCTCGCCTGGGTGCTCGCCGACCCGTTGGGCGCACTGCCCCGGTTCAAACCGGTTGCCGAGTTCGACACGGTCGAGCGACTGGTGACGGCGGGCGTACCGTTGCTGGCCCTGGGGCTCGCCGCGATCGGGCTGGTCGACGCGCGCAGGGTGCGGCGTACGCCTGCTGCCGGCCCCCTGCTGGCCCGGTTCTGGAATCATCGCGCCACCCTCCTGGTCGGCAGCCTGGCACTGGGGGTCGGCACCGCGGCGTGGAGTGCGGCGATCACCGATGCCGACGTGCACGCCTTCGTGGGATGGGAACCGGCGATGGCGGACTTCGAGGTCTACATCCGGGCGGCCCGGGCCTTCGTGGCGGGCGAACCGCTCTACGCGGCCGCCGAAGGGCAATGGCCGTTCCTCTATCCTCCGTTCGCCGCACTCCTGGCGGTGCCACTCGGGGTCCTCCCCCGCGGGCTCGTCCAGTTCGGGTGGTTGGCGCTCACGGTGGCCGGGCTGATGGCCCTGCTCCACCGCCTCGGTCTGCGGGGATGGCACATCGCCTTCGCCACGATGGTGGCCCTCTTCATCGCCGGCCCGATTCGCAGCACGATCGGACTGGGCCAGATCTCGGTCCTGCTCATGGTGATGTGCCTGCTCGACATCGCACCGGGCCGGGGGCTGATCCTGTCCTGGGCTGCTCGAACCCCGTCCTGGAGGACGAACTTTGCCGGGTGGGACCGGCTCCTGCCGGCGGGCGTACTCATTGGAATCGCAACCGCCATCAAACTCACGCCGGGACTGTTCATCCCCCTGTTGTGGTTCACCCGCCGCCGCCGGGCCGCGATTGTGGCGACGGTCGCCACCGCGGTCGCCACTCTGCTGGGTTTCGTGGTGTCCCCACGGCAGTCGTGGCACTACTGGACACAGGTGGCCCTCGGCGGGCTGGAGTTCTTCCCCGACCCGCGCGGCTGGATGCACAACCAGTCCTGGGTCAGTGCATGGCAGCGGTTCGTCGGGTTGGACCCCACGCTCACCCGGATCGGCATTCTCATCGGCGTGGTCTTCACCGTGCTGGGCCTGGTCGCCGCGATCCGGTGGGCACGACGGGGTCACGTGCTGCTGGGCGCCAGCCTTTGCGGTCTTGCAGCGCTGTCAGCGCTGCCGGTCGCCTGGAACCACTATTTCGTGTGGGCGCTGCCGCTGGGGGTGGCCCTGATGCGCCCGGGCGTCCCGCGAGCGCTGCGCGTGGTGGGTCTCCTGGCCACTACCTGGCTCATCACCGAACCGTTCTGGACTATTGCCTATGCCGGTCCGGACCCCCTGCAGTTCACCTCGTGGGGGGTGGGTGAGAAGCTCATGGGAGGTGCGGGAGCCCTGCTCACCATGGCCATGATCCTGGTCGCTGCGGTGATTTCGCCCGAAGGGCGGACACCAGATGGTCACGAGAGGGCTCCGGACCTTGCGCAATTCCCTGCTGACTAGTGGGATTGGGCTGCTGGGACGGACCTCCAGAAGTGCGGTCGACCAGCGACGCGAGCGAAGTGGCACGTTTCGTTCCCCGGAACGGATCCCGACGGCTACTGGGCGGTTGCATAGTGTCGTCGCACTGCCTTGGCAGTGGCTTTCTTCGTAAGCAAATGACGGAGTAGTCATCAACGAGGAGGAACTCCATGTCCGACCGTAAGGCGCAGCATCAGCAGCTGGCTGACGCACTGTTGGAAGCGTACGCAACCAAGCAGGCCATCCCCCCGCTGCGGGACACCATCGAGAACATGAACATCGATGATGCCTATGCGATCCAGCAGATCCAGGAAAAGGCTCTGCTCGCCCGCGGAGAGAAGATCATCGGCCGCAAGATCGGTCTGACCTCGTTGGCCATGCAGAAGCAGCTGGGCGTGGACAGCCCCGACTTCGGTTTCATGACCGATGATCCGCGCTTCATCGGCAACGATGACGCACACTTCAACTCCAAAGATTTCCTCCAGCCGCGGATCGAACCAGAACTGGCCTTCTATCTGAAGGACGATCTGGCCGGGCCGGGGGTAACCCTTGAGCAAGCTGTCGATGCCATCGGCACGGTGCACAAGGCGATCGAAATTGTCGACTCACGAGTCGCCGACTGGAATATTCATCTGGTCGATACGGTCGCTGACAACGCCTCCTATGGTGCGATCGCTTGGTCGAAGGAACCGATCGACATCGACAAGAATGACCTCATCAACATGACCTGCAAGCTCACCGTGAACGGTGAGGTCGTGGGTGAGGGCACGGGCGCCGATGTGATGGGCCATCCCGCAGCCCCGCTGCAGTGGCTCGCCAACACCCTCGGTGAACAGGGTGTGACCCTGAAGGCCGGTCAGGTTGTCCTGCCCGGAAGCTTCACCCGCATGATCGCCGTCGATGCCGGCACGTCGGTCACGGCCGACTACGGCGAACACGGCACGTTCACCATCCATTTCGACTGATAGGAGGGACCACTAGTGGACCCCAGGGAGCGTAAGGATCGTCCTTACACCGCAGCCATCATCGGGCCGGGCAACATCGGCTCGGACCTGATGTTCAAGCTGTTGCGGCGCAGTCAGTACATCCACCCGACCTACATGATCGGGGTAGATCCAACCTCCGATGGTCTTGCCCGCGCCAAGCGCCTGGGCCTCAAGACCTCGGCGGAGGGTGTGGACTGGCTTCTCGCTCAGGACGACCTCCCCGATTTCGTCTTCGACGCCACCAGCGCCAAGGCCCATCTGGCCGCCGCGCCGAAGTTCGCCGAAGCCGGAATTCATGCGATCGACCTGACCCCCGCCGCTGTGGGTCCATACCTGTGTCCTCCGGTGAACCTCGAGTCCCTCGAGGACGTCGCCAATGTCAACATGATCACCTGTGGTGGTCAGGCCACCACTCCCATGGTGGCCGCGGTGTCCCGGGTCGTGCCGGTCGACTATGCCGAGATCGTTGCTTCGATCGCGTCCAAGTCGGCCGGTCCCGGGACCCGCGCGAACATTGACGAGTTCACCGAAACCACCGCTGCGGCTCTCAAGGCCGTGGGTGGTGCCCAGACGAGCAAGGCAATCATTATTCTCAACCCGGCCGAGCCGCCGTTGATGATGCGCAACACCGTCTATTGCTCGCTGCCCGAAGAGGCCGCCGAGCCCGGCAAGCTGCAGGACGAGATCCGCGAGTCCATCGCGCAGATGATCGAGACCGTCCAGGACTACGTCCCCGGGTACGCCCTGACCGCCGATCCGCAGTTCGACCACGCCCGTCCGGAGTGGAACAACTGGGGCCGGGTCACCTGCCTCGTGCAGGTGAAGGGTGCCGCGGACTATCTGCCGGAGTACGCCGGCAACCTCGACATCATCACCGCTGCCGCCACGCGGACCGGTGACATGCTGGTCGAGCGGATCGAAGCGAACAAGAAGGTGGAGGCCAACGCATGACCGATCTCCAGGTGCGCATCACCGACACCACTTTGCGCGACGGCTCCCACGCCATGCGCCACCAATACACGGTGGACCAGGTCACGGCAATCGCCAAGGCCCTTGATGACGCCGGCGTCCCGGTGATCGAGGTCGCCCATGGCGACGGTCTCGCCGGTTCCAGCTTCAACTACGGCTTCTCGCACACCAGCGAGCTCGACCTGATCGAGGCCGTGAAGAACACCGTGACCACCGCCAAGGTCGCCGCACTCATGCTGCCCGGTCTGGGCACCGTGCATGAGATGCGCGAGGCCAAGGCCCGAGGCATCGACATCATCCGCATCGCCACGCACTGCACCGAGGCGGACGTGTCCATCCAGCACTTCAACGCCGCGCGCGAGATGGGCCTGGAAACCGTTGGTTTCCTCATGCTCTCGCACATGATCGAGCCTGCGGAGCTGGCCAAGCAGGCCCGCATCCAGGTCGATGCCGGCTGCCAGTGTGTCTATGTCGTCGATTCCGCCGGCGCGCTGATCCTTGACGACGTCTCCGACCGCGTCAAGGCATTGCGCGACGAGCTCGGTGACGACGCTCAGGTCGGCTTCCACGGCCATCAGAACATGAGCTTCGGTGTCGCCAACTCGATCTTCGCCGCCCGTGAAGGCGCAGTGCAGATCGACGGCTCGCTGAACGCGTTCGGTGCCGGCGCCGGCAACTCCCCCACCGAGGTGCTCGTGCCCGCCTTCGAGCGGGTCGGCATCCAGACCGGTGTGGACACCAAGAAGATCCTGGATGCGGCCGAAGACGTCATGAAGCCGATGATCCCGCGCATGCCGGTCATGGACCGGGCCTCGATCATCCAGGGCAAGGCTGGTGTCTACAACTCCTTCCTCTTCCACGCGGAGCGGGCGGCCGATCGCTATGGCGTGCCCGTCACGGAGATTCTCGAGGAAATTGGCCGACGCGGCTATGTCGGCGGCCAGGAGGACATGATCATCGACGTGGCAGTGTCGCTCGCGAACGCTGCCGCCTGATCGGTCCCCGGATCGTTTCGGATCCACTGAGCAGAGCCCGGTTCCCATTTCTTGGGGACCGGGCTTTTGTTTTCCCCACGGGGATCCCGGTCATGGGGGTCCCCACGCCGTGCCGGAGGGCGATACACTGGCTCGACTCCACGAGGATTTCGTTGGCGTGTCAACACATCGCGCTGACGAGAAGCAACTCCAACGACGGAATGGGGGGCCATGGGGACCCAGCGGGACAGCCGCACAGCAGTGGACAAGGCGCTCAGCCTGCTCGGGGCTTTTGGGAAAGACGCCTCCTCGGGTGTGGGCGTGAGCGAACTGGCGCGGCGCACCGAGCTCAGCAAATCAACAGCGTTCCGGCTGTTGGCAGTGCTCGAAAAGAACGGGGCGGTCGAACGCGCCGGCAGCAACTACCGATTGGGACCACTGCTCAATGAGCTCACGGCCCCGGTGACAGTGCCCGAGGTCGAAGAGATCAGGGACATCCTGACTCCGTTCCTCGCACATCTCTATGAGCGCACCCGCCAGACGGTGCACTTGGCTGTGCTCGAGGGAACGCATGTCGTCTATCTCAACAAGCTCCACGGACTGCATCACGTCCCAGCACCTTCCAGGATCGGTGGGAGGCTGCCTGCCTTCTGCACCGCGGTGGGCAAGATCCTGCTGTGCTACAACCAAACCCTGATCGACGAAGTCCTGGGCGGTGAGGAGCTCCCGCAGTGGACTCCCTACACAGTGACGGACCCCGACGAACTGAGGAAGCAACTCCAGGACGCCAAGACCCGCGGCTTCGCCTTCGAGCGTGAGGAGACGATGCGGGGGCTGAGTTGCATTGCGGCCCCGGTCCTGAGCGTTACCGGGACCCCGGTTGCCGCCCTGTCCGTGTCCGCGCCGACCGGACGGTTCGATCCCAACGCCGAGTTGCATGCCGTGCGAGAGGTGTCCGCCAAGGCCTCCCAGGCCTATGCAGCGCGCAAACGTGCCGCGCGCCGTGCAGCGGTCAGCGAAGCTGCTGCCGCAGCCCGCGAAGGCTGATTTCCGACTGGGCCACCAGGCGTTGAGCGCCCCGCGAAGCCATTGCCTCGCGGGGCGCTCAAGCCGTTTCCATCCCTGGATTCCGACGACGGCGAGTCGTCAGGAGAAAGGACTCAGAGTTCGCCCTTCACCGACCCGGGCGTGAGCCAAACCTCGTCGCCCCGGACTTCGACAGCGTGCGTCCCCACGGGCTCGGTGGCCGGCAGACTGAGGGCCTCACCTGTTTCATAGGAGAAGGCTGCAGCGTGCAGGGGGCACTCGATGCAGTCGTCCTCCACCCAGCCCTCGGCCAGGGAAGCCAAGGCATGGCTGCACGTGTTGTCGAGGGCATAGAACGTGCCCTCGGTCGTGCGCACCAGGACAACATCGTCATGGGTTCCCGCGCTGTCCCGCGAGATCCGGAGCGCTTCCCCCGGCTTCACGTCCTCGACAGTTGCCACACGCACTGGGTCGCTCATGCTTCTCCTTCTTGATCGGCTGCCTGTTCTGGGCGACTTCCCCGAAACATCGGTTGCCCGGAAGGTGCCCCGCGGGATGCAAAAGGCCCCTGACTCAGTGTTTTCCACCTTGTCAGAGGCCTGTTGACATGGCTCCCCCGACTGGACTCGAACCAGTAACCCTTCGATTAACAGTCGAATGCTCTGCCAATTGAGCTACGGGGGATTGGCCCGTGGCGCGATTGATGACTCTAGCAGCATTCCCTCAGATGTCGAAATCGTGCCGCAGGTCAGCAAGCGCACCGGCCAGGACGCGTTCCGTCTCCTCATCGTCCGGGGTGCCCCGGCCTCGACGGGTGCGCCATTCGAGTGGCTCGTCGGGCCTGGACAGGTCGCGGCGGGCGCTGATGAAGGCTCCTTCGCGAGTGCCTTCGATCGGGATGTGTCGCTGGACGACGATCGACGCGTGCACGCGTTCCCGGAACACCTCGGGGACTCGCTGCGGGTGGTCCATGATCGCGCTTCCTCGACGACCCGTGGTTTCCTCCCAACGCAGCTCCCGGTTCTGGTCGTTCCAGCCGCCCTGTTCAATCTGGTGCCATCCGACCAGATGCCATTCCCCGCCGCTCTGCTGTGCGAGCACATCCGGCAGGAGCACACACCACCCGTCCATCGTGCGCGCGGCCGCCAAGGGCTTCTGGTGGGTGGTGCCGAAGGCGACCCGATAGGCCTCGGCGAGCTCGGACAGGATGCCTGGATCAATGCGCACACGACGAAACACCATGAGCCCATTCTGCCCAGTGGTCACCCTGCCATCAGGAAGTGCTCGGTCGAGCACTCCCCCCGGAGTCGCTCCATGGCCCGTCCTTCGATGCGGCGGACGGTTGACTTCGACACTCCGAGCACTGCTGCGATCTCGGAAAAGCTGTGCGGATCACCGTTGAACCCGAAGCGGAGTTCCACCACTTTGCGTTCTGCCGCCGGCAACCGGCTCAACCAATCACGCACCGCGGGCATCCGGATACCGATCCGTTCGAAGGCCCGCGCCGCCCCCGGGTCCGGTAGGTCGATCACGACCCCCGTCTCGTCCACCAGGGGCAACGGCGGCTCGATCGCCAGCAGCTCCGCGACGGCGCGCGCTCCCTGATTGACCTCCCGTGCCACTTCCGCAGCGGTCGCGTCCCGGCCCAGGTCGTGACTCATCCTCTCGGCGACGACGCTGAGCGCGCGTCGGCGTTCGGCACGGTGTTCGCTGAGCGGCATGGCGCCACACCGTGTCGCGACCACGCGCGCCACCTGCGCCCGGATCCACGGCAGCGCATAGGTCGCGAATCTGACGCCCTGTCGATAATCGAATCGATCCACTGCACAAAGGAGTCCGCTGACCCCCTCCTGGAAGAGGTCGGCAAATCCGAGGCCACTGCGACGGACCGCGGAGTGCGCCACCATCGCCACCAGCCGAAGGTTGGCCAGCACAAAGCGGTCCCGCGCAGCCCAGCCCTCGCTCACCAGGACGTGCAGTTCCTCGGCCGTTCCCGGGCCGTTGCCCAGCGCCAGCGCCGCAGCAGCCAGGGTGCCGACTTCCATGCGGCGCGCGAGCTCCGTCTCCTCGTCGGCCGTCAAGAGTGCTTCCTTGGGAAAATCAACTTCCGTCATACCTGTACTCTGCGCGGTTTCCCGGCTTCAGACCGCGCTTGCGGCCTCCCTGTGGAGGCAGCATTCGGACAACACCTGTTCGGGGGCACCCCTGGCAAAGTGCCGTCGCACCCGCTAGGCAGGGGTCAGTCGAGAGACCCGATGGTCAGCTGTTGGAGCTCTTTGCGGGACGCCTCAAGCTGCAACAGCTCCACGAACATCCGGTTGTACGCCGGCTGGTCGGTCATGGGGTTCGTCCGCTGCAAACGGGATTTCAGCTCGGCGACGGCGCGGGTCACGCTGAGGAGTCGGAGCTTGGCGGCGTACGCCTCCACATAGGCGCGATCGGGGTCGTGCAGAAACTGCTCGACGGCGAGCGCCACGACGAGTTGGCGGAGCACAGGGCTCTCGGACGTTTCGGCGATCTGGCGGCTCCAGTCACCGCTGAAGGGCTGGGCAGCGGCCGCCTGGGCAGCCTCCCAGACCGCTCGATAGGCCGGGTGGGTGAAATCGTCCGCGGTCACCCCGTCCCAGTCAGCACCGAGCAGATCGGGCCGCTGAACAACCAGTTTCGTATAGCCCCGCTCCACCGCCAGACGCCGTTCCTGCGGGTCGGGCCAGGGCAGGTCACCGCTCTTCCGCTCCATGGGCTCGGGTCGAGGCTCGGCAACCACTGCAGCACCGCCACCGCGGGCCGCCCGGGCGACCTCCCGGCGTACCTCCTCGACATCCAACCCGATCATCCCCGCCAGCTCCCGCACATAGGCGCCCACCAGCGAGCGATCCCGGATGCTGCCCACCAACGGGGCCGCGGACCGGAGCGCGGCCAAGCGCCCGTCCGCACGGTCGAGATCGAAGCGGTCGATGGCGTTGGACATGACGAATCGATAGAGGGGTACGCGGCGCGCGACCAGTTCCCGCACCGCCGCCTCACCCTGCTGCAGACGCAGATCACACGGATCGAGACCAGAGGGTTCGATCGCGACATAGGTCTGCGTGGTGAATTGCCGGTCGAAGGAGAACACCTTGATGGCCGCTGCCTGACCAGCCGCATCCCCATCGAAGGTGAACACGATTTCCCCGGTGAACGCGTCACCCCCCAGGAGCCGCTGAATGGTGCGCGCATGTTCCTCACCGAACGCCGTCCCACAGGACGCCACCGCGGTGTCCACTCCGGACAGGTGGGCGGCCATGACATCGGTGTATCCCTCGACCACGACGGCCTGGGACTTCTTTCCAATCGCCCGGCGCGCGAGATCCAGCCCATAGAGCACTTGGGATTTCTTGTAGACAGGGCTTTCCGGTGTATTGATGTATTTTGCCGGCATCCGGTCTTCCGCAAGAATCCGGCGGGCCCCGAATCCCACGACATTGCGGCCCGAGTCCCGGATCGGCCACAACAGTCGGCCCTGGAAGAAGTCCCAACCCGCCTCGCGGACCAGACCCGCCTTGATGAGCACGGACCGGTCGAAGCCGAGCGCCCGCAGCCGATTGCCGAGCTCCTTGCCGCCGCGAGGGGCCCAGCCGACACCGAAATGCTCGGCGACCTCCCGGTCGAACCCTCGCTGGTCGAGAAACCGGCGCCCCTCGATCGCGTCCGGACCGGCCAGTTGCGCGGCGAAGAAGTCGGCCGCTGCCTGGTTGGCCTCGAGGATCCTGGTACGCAGCCCTGGTTCGGCACGGGGGCCATCGCCGTCCACATAGCGCAGAACCACACCCGTCCGGTCCGCGAGCTGTTCGATGGCTTCCACGAACGTGAGGTTGTCGTGCTTCATCAGGAACGCGATGACGTCCCCGCCCTCGCCACAGCCGAAGCAATAGAACAGCCCCTTCGATGGGGTCACCTGGAAGCTGGGGGTTTTTTCGTCGTGGAACGGGCACAAGCCCTTGAGCGATCCGCCACCGGCGTTGCGGAGCGCAACCGTTGCTCCGACGATGTCTTCGATCTTGGCGCGGCTGCGCACCTCGGCCACGTCGTCGTCCGCGATTCGTCCTGTCCTGCCCGCCACGGCCGCGAGTCTACGCGGCCCCTGCGTACGCCGGCCCGGGCTGACGGGCAGCCAGGGGCGGTTCGCACCGGCGTTACGCTGCCCCCATGACACCCACTGCACCCGGTCTGCCCCTTGCAATCGCGCTGATCGCCCTGGTTGCAGTGACCGTCGCCGTCTCACTGGTCGCCCGCCTGGGTCTGAGCCGACAGGTCGTGTGGGCGTGCGCCAGAGCCATTCTCCAGCTCGCCGCCGTCTCCCTGATCATCACCGCAACGCTCAGTCACGTCGGCCTCGCGATCGCCTTCATCCTGCTGATGTTCGCCGTCGCCGTGTTCACGTCGGCGGGGCGCTGCGGAGTGCGGGACCGTTGGTGGTGGGTGGCGGTGGCCATGGCCGCCGGGGTGGCGCCAGTCCTGGCGATCGTGTTCCTGTCCGGCACCGCACCGCTCACCGGCGCGGCGCTGGTCCCGATCGCGGGCATCATCATCGGCAACACGATGACCGGGCACACGCTGCTGGGCCGGAAGGCGTTCGATCAGTTGCGGGGTCGGGTCGGTGAATACGAGGCCGGCCTGGCGGTGGGTCTGGAGCGCCCGATGGTGATCGAGGCGATCATCGACCGAAGCCGCGCAGAGGCCGTCATCCCCAACCTCGACTCGACCCGCACAGTCGGGCTCGTCACCCTGCCGGGCGCCTTCGTGGGCGTGTTGCTCGGCGGCGGCAGCCCCCTGGAGGCCGGGGCCGCCCAGGTTCTCGTCCTCTTCGGCATTCTCGCCGCTCAGTTCATCACCGTCACCGTTGCGGCTCGCATCGTGGGCTCCGCGCATCTCCTGCCCGAGGACCTCCGTGATCGGTTGCGCCCCTGACCCAACACCGGAAGGGCCCGGCCGCGCGATGCGACCGGACCCTTCGACAACCGTGGTGGTGCAGTGAAGCTGCTTGCCCGTCAGACGGTGGCGAGCTCCTCTTCCACGTCGGCGACCTTCTCCTCGGCCCCCTTGGGCGCACCCATCAGGCGACGATCCAGCTGGATCAGCGTCTGGATGGTGCGAACCTGGACCAGCAGCACCAGGGCCAGCAGGACGAAGTGGGTGACGGACCACATCGTGACGACACCGGTCATGACCAGACCCCAGTGGATGAAGAACATGCTCAGCACGGCGAGGGCCACGCCGGGGCAGATCAGGCCATAGGACGGGATGCTGCCCTCGGTGCCGCGGACGAAGCGATCGAAGTAGCCCTGCTTGCGCATGGCGGCCCAGCCCACCAGGCCCATCACGATCTGGCCGGCGACGAGCAGGCCGAGGACGATGAAGGCGAGGACCGGGCTCAGGCGGTCGAGCCCGAGCAGGTTGTGGCTGACACCCGAGCCGAGACGGATGAACGTGATGCCCACGAGGGTGAAGATCGGGATGCCCATCCACAGCGTCGGGCCACCTTCGACGGCGAGGCCGTTGCGCAGGATGGCGGCGAAGCTCACCGGCAGCTTGACGACGATCCAGGCGGCCGCGGCAGCGAGGAAGATGAAGCTGCCCACCATGCCGATGACCGAGACAGCCATGACCTTGCTCATGGCTGCGGGGGCGGCGAAGCCGACCGCGACCATGGTGAAGGCGAACGCCGGCAGGATCTG
Source organism: Propionibacterium sp. (assembly GCA_012839035.1). Classification (GTDB taxonomy): domain Bacteria; phylum Actinomycetota; class Actinomycetes; order Propionibacteriales; family Propionibacteriaceae; genus Enemella. Next base: position 26,699 of record DUOB01000061.1, read on the forward strand.
CGAGAAGTGGTTCGTGTCGGTGTTGTCGAAGCCCTGCTGCGAGATCAGGCGGGACAGATAGCGACCGAAGAAGAAGAACGCGAGCACGCCGACCGCGGCGAAGGCGGCCAGGGAGAACGGGAACAGGTATTCAACCTTGCTCCACAGACCGGGAACGCCGAGCGCACCCAGGATGAACAGCACGTTGACCGTCATGGCGAGCGTCAACGGCATGGCCATCAGCGTGACCTCCCCGTTGGAGTTCCGCAGGGCATCATAGGCCGGCGTGCGACGCAGCTCGTTGAACGCCTTGAGGTTGGCGATGAGCAGGAGAAGGTGGCGCACCGCGAGAACAGCGATGGCGATCAGCACGAGCGTGGTCATGACCTTCAGCCCGAGCGCCTCGTTCTGATAGACGCTCACGACATCGTCGAACGTCGGCATGGGGCCGGTCTTGGGGATGAGGAACATCAAGTACATGAAGAACGACACCGCAAGCCCACCCGGGCCCAAGGCGCCGAGGAAATAGAGCGGTCGATATTCACGAGCGAACCGTGGCACGGCGCAACTCCTTTGGATCGAAGAGTCGAGGGGCATACCCCCCGGGGTACATTGCTACCTTAGCGCAATACCCCCAGGGGTACAAAATGGAGTGTTCCTTTTCCGATCCTGGTACGCACAGTGGAGCTTCGATGGCCCCGATCACCCGGCTCAGCTGTTGCGGTCGATGCCCTTCGGCAGCCGGTCCTCCGGCCAGCCCAGCACCCGCACGGCGGTATCGAACGCGTACCGATCGGTCATGCCACCCATCCAGGTCACAGCGGCCCGCAGAGCTTCCGGGCTGTCGGGATCTGCCGCTACGCCCTGCGGAATGTCCCACGGGTGGGCGGCGAAATGCTCGACGAGGGCACGCAGCACCTCCACGACCGCCACGGCTTGGGCGACCGACTCAGGACGGGTGTAGATCCGTTCGTAGTTGAAGGCGCGCAACCCGGCCAGTGCCTCGGCGGGGCCTGCCGCCATGCCGACCTGCCCCGAAGCCTCGACGGAATCGATAACCGCGTGCACGAAGGTCCGCAACTGTTCGCGTCTCGTGCGTCCGCACACGTCCGCGACGTCGGCGGGAATGTCCGCCTCGGTCACGATGCCGGCCCGGATCGCGTCCTCCAGGTCATGGGCGCAATAGGCGATGCGATCCGCCCAGGACACGACCTCGCCCTCCACCGTCATCGGCGCAGGCCTGGACCACGAGTGATTCCGGATCCCGTCCAGGGTTTCCCGGCACAGATTCAGCGGAGCGAGCACGACATTCGCTCCCCACGGTCCGTGGTCATAGCCCTCTTCGACATAGGGGTCGAAGGCGTCCTCGGAGGCATGCCCACCGGGCCCGTGCCCACAGTCGTGGCCGAGCGCAATCGCCTCGGTGAGGCTCACGTTCACCCCGATGCCCCGAGCGATGGACGTTGCCACCTGGGCCACCTCCAGGGCATGCGTCAACCTGGTCCGCTCGTGGTCAGCCGGGTGAACGACCACTTGGGTCTTGCCCGCCAGCCGTCGGAAGGCGTTCGAGTGGACGATGCGATCCCGGTCCCTCTCGAAACATGTGCGTTCCGGATCCGGCTCCTCCACCACGGCGCGATGCCCCGCTCCCCTGGCCAGGGTCGCCCCCGGGACCAGAAGAGCCGCCTCCCGTTCCTCGCGGAACTCGCGCCCCCGGCGGGCCTCAAGTCGCACAGCGGCAGTCGAATCACGATGGGCTCGCACGATCGAACGGTCGTGCTGATGGCCGGCCATCGTGGCCGCCCATTCGATGGCGCGTGGCAGCGGACTGGTCATGGGCCTCCTCAGGGTGGCGTACGCCCAGACCCTACTCGCCCCCTCGGACATTTCCCCCCCGTCGACCGGTCCGCCGAGCCCCGCTCAGGTGGAAGGAGGCTCCGGTTCGGTCCGCTCCCGTTCTAACCGCAGATCGCGCTCGGCGAAGGTTTCATCGGCGACCGCGAAGTGCGTCCGGGGCAGTTCCCGAATCATCACCCGCACCTGTTCGGGCCGGGCCACGCCGCTCTCGACGACTGCCCTGGTCAGCCCGCTGATCATCGCCCGCAGTTTCTCCGGGGTCCGGCCTTCCGTCAGCGTGACTTCGACGATGGGCATCAGTTCGTCCCGTCCGGATCCTCGCCACCGTCAATGGTCACCTCGCCGAGCGACCCGAAGCGCACCTCGACCCGACTGCCCGGGGGTGCGAACACCGCGTCGGTGACGCCCCCGGTGAGGACCACCCACCCGGGCTCGATCGCGAGCCCGCGCCGCGCCAGGTCATTGGCAGCGAGAGCGAGCGCCTCCCCCGGGTGTCCCTGAACGTCCTTCCCCGTGCCGGTCTGCTCGAGCGTGCCGTCGACATACACCTCCACCTTTTCCGTGAGGAGATCGATGTCGTCAGGAGCAACGGTCTTCTCGATGACCACATAGGCACCACTCGAGGCATTGTCCGCAATCACGTCACCGGCCCGGAACCGGAAGTTGCGATAACGGGAGTCGATGACCTCGGCGCCGCCCGCGACGGACTCGACCGCAGCCATGGCCGTCTCGCGCGTTACGCCCGGCCCTTCGAGCCGGTCCTTCATGACGAAGACGATCTCGGGCTCGATGCGCGGATGGATGAGCTTCGCCTGCGGCACCGGATCACCGACGGCCATGACCATGTCGTCGGTCAGCCAGGCGACGAAGGGCGCGTGGACGTTCATGCGGCGTTGTTTGGCCTCGCTGGTCAGGCCCAGCTTCACACCGACCAGCTTTTCACCGCGCTCGAGTCGCTTCGCGAGGTTGGCATCCTGGATCCGATAGCCGGTGTCCACGTCAAGCTCTGGCCATTCGTCGGTGAAGGGTTCCCGATCCCGACGCTCTGCCTCACAGGCGAGCAATTCCGCCGCGACGCTTTCCTCATTCCATTGGGTCATGAATCCTCCTCGACGCTGATCCGCACGTCCGACGCTATCGCTTCGGCGATCATCGCGCAGTGGTTGCGCTGCAGGGCCGGGGATCAGGAGCCGGCCCCAACCCCCTGGCGGCGCACCATCTCATAGGCGATGCGTCGGGCGGACCGCTGCAGCACCTGCACGAGCAACGGGAGCCGCGCCACGACATCATGCTTGCGGCCAAGGAAGGACAGCGCGGACATCACCGGCCCCGAGGGTCCGATGATGGGGACCGCGACACTGCTGACCCCCTCGAAGGCCTCATCATCGCTGATGGCATAACCGTTCTTGCGGACCGAACGGAGCGCAGCCTCCCATTCCCTGACGGTACGCACCGTGGCCCTGGCCCGCACCGGAAAGCCGGCCGCGATACGCGCCTCGGCGAGATCCGGGTTCCACGCTGCGATGGCCTTGCCCGAGCTGGAGATGTGGGCGGGCACTCGGCGGGCGGACTCATTGATCCCCCCGACCGATTCGGGGGATTCGAGCCGCTCGATGAACACGGTGTCGGCACCCTCCGCAATCGACAGATTGACCGTGAGGCCGGTACGCCGACTGAGATCCAACAGGATCGGGCGTGCAGCCTCCCGCAGGGGATGGCGCACCTGGGCCAAGTGGCCGAGTTCGAACAAGTGCATGCCGAGGCGGTAACGCCCACTGTCGGTGTCCTGCTCGATGAAACCACGCATGCGCAGCGTGTACAGCAACCGATGCGCGGTGCTCTTCGCGATACCCAATCGGCGGGCCAACTCTGAGACCCCGAGCTCCTCCTCACCGGAGAAGCACTCGAGCAGATCCAACGCCGTCCCGACCGAGCGGAGACCGCCAGCATCCTCCGGGGTTTTCACGCCGTTGCGCGGCGGGTCGTCCGGCATCCGCGACACGTCGCCTCCCCCCTGAACGGCCGTGGCCACGCTGCCCGGCACCGTCTTCGTGGCAGCATTCTCGCCGCCCCCGTCCTGCCGGGCAAGCCAACCCCCGTCCCGGTGTGCCCCGAGGCCCACTGACCTCCTTCGGAAAGCGAAAGGGGGCGTACGCAGGCCCTGCGTACGCCCCCTTGCGAGGAAGACCTGATCAGCCGGTGACAGCGTCCGCACCGGCCTGGGCGACGATCGCGTCCTCTTCGGCGGAACCCCCGGAGACGCCGACGGCGCCGGCAACCTGACCATCGATCATGATCGGCACACCACCGCCGAACATGACCAGTCGGGGGCGATGCGGGAAACCGATCATCAGTCCGGGATCCGGGTCACCGGACAGCGCCGGAACCCACTGCGAGGTGGGCAGGCCGTTGCCGATTACCACGGAATAGGCCTTGTCCTGAGCGATCCCGCTCGAGATCAGCATGGCGCCGTCCATGCGCTCGAAGGACATGAGGTTGCCCCCGGCGTCGACGACGGCGATGTTCATCTTGGTGTTGGTTTCCTCGGCCTTGGCCAAGGCGGCATCCAGTGCAGCGCGGGCACCGGCGCGGGTGAGGGTGGGCTGGGACTTGGTCAGCTCTGACATGGAACCTTCCAGTGTTCGGGGAATGGTGGACGCTGCTCAGGCTATCCATCACAGGTTCTGGAGAAGGCCTCACCCCCGCCCCATGTGATCCACGGGACGGGGGTGAGGAGGTCGGATCGGCGGACGACTCCGGCGTGGTGGCCGCCGGCGCCGTCAACGGATCAGGTGAACACGGTGGTGAAGCGCTCGTTGAGCTCCCGTGCGTGATAGAAGATGCCCTTGCCGACCTGGTCGGCGGTCCAGGTGACCATGGGGCGGTCGCGGTGGGACAGCAGTCCACCGGCGAAGACCTCGTTGCGGTTGCCCGAGGGGTCGAAGAAATAGACGGTCTTGCCGCGGGTGATGCCGTGGCGGGTCGGGCCGATGTCGATCGGCACGTCGTCGATGGCCATGAGGTCGGCCGCGTGCAGCACTTCGTTCCAGTCCTCCAGACGGAAGGCGAAGTGGTGGATGCCGGCCTGCGGGCCCTTGAGGACAGCCATCTGGTGATAAATGTTGTTGTTGGTCATCCACACGGCGATGGTGTCGGCGTCGGCGTCGAGGCTCGTCGCCACGCGCTCGGTGGTGAAGTAATCGAAGGTGGCGATGAAGAACTTCTCCATCAGGGCCGGGTCATCACAGCTCAACAGCGAGTGGTCCAGGCACGGTGCGCCGATGCCCACCAGGTGACGCGGGAACGCGTCCGGGTTGTGGGTGCCGACCTCGGTGCTGACCTCGGTCATGTGGTGATAGACCTCGAACACATGCTCCGACGGCGTGTGAATGCGGATGCCGTCGCCGACCTCCGGATTCTCGCCCGCGGACATGCGCTCAACGGTTGCGCCGAAGTCCTGCGCGTTCTTTTCGATCTTGGCGATGTCGTCTTCATATTCGACCTTGAAGCCATACTTGATGACGCCGACGCCGCCCTCTTCGAGCACGACCGAGTGGTGGTTCCACTCGTCCCAGCCCTTGTACCACACCCGATTTCCTTCGGCCTTCATCTCATAGAGGCCGAGCAGGTTCGCGTAGTGGTTCTTTGCCTCCGCCATGTCGGTGACCCGCATGTGGACGTAACCCAATCGCATGACGCTCATTCAGCAACTCCTTCGTTGACAAGCGCTGTTCCTGCCGATCAGGCAGCAGGGGGGTGCAACAACGGGTTGGTCACCCGAAGGGCTGACTTCAGCAAAGTGATCCTGATCTGCTCACTCTGAGGCACGGCCCGGCAGCCCAGGCAAACTCCCTCGGCGCGCTCCTCTGCGGACAGCGCGGATTCCGCCACGGGGCGGTTGTGTTCGATCGTGCCTTCGTCAACGCGAACCTTGCAGATGCCACAGCCACCACGACGGCATCCGAGGAGGAAGGTGTACCCGTTCTTGTTGAGGGCCGCCATGATGGTGTCGCCCTCAGCCACAGGCACTTTCACCCCATTGGGCTCGACGATGATCTCCGGCACGGCCTCACTACCCCTTCTTCCCCGACCTCGCGGATCAGCCGTTCCGCGATTCCCCCAGTTTTTCAGGGGGGACAGAAGGACTGGCCGCACCGTTCCCGACAGAGGAACGAAACACACCCGAGCCCCTGTGATCTTGATCACAAGCAGTTCCAACGGGCTAACCGGTGCAGTCAATCACATCTGGTCGTGCAACAAAAGGGGACATACCCCCGCGCTTGAGCGCCAAACGTCTGCTCGCAGGAGATGTCTGCGCTCAGCCACCGGACACATCGCTCTCCGCGTCCGACAGGTCCAGCGAAAGGCCCGACCGGTCGTCCAGCCACCCCTCCGGCATCACAACCTTCTCGCGTGGCGAGCCTTGCCGGCCGCGCGGCGAACCCAGCTCGCGTACAGGAAACGGAGCGTGCGCGTCGAGTCGGGCGAGCCGGTCCTCGAGCTCAGCAACAGAGCTCACCATCGCCAGCCCCCGGCGGGCGTCCCCGCCGACGGGATAGCCCTTGAAGTACCACGCCATGTGCTTGCGGAGGTCCGTCAGCCCACGCCTCTCCCCCATGAGACCGGCCATCAGCCGGCCGTGGCGCAGCACGGTCGCGGCCACTTCCCCCAAGGTCGGCAGTGCCCGGCGGTCCCGGCCTGCGAACGCGTCGGCGACATCGCGGAACAACCAGGGCCGACCCAGGCATCCCCGCCCGACGACGACGCCTGCGCACCCGGTGTGTTCGACCATCCGCAGCGCAGTATCGGCCTCCCAGATATCGCCGTTGCCCAGCACCGGGATGTCGACGGCTTCAACGAGCTCGGCGATCGCGTCCCAGTCGGCCTCTCCCGCATAGGACTGGGCGACGGTGCGGCCGTGCAGTGCGATCGCGGCACAGCCCGCTTCCTGGGCGATGCGCCCGGCATCGAGATAGGTGAGGTGGTTGGCATCGATGCCCTTGCGCGTCTTCATGGTCACCGGAACGCCATACCGGTCCGCGGCGGCCACGGTCGCGGTGAGGATGGCCTGCAGTCGGTCCCGTTTCCACGGGAGTACGCCACCGCCACCCTTGCGTGTCACCTTGGGCACGGGGCAGCCGAAATTGAGATCGACATGGGCGACGCCGAACTCGTTGCACAGGATCTCGGTGGCCTTCGCCATCGTGGCGGGATCCACGCCATAGAGCTGCACCGAGTGCAGGGTCTCCCCCGGATCGAAGGCCAGCATGTCGAGGGACTTCCGGTCCCGCTCGACGAGCCCGCGCGACGTGATCATCTCGCAGACGAACAGCCCCTTGCGTCCCGCCCCGGGTTCTCCGCCGGCCTCGGCCTGTTCCCGGCACAGCTGGCGATAGGCCGCGTTCGTCACGCCGGCCATCGGGGCGAGCACGACCGGGGTCGCGGTGGTCACCGCCTCCGGTGCGGAGGGTGCGGCGAGGACGAGTGGAGCGTACGCGGGGAGAGTCTGCATGGCAACGACGACTGGCTTCCTGGTTGGCGAACCGGGTCATTCTATGCCGCCCGCGGCGGGAATCGTACGCACCGACCACCCGCGCTCGACACGGGAAGCCCCGAAGCGTACGCAACGTTCACCGGGCATTTATCTCGGCATTCCCCTTCGTTGACGCTGGGCCGCCAGATTGCCGGACGTGAGCATTGAGACCCCGTCACGCGACAGGTCCGCTGTGACGCACCCCGCCGCGGCGGACCCGCCGCCCGTCCACAGGCGACGCCTCGAATGGGGCGAGATCGCCCTGGCCGTGGCGCTGCTCGCGCCCAACCTGGTGTTGCTCGCGATCTTCACCTATCGCCCACTGCTGGACAACATCCGGCTCTCGTTTTTCCACTGGAACATCTCCTCGCCGACGGCGACCTTCGCCGGCCTGGACAACTATGTGGAGTGGGCGACCCGCGCGGACACCTGGCAGGTGGTGAGCAACACGGTCATCTTCACGGTGGCCACCGTCATCGGTTCGATGGCCATCGGCCTGGCGCTCGCCCTGCTGCTCGACCAGAAGCTGATCGGGCGCGGGGTGGTGCGCTCGATGGTGTTCGCGCCGTTCGTCATCTCGGGCGCCGCGATCGGCATCGCGTTCCAGTTCGTCTTCGATCCGTCGTTCGGTCTCATCCAGGACCTTCTGCGCCGCATCGGCCTGCAACCGCCGCAGTTCTATCAGGACGCCGGCTGGGCGCTGTTCATGGTGACGGTCACCTATGTGTGGAAAACCGTCGGCTACGTCTTCGTCATCTATCTCGCCGCGCTCCAGGGCCGGCGGGCCGAGCTGGACGAGGCCGCGGAGATCGACGGGACCTCGGCCTGGCGCACGTTCTGGCGCGTCGTCTTCCCGCAACTGCGCCCGACCACGTTCTTCCTCTCGGTGACCGTGCTCCTCAACTCCATGCAGGTGTTCGACATCATCAACGTGATGACCCGCGGCGGTCCCTATGGGACCGGCACCACCACGATGGTCTATCAGGTCTATCTGGAGACCTTCGTGAACTCGCGCGCCGGCTATGGCGCCACGGTCGCCACGATCATGTTCCTCATCCTGCTCGCCGTCACGCTGGTGCAGGTCCGCCTGCAGGACACGAAGGACTGACCCATGACTCTTGCGACCGCCCCCGCCAGCACCACCAAACACAAGGCACCCACCATCCGGCGTGGCGTGCTGGGCAGGGTGCTAGGGTACGCGGGCCTGCTCATCACCGTCGCCGTGATCCTGGTGCCGATCTATTTCATCGTGATCACGTCGCTCAAGGAGCGCCCGGACATCTATACCCAGCCCGTGACCTGGTGGCCGAACCCGGCGATCGGCGAGAACTACTCCACGGTGCTGACCGAGGTGCCGTTCCTGGAATACCTGCGCAACTCGATCTTCATCACCACCTGTCTGGTGATCGCGAAGGTGACGCTGGGCGTGCTGTCCGCGTACGCCCTGTCCTTCCTCCGCTTCCCCGGACGGACGATCGTGTTCCTGGTGATCATCTCGGCCCTGATGGTGCCGAACCAGATCACGGTGATCTCGAACTATGCGCTGGTGGCCCAGCTCGGCTGGCGCAACACGTTCCAGGGCATCATCGTCCCGCTCGCCGGCGTTGCCTTCGGGACCTTCCTGATGCGCAACCACTTCATGTCGCTGCCCTGGGAAATCATCGAGGCCGCCCGGATGGACGGCGCCGGCCCGATGAAACTGCTGTTCCGGGTCGTCCTGCCGATGTCGTGGCCCACGCTCGTCGCGTTCACGCTGATCACCATCGTGAACGAGTGGAACGAATACCTGTGGCCGTTCCTCATGTCCACCGACGCCCGCACCGCCCCCCTGCCGGTCGGCCTGACGCTGTTGCAGAACAACGAGGGCCTCACCAACTGGGGCCCGGTGATGGCGGGCACGATCCTCACCATGTTGCCGATCCTCATCGTCTTCGTGGTGCTCCAGAAACACATGATCAAGGGCCTGACCTCCGGCGCCGTCAAGGGCTGAACAGGACCTCCGGAGCGGCCCGGGGTGCACCCCAGGGCATCCGCCCTCCGGATCACAACCATCAATCCAGGGAGAACCATGCAGATCAACCGTCGAAACTTCCTCACACTGGCCGGAGGCGTCGCCGCCGCTGCCACCCTCACCTCCTGTGCCGGCACCGGGGGCTCGGGTGCCCCGCAGGCCGGCGAGGAAGGACTCATCACGTTCTGGTCCAACCACCCCGGCAAGTCGAAGGATCTCGAGCAGCAGCTGATCGACGCCTTCGTGGCGGAGAATCCCGGCACCCGTGTCGAGCTCGTCGACGGTGGCGCCAACTATGAGGAGCTCGCGCAGAAGTTCAATGCCGCCCTCACCGGTGGTGACCTGCCCGACGTGATCGTCGCCTCCGACGTCACCTGGTTCAACTTCGCTCTCAACGATGCGATCACTCCACTGGATGAGCTCTGGACCACGACCGGGGTCGACTCCGACGACTATGTCGACACCCTGCGCGAGGACTATGCGTTGAACGGCCAGCACTACGCGATGCCCTACAGCCGTTCGACCTGCCTCATGTACTACAACCGCGACCTGTGGCAGGCCGCCGGTCTCGACGACCGCGGCCCGCAGACCTGGGACGAGTTCAACGAGTTCGCGACCAGGCTCCGCGCCAGCGATCCGAACGTGGCCCCCCTGGTGATTCCGGACGGCAGCAACTATCTGGACTGGTATTTCCAGGGCATGATCTGGACCTTCGGAGGGAAGTACTCCGACGAGTGGGACATGACCACCATCACCTCGCCCGAATCGATCGAGGCCGGCAAGTTCCTCCAGAGCATGGTCAACGAGAACAAGATCAGGATCACCAAGGACCCGGTCAACGAGTTCGGCACCGGGCTCGCCGCCGGCCTGCTGGAATCCACCGGCTCGCTGGGCGGCCTCCGCACCGAGGCCAAGATCAACTTCAACACCGCCTATCTCCCCGGCCCGCCCCCCGGCTGCCCCACCGGTGGCGCCGGCTTGGCCGTGCCCAACGGGATCAGCGACGAGCGCAAGGAACTGGCGGTGAAGTTCATCGACTTCATCACGAACGCCGAGAACACCTCGACGTTCACCCAGACCACCGGTTATATGCCCGTCCGCAAGTCGGCACTCGAGGACCCCAGCGAGAAGGCCTTTCTCGAGTCCGAGCCGCGCGCCCTGACCGCGATCAACCAGCTCAACGAGAACACCGCGCCCCAGGACTATGCGCGGGTGTTCGTCCAGGGCGGTGGCCGGCGCATCGGCGAGGGTCTCGACCGGATCTCGACCGGCGGCCAGGACGTGGAGGGCGTGTTCAAGGGCATCGCAGACGAGTCCGCCCGCATCGTCGAGCGCGACATCCAGCCCAAGCTCTGACCCCTCGGCGTACGCCCGGACCGCACTCCGGGCGTACGCCCCCTTTCGATCCAGGAGACTGCACCCGCCATGGCCACCGTGACCTTCGATCGCGCCTCGCGCATCTTCGACCCCCAGCAGAAGCCCGCCGTGGACGACCTCAACCTGGAGATCGCCGACGGCGAGTTCCTCGTCCTGGTCGGTCCGTCCGGCTGCGGCAAGTCGACCAGCCTGCGCATGTTGGCGGGTCTGGAGCCGACCAACACCGGCCGAATCCACATCGGCGGCCGCGACGTGACGTCCGTGCGGCCCCGCGACCGGGATGTCGCGATGGTGTTCCAGAGCTACGCGCTCTATCCCAACATGACCGCGCGCCAGAACATGGCGTTCGCGCTCGAGAACCACAAGATGAGCAAGTCCGAGATCGGCAAGCGCGTCGAGGAGGCTGCCCGCATCCTCCAGCTCGGCGACCTGTTGGATCGCAAGCCCGGCAAGATGTCCGGCGGTCAGCGCCAGCGCGTCGCGATGGGGCGTGCGATCGTCCGGCAACCGGCGGTGTTCTGCATGGACGAGCCGCTGTCCAACCTGGACGCGAAGCTCCGGGTCTCGACCCGCTCCGAGATCGCCGCACTCCAGCGCCGCCTCGGCACGACGACGGTCTATGTCACCCACGACCAGACCGAAGCCATGACGATGGGCGACCGCGTCGCGGTGCTCCTGGACGGCAAGCTGCAGCAGGTGGCCTCACCGGATCGGCTCTATGACCACCCGGACAACACGTTCGTGGCGGGGTTCATCGGCTCACCGGCGATCACGCTGGTGGACGGCCTCCCGGTGGTGGAGGGCGCTGCGGTGCTCGGTCGCCACCGTTATCCCCTGACCGGTCCTGCACTGTCGGGCACCGTGACGATGGGCGTACGCCCCGAGTCGTGGGATCTCGTCGGCGAGGACCACGAGCAGGCCAAGGCCCTGAAGGTCGATCTGGTGGAGGCGCTGGGTTCGGAGTTCTTCGTGTACGCGAGTCCCGAGAGCCAGGTGGAGGGCATCACCATTCGGGGCGATCGGATCACCGTGCGCCTCGACAAGCGCCACCGGCCGGAGATCGGCGACACGCTCCATGTCGTCCCGCGCGCCGACGAGGTGCACTTCTTCGACGGGGAGACCGGCGTCAATCTGCAGCAGCGCTGAACGGAGAATCGCCCTCCGGACGTGGGCAAAGGCCTTCGCTCCGGAGGGCGATTCCGTGTCACATCGGCTCAGCAGCCGATCAGCCGCTGCGCCAGATAGCCCTCGACCTGATCGAGCGCGACGCGCTCCTGGCCCATCGTGTCGCGGTCGCGCACGGTGACGGCCTGGTCCTCGAGGGTGTCGAAGTCCACGGTGATGCAGAACGGCGTGCCGATCTCGTCCTGGCGGCGATAGCGACGACCGATCGCCTGGGCGTCGTCGAAGTCGACGTTCCAGTTCTTGCGGAGCTGGGCGGCCAACTCCCGGGCCTTGGGCGACAGCGCCTCGTTGCGCGACAGCGGCAGCACGGCCACCTTCACCGGCGCGAGGCGCTTGTCGAGCTTGAGGACGGTCCGGAGGTCCGTGCCGCCCTTGGCGTTGGGGGCTTCCTCCTCGGCGTACGCATCCACCATGAACGCCATCAGCGAGCGGGTGAGGCCGGCGGACGGCTCGATCACATAGGGCGTCCAGCGTTCGTTGGCCTGCTGATCGAAGTACTGCATCTGCTTCTCCTTGCCGGAATGCTTTCCGTGCGTGGAGAGGTCGAAGTCCGTGCGGTTGGCGATGCCCTCGAGCTCGCCCCATTCCGAGCCCTGGAAACCGAAGCGGTATTCGATGTCGACGGTGCGCTTCGAATAGTGCGACAACTTCTCCTGCGGGTGCTCATAGAGGCGCAGGTTGTCGCGGTCGATGCCGAGGTCGGTGTACCACCCCACACGGGCATCGATCCAGTGCTGATGCCACTCCTCGTCCGATCCCGGCTTCACGAAGAATTCGAGCTCCATCTGCTCGAACTCGCGCGTACGGAAAATGAAGTTGCCGGGAGTGATCTCGTTGCGGAAGGACTTGCCGACCTGGCCGATGCCGAACGGCGGCTTCATGCGCGCGGTCGTCATCACGTTGGCGAAGTTGACGAAGATGCCCTGGGCGGTCTCGGGACGCAGGTAGTGCAGACCGGACTCGTCCTCGATCGGGCCGAGGAAGGTCTTGAGCAGCCCGTTGAACATCCGGGGCTCGCTCCACTGCTCCTTGGCACCGCAATTGGGGCAGGCGATGAGCGCCATGTCCACCGAGTCGGGGTTGTCGATGCCCTTCTTCTCCGCGTACTCCTCCTGCAGGTGATCCTCGCGGAACCGGCGATGACAGGACTTGCACTCGATCAGCGGATCCACGAACGCCTGCAGGTGGCCGGACGCCTCCCACACCTTCGAGGGCAGAATCACCGACGAGTCGAGGCCGACGACATCATCACGGCCGGTGACCATCGTCTTCCACCACTGCCGCTTGATGTTCTCCTTGAGTTCGACGCCGTAGGGCCCGTAGTCCCACGCAGAGCGCGTACCCCCATAGATCTCGCCACACGGGAAAACGAAGCCTCGGTCTTTGCAGAGATTGATGACTTTGTCGAGCTTGGTCTGAGGTGCCACGTGCGCTCCTAATAGATGTGGTGACGCGCCGTGGCGCACCACCCACGGGCACCCGGCTGGTGCCCGCTCTTGTCCAGCGGACAGGCTAGCGGACGCGGACCTGAGCGACGGTCCGCACGCCGCCGGTGGCCCACGCGCTAGAGCAGTCGGATCGCCGCGACACCCGCGACCATCAGCAGAAGTCCCAGCACCTGCAGGAGAGTGGCCGGTTTGCGGCGCGTGCCGAGGAGACCGAAGTGGTCGAAGAGCAGGCTGCCGATCATCATGCCGAGCACGACGACCATGACCGTGAGTCCCGTGCCGAGGATGGGGGCGAGGAACGCGTTCCCGAACACGTACGCCGCCCCGAGCGATCCCCCGATCCACATCCACCAGGGGTTGCGTCGCTGGTCGACGCGCTCGAGCCGCCAGGGCGTACGCGTCACCAGGACGATGACGAGCAGCGCCACCGTGCCCACCGTGAACGAGACCAGCGCTGCCAGCACGGCAGACCCGAGCACGACTCCCAGGCGCCCGTTGATCGCGGTCTGTGCGGCCGAACACATCCCGACGAAGATCCCGAACGCCCGCCAGAGCCACACTCGCGCGCCCTCGTGGCGCTCGTTGTGATCGGAGGCGGCACCCCGGGCCCATCGGCCGGCGATTCCGATGGCCCCGAGCATGCCGAGCAGAAGCAGGACGGCGCCCCCGATGCGGGCGGGCGTCAGCCCGACTCGCGGGGCCTGGAACAGGCCGAACTCGTCGATGATCAGGCCCATCAGGACCTGACCCGCGATGGGGAGCACGACGGTCTGCACGGACCCGAGATGTGGGAACAGCACGATGTTGCCGCCCAGGAAGAGCACGCCGAGCAGGCCGCCGATCCACAACCACGCCGGGGCACTCCCGGCTGGCGACAGGTCGGGCAGCCGACCGGCGACCAGCAGCGTGGCCACGGCCAGGGTCGCGGTGCCCAGGAAGAACGAGATGAACGCCGCCAGGAACGGGGAACCACCCACGGACCGGCGCAAGCGGGCGTTGACCGTGGTCTGCAGGGGCAGGACGAGCCCGACGAGGACGCCCAGCGCTGCCGCGATCACTCCAGCCCGCGCGGGATGTTCTCGCCCACGGTCTCGGGCGACGCATACGCCGATGGCTCGTCGATCGCCTCCGACAACAGCGGCACGACCAGCATCTTGGACTCCAGGCCACCCAGCGCTCGGCGATAGGAGCCCACGTTCTCCCACCGCGTCACCAGCACCCACAGGTCGGGCTCGTCGAGATTCTGCGCCACGTGCGCATCGATGAATCCGGGTTTTCCAGACAGAATTTTCACCACCGGGGCGAGCCGCTCCCCGAAGGCCGGGCCGCCGCGAAACCGATTCACCACAATCACGCGATCAGAGTAGGGCACGCATCCCGAGTTATTGATTTTGGTTTTCAACATCGACATGACATCATACGTTCATGCACTCACTCACCCGCATCCTCGGAGTCCCTCTCGCCACCGCCGCACTGCTCGTCACCGCAGCGTGCGGAGGGACCGCGACCAACGATCCGCAGGCGGGCGACAAACTCGATATCGTCGTCGCCTTCTATCCCCTGCATTTCACTGCCGAGCGCGTGGCGGGCGAGACCGCCGAGATCACCAACCTGACCCAGCCCGGGGCCGATGCCCACGGGCTTGAGCTCACCCCCCGACAGACCGCCAAGATCCAGGGGGCCGACCTCGTCATCTATCAAAGCGGCTTCCAGCCGGCCGTCGATGATGCGATCGCCCAGATGGAACTGGCGAACGTCCTCGACGTAACCACCGTGGCCACCATGCACGACGTGGATGCCGCGGGTGAACACGTTCACACACACTCCACCGAACCTGCTGCCGAGGACGAGCACGGTGCGGAAGACGGCCACGACACCGACGACCACGGCACCGACGACCACGGCGCCGACGACCACGGCACCGACGACGGCCACGACCACGGCACCACCGATCCCCACCTGTGGCTCGATCTCGACAACATGGCGAAGATCGCGGATGCCACCGCGGAGAAATTGGGTGAGGTACGCCCCGACGACCAGGACACGTTCAGCGCAAACGCCGAGGCGCTGAAGGCCGATTACACCACTCTCGACGAGTCCTTCACGACCGGTCTGGCCAACTGCGAGCGCCGCGAGATCGTCGTGTCGCATGCGGCGTTCGGCTATTTGACCGAGCGCTATGACCTGGTGCAGGTCCCCATCCGGGGCCTCGAGCCGGACCTGGAGCCCTCCCCGGCACGCGTGGCCGAGGTGCAGCAGCTCGCCCGTGAGCACGGCGTCACCACGATCTTCTATGAGACGCTGGTATCTCCGGCCGTGGCCGAGGCCGTGGCCGGAGACCTGGGCCTCAAGACTGACGTGCTCGACCCCCTGGAGGGGCTGACGGCGGAATCGAAGGGCTCGAACTATCTCGAGGTCATGAACTCCAACCTCACCGCACTGAAGGCGGCCAACGCGTGCAACTGACCAATTCCCCGGTGACCCGCACTCCTCCGACCAGCAGCAACGGTCGACGCTCACCCCTCCCCGGGGAGACCGTCGTCGCCGTCCAGGACCTCGAGGTCGTGCTCGGGTCCACGACGGCGCTGACCGGCGCGACCACCACGATCCACCAGGGTGAGGCGGTGGCGCTCATGGGGGCCAACGGGTCCGGGAAATCGACGATGTTGCGGGCCATCCTCAACCTCGTCCCCCACCGGGGCAGGGTCGAGCTGTTCGGCACGCCCCACCACAAGTTCCGGGACTGGCACCGGATCGGCTTCGTGCCCCAGCACTCCGACCCGGCCCTGCAGCGCGCCACCGTGCGCGAGGTCGTCTCGACCGGGCGGCTTGCCCGGCGTCGCGCGTTTGCCATGGTCAGCCGCTCCGAGCGGCGGTTGGTGGGAGAGCTGATCGATCTGGTCGGCCTGACCGGTCGCGAGCGGTGGGAGATGAGCGAACTGTCGGGCGGCCAGCAGCAGCGCGCCCGCATCGCCCGCGCCCTCGCGACCGAACCCGATTTCCTGGTTCTCGACGAGCCCCTGGTCGGTCTCGACCTGTCGTCCCAGCGCCGGCTCGCGCATCTGCTGCGGCGCCTCAAGGGCGAGGGACTCGCCATGCTCGTGGTCCTGCACGAGCTCGGCCCGCTGGGCCCGCTCATGGACCGGGCGATCGTGCTCGACCACGGGCACCTCGTGCACGACGGCGAGGTGCCCAACAGGGATGACCGGGCGGCCCAGCTCGCGACCGGCGAGGTCTCCATCCACGCCGAATGCAAAGAACACATCCACAGCCACGACCACCACCACGAACACGACACGGAAGAAGTCGAGACGGGCACCGGTCCGGGACTCGTGGACAACCCGTGGATCGGGGAACGCCGGTGAACATCTTCGATTTCGCGTTCATGCAACGCGCCCTCATCACCGCCGTCCTCACCGGGCTGATGGCCCCGGCGATCGGCACCTACATCGTCCAGCGCCGGCTGAGCCTGCTCGGGGACGGCCTGGGTCACGTGGCGATCGCCGGCGTCGGCCTCGCCGTCATGACCAACACCTCTCCGCTGCCGGTGGCCATCGTCGTCTGCACGGCCGGCGCCATCGCGGTCGAACTGCTCCGCCAATTCGGCAAGGCCACCGGCGACGTCGGGCTGGCGATCCTGTTCTATGGCGGTCTCGCCGCCGGCGTCCTCATGGCCGGAGTCGCAGGCCAGGGCGCCGCCGCCCTCAGCCAGTATCTTTTCGGATCACTCACCACCGTGTCCCGCGGCGACGTGCTCTGGGTTGCGATCTTGTCCGCCGTCGTCCTCGTCACCGCGTTGGGTCTGGCCCCGCAACTGTTCGCGGTGTCAACGGATGAGGAGTACGCGAAGGTGCTCGGCCTGAAGACCCGGGCCTACAACCTGCTGATCGTCGTGCTCGCCGCCATCACCGTCACGGTGTCCATGCGGACGGTCGGACTCCTGCTGGTGAGTGCGCTCATGGTTGTCCCGGCCGCCGCCGCCAGCAACCTCGTGCGCGGCTTCACCGCGGGCCTGTTGACCGCGATGGGCCTGGGGGTCCTGACCGCGGTCGGCGGCACCGTCGGCTCCTTCTATTTCGACACGGCACCAGGCGCTCTGATCGTCATCCTGGCCATCGCCGTGTTCGCCCTGTCCTGGCCCGTATCAGCGCTCAAGGCGCGCCATATCCGGGAGGACGACGACCCCGACACGACCGCCGATCCGCGGGCGCTCGACGAGACCGGGAAGGCGGACCGCGTAACCTTCCCGTTGGGAGGAACACCATCATGACCAAATTGCCGGCCAGCCCTCCGCAGCCGGGTCTGCGCAGGACCCGGCAACGAGCAGCCATCAGTGATCTGCTCGGCCGGATCGACGACTTCCGGACCGCCCAGCAGATCCACGACATCCTCCGTGACGAAGGCGTGTCCGTCGGACTGACCACCGTCTATCGCACCCTGCAGGCCATGGCCGACGCCGGTGAGGTCGATGCGATCCGCCACGACGGCGAAACCGCTTTTCGGCGCTGCCACACCGCGGATCATCACCACCACCTGGTGTGCCGCCGGTGCGGGCACGCCGTGGAGATCTTCGCCCCAGTCATCGAGCAGTGGGCCGAGGCGATCGCCCGGGAGCACGGGTTCCGCGACGCCGACCACGAGCTGGAGATCTTCGGCCTCTGCGCCGACTGCCCCACCTGACCCAGCCGGGCTCAGCTCGTCCGTGAGGGACGCAGCACTGCAAAAGGGTCCGTGACCTCCAGTTCGCGCGCCGTGAAGCGATAGAGCCGCGGCGGGCGTCCACCATGCTCCCCCGGTTCCCCGACCCCGCCGGTTGCCTGGAGCTGTCCGCGGCGGCGCAGGATGCGCTGGAGATTGGTCACGGAGATCTCCTGATCGAGCGCGACCTCATAGATGTCCCGCAGTTCCGCCAGCGTGAACTCGGCGGGGACGAGGGCGAAACCCAGGTTCGTATACGACAGCTTCGATCTCATCCGCGCCACCCCCTCATCGATCACGTGCGCATGATCGAACGCCATGGACGGCAGATCCTCCACCGGCAACCATGCCGCGTGCTGGGGCAGGCGGGGCTCGCTGGTCGCCGGCACCAGGCCCAGATAGGCGGTTGCGATCGTGCGCTGGGACGGGTCGCGACCGGGGGCCGACAGCGTACGCAACTGCTCCAGATGGGCAATCTCGGCGAGATCGACCTGATGGGCGAGGTGCCGGCGTACGCTCGCGCCGATCGCCTCGTCCCGCCCGACCGGACCACTCGGCAACGCCCAGTCCCCCACGAACGGGTCCCGGCGTCGGCGCCAGGCGAGGACGGAGAGTGTGTACGCTCGCCGGTCGGGGCCGACCGCAGACGATTCCGCCGACTGACCGCCCTCTCCAGGGATGCCGCGGCGTGCGACACTCGGACGAACCTGCAGCACGACCGCCAGCGCCTCATGGCGATAGCGGGCCACCGCAGGGTCCCTTTCTTGCTCCACGCAGCCAACCCTATTCGACAGAGCGAGTTTTTGCTTGCTAGGCTAAATCCAGTTTTCGCCCAACGAGCGATAACCATCACCCACGGAGGACCGATGACGACCACCGATCTGGATACCGCAGAGAGCTCGCTGTCCACCAGCGACGACTGGCAGAACTGGACGCCCGCCGAGTTCGAGGCCTGGGCGACCGAAGTACGCCGCCTGGCCGAGGAGAAGGACGCCGTCATCCTGGCGCACAACTATCAGCTGCCCGCGATCCAGGAAGTCGCCCACCACGTCGGCGACTCGCTCGCGCTGTCCCGGCTCGCCGCCACCGCGACCCAGAGCACGATCGTGTTCGCCGGCGTGCACTTCATGGCCGAGACCGCCAAGCTCCTCTCCCCCGAGAAGACCGTCCTGATCCCGGACGCCAACGCCGGCTGCTCGCTGGCGGACACGATCACTGCAGAGCAGTTGCGCGAGTGGAAGGCCGAGCACCCCGGCGCGGTCGTCGTGTCCTATGTCAACACCACGGCCGCGGTGAAGGCCGAGACCGACATCTGCTGCACCTCCTCGAATGCGGTCGACGTCGTGCGCTCGATCCCGGAGGACACCCCGATCCTGTTCTGCCCGGACCAGTTCCTCGGTGCCCACGTGCGCCGCGAGACCGGCCGCAAGAACATCCACGTCTGGCTCGGTGAGTGCCACGTGCATGCCGACATCTCCCCGGCCGACCTGGAGCAGCAGGTCCGGGACAATCCGGAGGCCGAGCTTTTCGTCCACCCCGAGTGCGGGTGCACCACCAGCGCCCTGTGGATGGCGTCGTCCGGGGAGATCCCGAAGGACCGTACGCACATCCTGTCCACGGGCGGGATGCTCGACGAGGCCCGGAAGACGACCGCCAAGAAGGTGCTGGTCGCGACGGAGGTCGGCATGCTGCACCAGCTGCGCAAGGCCAACCAGAAGACCGACTTCCAGGCCGTCAACCCCCAGGCCGCCTGCCGGTTCATGCAGATGATCACCCCGCCCAAGCTGCTGCGCAGCCTCACCGACGGCGTCGACGAGGTCGACGTCGATCCGGAGACCGCAGCCCGCGCCCGTGCCGCCGTGGAGCGCATGGTGGCCATCGGCAACCCCGGCACCGGGGAATGAGCGCGTGACCACATCGAACGACATCCCGGACCCGCTGACCAGCGACCGGGGCCGCCCGCTGCCGCGGGAGCTCACGACTCCGCCGGCCGCCTGGACCGATTCCGCACAGGTCGTGGTGATCGGCTCCGGAGCGGCCGGCCTGGCTGCCACGGTCGAGTTGGCGACCGCAGGGATCGACACCCTCGTCGTCACCCGCGGCGAGATCACCGAGACGGCGACCGACTGGGCCCAGGGCGGCCTGGCCGCGGTCTGGTCCGATCAGGATTCCCTGGCCCTCCACGTCTCCGACACACTCACAGCGGGGGCTGGCCTCTGCGACGTCGACGCCGTGTGGGACCTCGTGTCCTCCGCGCCGGAGGCGATCGAACAGCTCATCACCCTCGGCGCCCAGTTCGACACCGACGACTCCGGCGCCTATGACCTCCACCTGGAGGGCGGGCACCACGCGCGCCGCATCCTGCACGCGGGTGGGGACGCGACAGGGCGGGAAGTGCAGCGTACGCTCAGCGCCGCCCTCCACGCCGCCATCCTGAACCCCGAATCGTCGATCCGCGTCCGGGCCCACACCCGGTTGATCGACGTGCTCACCGATGCCGAGGGCGTCGCATGCGGCGTCCGCGTCATCGACCCCGACGGCCTGATCGGCGAGATCAGCAGCCCCGCGGTCGTGCTGGCCGCCGGCGGCATCGGTCAGCTCTGGTCACTGACGACGAACCCCGCCGTGGCCACCGGTGACGGCATCGCCGCTGCCCTGCGGGCAGGTGCGACGATCCGGGACATCGAGTTCGTGCAGTTCCATCCGACGATCCTGGTCGTGCCGGAGGCCCATCGCCGACCGGGCGACCGTGGCGTACTCATCTCCGAAGCCGTCCGCGGCGAAGGCGCCTTCCTCATCGACCGGACCGGTGCCCGGGTCATGAAGGGCCTGCATCCGCTCGCGGATCTCGCCCCCCGCGACGTCGTCGCCTCCTCCATGGAGGCGCACATGGCGCGCACGGGTGAGACACACCTGTTCCTCGATGCCCGGCACTTCGGCGCCGAGAAGTGGGAGTCGCACTTCCCCTCCATCCTCGCCATGTGTCGCGAACGCGGCGTGGATCCGGTCAAGGAGCCGATCCCCGTCCGCCCCGCGGCGCACTATCTGTGTGGTGGGATCTCCGCGGACCTCCAGGGCACCACCGATGTGCCCGGTCTCCATGCCATCGGCGAAGTCGCTGCCACCGGCGTCCAGGGCGCCAACCGGTTGGCGTCCAATTCCGTGACCGAGGGCCTGGTCGCGGGTGAGCGGCTGGGTGCCCTGCTGGTCGGGGACCGGTTCGGGTGGACGCCTGCGGAGTGGGTACGCCGGGGCGCTGCCCCACTCACCGATCCCGCGGCCCTCGCCCAGCTGCGGGAGGCCACCGATGCCGGGGTCGCGGTCCACCGGACCGATGCGGGTCTCCGCGCGGCGCTGCGTACGCTGGCCGAGCTGCCGGCCACCGACGAGCTGACCCACGAGAGTCTCGACGCGGAGAACCTGCGTACCGTCGGCACCCTCGTCGCCACCTCCGCGCTCGCACGCACCGAGTCGAGAGGCTGTCACCGCCGCGGTGACCATCCGCACCAGGTGCCCACGTGGGTACGCCGACTCGCACTCCGCCTCAACGGAGGCGGCGTGCGTCTGCGCCAGGAACCGATCAACGCCGAGGAGGACCACTCATGACCAGCTGGCCCACGGACATCACCCATGCCCTGACCGACGCCGGACTCCATCCCGCCCACGTGGCCGAGGTGATCGACCGCACCCTCGACGAGGACCTCTCCTGGGGTCCGGACGTCACCAGCGACGCGACTCTCCCCGCCGACGCGACCGGCACCGCCGACGTGGTGGCCCGCAGGCCGGGGTGCCTGGCCGGCGTACCCATCGCCGCCGCCGTCATGCACACCATGGCCGCCCGGCAGGGCATTGAGGTCACCACGACCCTGGTCGCCGCCGACGGCGATCGGGTCGACAAGGGTGACCTGGTGCTCACGGTGAGCGGACCCCTGCGCTGCCTGTTGACCGCGGAGCGCACGATGCTCAACCTGCTCTGTCAGCTCTCGGGTGTGGCCACGGCGACCGCGGAGTGGGCGGATGCGCTGGCGGGGACCGAGGCGAAAGTACGCGACACCCGAAAGACCGTGCCCGGGCTGCGGGTCCTGCAGAAGTACGCCGTCCGCTGCGGCGGGGGCGTCAACCACCGCATGGGCCTCGGCGACGCCGCGCTGATCAAGGACAACCACGTCGCGGCGGCGGGCTCGGTGGCTGCCGCTTTCGCGGCCGTGCGCGAACGTTCTCCCGAGGTGCCGGTCGAGGTCGAGGTCGACACCCTCGATCAGTTGCGCGAGGCGATCGACGCGGGTGCCGACCTGATCCTGCTCGACAACATGACTCCCGCCCAGATGCGCGAGGCCGTTGCCTTGTGCCGTCCCGCCGGTGTGCGCACCGAGGCCAGCGGTGGTCTCACGCTCAACGACGCTGCCGCGGTCGGCGCGACGGGCGTGGACTTCATCGCCGTCGGGGCACTCACGCACTCCGCGGTCGTGCTCGATCTGGGGTTCGACCTGCGGGGGTGAACGCACGATCGTACGGTCCCCTCCGACGATCCAAAGTTCACGGCCCGGTCAGCGCTCCACGTGGGGCAGCGAGCGCAGGCCGCGCTCGAGGTGCCAGGTCACGAACGCCGCAGTGAGGCCACTCCCCTCGCGGATGATCTCGGGCGGGGTGTCCCGGGTGGCGGGCCAGTGACCGGTGAGGAGTGCGGCGAGGTACGCCAGCGTCTGCGGACGGGGCTGCGCCGATCCGGGCGGACGGCAGACTCCGCACACGACCCCACCCGCGGCCGGGGAGAAGGCCCGGTGCGGTCCCTCGGCACCGCACTTCGCACAGTCGGTGAACGTCGGCGCATAACCGGCCACCGCGAGGGAGCGCAGCAGGAACGAGTCGAGGATCGTCGCCGTCTCGCGGGGCCCATCGGAGGTGCCCTCGTTGAGGACCCGCAGCGCGCCGACCAGCAGCAGGTACTGCTGCACCGCCGGCTGGCCCTCCTCCGTCACCAAGCGATCCGCGGTCTCGAGCATGACCTGCCCGGCCGTGTATTTCGGGAAGTCGTCCACCAACCGCTCCCCGAACGCGTGCAGCGACTCCACTTGCGCGACGATGTCGAGGCTGCGGCCGGTGGCGAGCTGCACATCGATGTGACTGAACGGCTCCAACCGGGCACCGAACTTCGACGACGTGCGACGCACCCCGCGCGCGGCCGCGCGTACCTTTCCATGCCGACGCGACAACAGCGTGATGATGCGGTCGGCTTCACCCAGCTTGTGGGTGCGCAGCACGACAGCCTCATCACGATAGGTGGCCATCGCCCCAGTATCCCAGGCCCGCAGCACAGGGGTCCCGGGCAACACTCATCTGGTCTGCGAGGCACTCCGCGGCTGCCGGAGGCACCAACTACGCTCAGGTCTGTGAGCGCGAAGCGGACGAGCAAACCACCCCGGCGGCAGCCGACCCCCCATCCCTCCGGGGCCAGACCCCCCGCGTTGCCGAAGGAAGTCATCCCCCAGCACGTGGCGATCGTGATGGATGGCAACGGACGATGGGCCAAGGCGCGCAACCTCCCGCGGACCAAAGGCCACGAGGCCGGCGAGTCCGTGCTGTTCGACGTGATCGAGGGGGCAATCGAGATCGGGGTGAAGTATCTCTCCGCCTATGCGTTCTCCACCGAGAACTGGCGCCGCTCCCCCGACGAGGTCCGGTTCCTGATGGGGTTCAACCGGGATGTCATCCATCGGCGGCGCGATGAGTTGGACGACTTGGGGGTACGCGTGCGCTGGGCGGGTCGTCGCCCCCGACTGTGGCGTTCGGTAATCAAGGAGCTCGAGACGGCCGAGGAGCAGAGCAAGGACAACGACACGCTGACGTTGCAGTTCTGCGTGAACTATGGCGGGCGGGCCGAGATCGTCGATGCCGCGCGACAGGTCGCGGAGCTGGCGCGCCAGGGCAAGCTCGATCCTTCTCGCCTCACCGAGGATCGGTTCCGCGCGTTCCTCGACGAACCGGAGATCCCCGACGTCGACCTGTTCGTCCGGTCCTCCGGTGAGCAGCGATTCTCCAATTTCCTGCTGTGGCAGTCGGCGTACGCCGAGATGGTCTTCCTCGACACCCTGTGGCCGGATTGGGACCGTCGGCATCTGTGGCGGGCGATCGAGCTGTACGCCCAACGTGACCGCCGCTATGGCGGCGCCATCCCGAACACGGTGATCCCCGACGGCACCGAGACGAACAAGGCGGAGGCGGACCGATGACCGAACGGAAATACGTCCTCGCGATCGACCAGGGCACCACCTCGACCAGGGCGATCGTTTTCGATCAGGCCGGACACGCGGTGGCGGTCGGCCAGGCCGAACACCAGCAGCTGTTCCCGCAACCCGGCTGGGTCGAGCACGATCCGAGTGAGATCTGGACGAACACTATTCACTGCGTCGCGCTCGCGTTGACGCGGGCCCGCATCACCCACCTGCACCTGGCTGCCATCGGCATCACCAACCAGCGCGAGACCACGGTGGTGTGGGATGTCCGGACCGGGCGGCCCGTCACCAACGCCATCGTCTGGCAGGACACCCGGACCGCGGACCTGTGCCGCGAGCTCGGCGGGGACGTGGGCGCGGACCGCTGGAAGGACCGGGTGGGGCTGCCCTTGGCGACCTATTTCGCGGGGCCGAAGGTGCGGTGGATCCTCGACAACATCACGGGCGCGCGGGCCGACGCCGAGGCCGGGCATCTGCGGATGGGGACGATCGACTCGTGGCTGATCTGGAACCTCACCGGCGGCCCGAACGGCGGCATCCATGTCACGGACGTCACCAACGCCTCCCGCACGATGCTCATGGATCTCCGCACGTTGGAGTGGGACGAGGAGATCACCGGCGCGATGGACATCCCCCGGTCGATGCTCCCCGAGATCCGCGCCTCGGTGGGTGACTTCGGCACGGTTGGATCCACCGGTTTGCTGGGCGGGATTCCCATCACCGGCGTCCTCGGCGACCAGCAGGCGGCGCTGTTCGGGCAGGCGTGCTTCACGCCGGGCATGGCGAAGAACACCTATGGCACAGGCTGCTTCGTGCTGGCGAACACGGGCACGGAGGCCGTCCGGTCGGAATCGGGACTGATCTCGACCGTCGCCTATCAGCTCGCCGGGGAGCCGGCGGTCTATGCGCTGGAGGGTTCGATCGCGGTCGCGGGATCGCTCGTGCAGTGGCTGCGGGACAACTTGGGCCTGATCGGCTCCGCGCCCGAGGTCGAGGAGCTCGCGGCGTCGGTCGAGGACAACGGTGGGGCGTACATCGTGCCCGCCTTCTCCGGGCTCTTCGCACCCTATTGGCGCGACGACGCCCGCGGGGTGATCGCGGGCCTCACCCGCTATGTGACCAAGGCGCACCTGGCGCGGGCGGCGCTGGAGGCGTCGGCGTACCAGACCCGCGACGTCGTCGAGGCCATGCAGGCGGACTCCGGCACCGCGATCTCGGAGCTGCGCGTCGACGGCGGGATGACCGCCAACGAGTTGCTCATGCAGTTCCAGGCCGACCAACTCGGCATCGACGTCATCCGCCCGACGGTGATCGAGACAACGGCACTGGGGGCGGCGTACGCGGCCGGGATCGGGGTCGGGTTCTGGTCCGGCGTCGACGACGTCACCGCCAACTGGTCGGAGGAGATCCGCTGGTCCCCCACCATGGAGCGAACCGAGGCCGACCGCCTCCATCGCCATTGGGCCAAGGCCGTCGAACGGACCATGGGTTGGGTGGACGCGGACACCTGACCCCGGGACGCGGACATGACCCGCCGACCGAAGGCCTCCGGCCCTTGTTGTTTGACCCACCCCGCGGATCAAAGGACAACACCCCCAGCCCTTGTTGTTTGACCCACCCCGCGGATCAAAGGACAACACCCCCGCCGACAACGGCGCCCGGCCAACGACCTCGGCGCTCGCTGCGGCGACCCCCCAAAAAAGCCGACCCGGCACCCACGAGGGGAACCGGGCCGGCTGGAGAACGCTTGGCTCAGCGACTCACGTCGATCAGCGGATCGCGCGGTTGACCGCGTTGCTCACCGCCATCAGGGACGCGGTGATGATGTTCTCGTGGATGCCGACGCCCCACATGATGCGGGCTTCCTCGGCTTCCCCGATCTCGCACTCGACGAACGCAGCAGCCTTGGCGTCGCCACCCGAGGCCATCGCATGCTCCCGATAGTCGAGGACGCGTACGCCACGGTGGCCGAAGCTCGACAGCGCATCCACATAGGCGGAGACGGGACCGTTGCCCTCACCGTGGACCCAGAACTCCTCACCGTTCATCGAGACGAGCGCGTCCACGGTGTCGACTCCGTTGTTGTCGGTCTTGATGTTCGACACCTGCAGCGGTCCGTCCGCCTGGATGTACTCACGCTGGAAGATCTCCCACAGCTCGTCCGAGGTGATCTCG